>DASTVZ010000120.1:0-6077 GCA_035758845.1 Vicinamibacterales bacterium
CGCGGTTGGAGCCGGCATGCCGTAAACGAGGACGGCAATCGCCAGCGCCGACACCAGTCCGGCGAGCGCGGCATAGTGCGCCCGCCATTCGAGGAGCCCAAGCGTGGCGAGGAGCAATACGATGGGCAACGCGGCTGCTGCCGTGCTCAGCCACGCGCTGGCGAGAGGATCGTAGACCTGAATCCACGGCGTCCACGTCATTTTGGGCGCCGTCATCATAATATGGCGTCGACATGAACACAGCCCGCGTGGTCAACATCGAAGATTTGCGGCGAGGCGCGCGCAGACGGCTCCCACGAGCGGTGTTCGATTACATCGATGGCGGCGCCGATCGCGAGCATACGCTCGAGCGAAATTCTCGCGCCTATGACGAGATCATTTTCCGTCCACGCTGCGCCGTCGCCGCACCCCGGTACGACCTGCGCACGACAGTGCTGGGAACCGAGATCGCGATGCCAATCATCCTCGCGCCCGTCGGCAGCTCGCGAATGTTCTATCCGCGAGGCGAGGAAGTCGCGGCCCGTGTCGCCGGGTCGTTCGGCACGATCTACACGCTGTCGACCCTGTCCGGCTGCCTGCTCGAAGATGTCAAGCAAGCCACGAGCGGTCCAGCGTGGTACCAGCTCTACCTGGTTGGCGGCCACGACGTCGCGCGCGCGGCAATCGCCCGTGCGCGCAAAGCAGGCTATTCGGCAATTGTCGTCACCATCGATACGCCCGTCGCCGGCATGCGCGAGCGCGATTTGCGCAACGGCATGAAGGAGCTGGTCACGCGGAATCCGTGGAAGATGCTGCCCTTCGTCGCGCAATTCGCCGTCAAGCCCCGCTGGCTCGCCGGATTTTTCCGCGACGGCGGTCTGATGAAATTCCCGAACGTCGTCCTTCCCGGCGAGGGGCCGATGCTCTACGCCGACGTCGGCACCGCGCTCGAGGCATCAGTCGTCACCTGGGCGGATCTCAAGTGGATTCGCGAGGCCTGGGAAGGAAAGATCGTGGTCAAAGGCGTGCACATCGGTGACGATGCTCGCCGCGCGATTGATGCCGGGGCCGACGCGATCGTCGTGTCAAATCATGGTGGTCGTCAGCTCGATGATGTGCATGCGACCATTCGCGCATTGCCGGAAGTCGTGGCCGCCACAAAGGGACAGATCGAAGTGCTCGTTGACGGCGGGATTCGCCGCGGCAGTGACGTCGCGAAGGCGCTCTGTCTTGGGGCGAAGGCCGTGCTCGTTGGGCGCGCGTATGCGTACGGCCTTGGGGCGGCCGGCGAGGCAGGCGTGCGCCGCGCCATCGAAATTCTCCGCGCTGATCTGCTGCGCACGATCAAGCTGCTCGGATGTTCGTCAACGTCCGAGCTCGATCGGTCGTATGTCGAAGTGCCCGAGAGTTGGCAGGTGAAGAGCTGAAAGCGATCGCTGGGACTGCACGCAATGTCCCGAGTGTTCATCGTTTCTTCACCGTTCCCTCACGACTCCTCAGTCAACCCGGCCGATACTGGACACTGAAGGAATCCGGCGATGACGTTGTACAATTTCTAATTCCGCATGCCGACGTTGGCCCGATCTCGGACCGTTTTGCCCCGTTTCATCGTCATCACCCTCGCCGCGACCACGTTGCCGGCGTGCGGGCTGGTGCAGCGCAAAGCCGTGGGCATGGTGGCGAGCACGCTCGCGTCGAGCGGCGACGTCTTCACTCGCGACGATGATCTCGAGCTCGTCGGTGACGCGATTCCATTCGGGCTGAAGCTGTACGAATCGCTGCTTGATTCGGCGCCAAAGAACAAGGATCTGCTGATTGCGACCTGCAGCAACTTCACGCAGTACGGCGTCGCCTATCTCGAAACCGAAGCCGCGGTGCTCGGTGAAGCGCAGCATCATGACCAAGTCGCCCACCTCAACCAGCGGGCACTCAAGCTGTATCTCCGGGCCAAGGGCTATTGCTTGCGGGCAATGGAGGTGCGCTTTCCAGGCATCAGCCAGAAACTGTTGACGGACGCCGAGCCCGCTCTCGCGAAAGCAGAAAAGAAAGATGTGCCGCTGCTCTACTGGATGGCGGCGTCATGGGGATCGGCGATCAGCCTCGGCATCGACAAGCCGGATCTCGTCGTCGACATGCCCGTCGTTCGGGCCCTGGCAGAGCGCGCGCTCGCGCTCGACGAGGGCTGGAACAAGGGGGCGCTGCACGAAATGTTCATCTCGCTCGATAGTCTGCCTGCCGCGCTCGGCGGCGATCCTGAACGTGCGCGTCAGCATTTCGCTCGCGCCGTCGAATTGCAGAAGGGGTTGTCTCCGGGACCGTATGTGGCACTCGCGACGGGCGTGGCGCTGCCGGCGCAGGACCGCGCGGAATTTGAAAAGCTGTTGCACACGGCGCTCGCCATCGATCCGGAAAAGGATCCGTCGGTGCGGCTGGTCACGCTCGTGCAGCAGCGCCGCGCGCAAGCCCTGCTCGATCACATTGAGACGATGTTTACGAAGTAAGGAGTGTTCACCAACATGTCTGCCCTGAAACGGTTCCTGCTCGTTGCCTTTCCTCTTCTTGCGGCGCCGGTGCTGATCCTCGCGGCGCCCGGCGAGATCAAACTTGCGACGCTCGCGCCAGCCAATACGTCATGGCACAAGGCGCTGCTCGACATGGGCAACACGTGGAACAAGGACACCGGTGGCCGCGTTACGCTCACCGTCTATCCGGGCGGAATCCAGGGTGATGAATCGACCACGATCAAAAAGATGCGCCCCGGCATCGACACGCTCCAGGCATCATTCCTGACCGCGGCCGGCCTTGCCGAACTTGATGATGCGTTCAATGTCTTCGCGATGCCGTTCTTCTTCGAGAGCGATGAGGAGGAAATCGCGGTCGAGAAAAAGTTGACGCCGCTCCTCGAACAACGGCTGCAGGCAAAGGGCTTCCACCTCCTCAGCTGGGGCACGGGCGGATGGGTTCAGGTGTTCTCGAAGAAGCCGTTACGATCGCTCGCCGATGTGAAAGCCGCGAAGCTGTTCACGAGTAAAGGCGCCGACAAGTGGGTTCAGTGGTACGTCCAGAATGGCTTCCATCCGGTCGCGCTGCTCCCCGCCGACATCCCCGCGCAGCTGAAGCTGTCGACCGGCCTGATCGACACGGCACCGAATCCGGCGTATCTCGCGCTGTCGCTGCAGATCTTCCGCGACGCGAAATACATGCTCGATCTCCACATCGCCCCGTTGACCGGAGCCATGATCATCTCCAACCAGGCCTGGAACCGCATCAGCGCCGAAGACAAGCCGAAGGTCAGCGCCGCGGCTGAAGCGCTGGAAAAGCGCGTGCGCGCCGAAGCGCCCGCCCAGGACGCCGAATCGGTCAAGCAGATGGTTGCCCGCGGGCTTCAGGTGATCACGCTGGATGCGAAAGCCGCCGCGGAGTTCCGCACCGCCGCCACTCAGCTCGTCTCGACGATGCGTGGCGACATGGTTCCCACGGACGTCTTTGATATGGCGGTGCAGGAACGCGATCGCCTCAGGAAGTCCAAGGGCAAGTAGTTGCTGAAGGCGTTCGCGACCGATAGCGAAAACCGCATCGCGAGCGTGGCGCTCGCGGGCATCATGATCCTGCCGCTCGCCGAAATTGCGTCGCGGCGGTTTTTCGGTACGACGATTCCCGGGTCCGGAGCGTTTGCCGCGACCCTCACGTTGTGGCTGGGAATGTTGGGCGCCGCAATTGCGGCGCGCGACGGCAAACTGCTGACCCTCGCCACGGGTGAGTTCCTGCCAAAGGGCGCGATCGGCGACATCGCGCACATCGTGTCAGGCACGATCGGCGCACTGATCGCGACGATCTTCGCGCTGGGCGGCGGCGCTCTCGTTCGCAGCGATCGCATCGCGGGAGATCACGTCGCCGCAGGGCTGCCGACCTGGGTGGCCGACCTCGCGCTTCCAATCGGGTTCACTCTCATTGCGCTCCGCCTCGTCTGGCGCGCATCCCCGAAGTGGCAGGGACGCGCCATCGCCGCGCTCGGCATCGTCGCCGGGATCCTGCTCAACCACAATCGCGAGATGCTGGAGAATCAGTCGGTTCTCCCCTGGTTCATCCTCGTCATCATCGCCGGCATCGCCGGCGCACCGATCTTCGCGCTGCTCGGCGGGTTTGCATTGTTCGCATCGCTGACGCGCGGCAATCCGCCGGTCGTCCTTCCGATGATGGCCTATCAGGAGCTGACGACGTCGACCGGGATTGCGGCAATTCCGCTGTTCACCCTCGCCGGATTCCTGCTCGCGGAAGGACGTTCGTCCGAACGACTGCTGCGCGTCTTCCGCGCCTGGGTAGGGTGGGCGCCTGGCGGGACCGCCGTGGCCGCGGCAACCTTGTGCGCATTCTTCACGCTGTTTACCGGCGGATCGGGCGTCACGATTCTCGTGCTTGGCGGACTGCTGCTTCCGGCGCTGGTCGGTGACGGCTATCGCGAGCGTTTCTCGATCGGCCTGCTGACCGCGTCGGGCTCGCTCGGTCTCCTCTTTCCTCTGTCATTGCCGTTGATGCTCTACGGCATCGTGTCGCAGAAGGCGTCAATCGAAGATCTGTTCATCGGCGGGCTGCTGCCAGGAATCCTGATGCTCGGACTTCTCGCGATGCTTGGCGTCCGCGAAGGCACGCTGACGCACGCCGAGCGGCGGCCTTTCCGACTCTCTGAAGCGTTCGCGGCGTTGTGGGAAGCTAAGTGGGAGTTGTTCCTCCCGGTTTTTGTCGTCGGCGCATTCGTCGGTGGCATCGCCACGCTCGTCGAGTCCGCGCCGCTCGCGGCGTTGTATACGCTCATCGTGCAGCGGTTCATTCACCGGGATTTGCCAACGTGGAACGACGTGCTTCGCGTCGCTGCGGACTGCGTCGCGCTGGTCGGCGGCGTCCTGGTCATTCTCGCGGTCGCCGCCGGACTCACCGACTACCTGGTGTATGCAGAGGTGCCGACGCGGCTCGTCGAATGGACGCAATCGCACATCCACTCACGACTCGTTTTCCTGCTCGCCCTGAATGTGTTCCTGCTGATCGTCGGCACGCTGATGGACATCTTCTCGGCCATCGTCGTGGTCGTGCCGTTGATCCTGCCGCTTGCGGAGGCGTACGGTATCGACTACGTGCACCTGGGGATAATCTTCGTCGCCAATCTCGAGCTTGGTTTCCTGCATCCACCGCTGGGCCTCAACCTGTTGCTCGCGTCAGTGCGGTTCAGGAAACCTGTGCTCGAGGTCACGTGGGCGACGTTACCAATGCTGGGAATCCTCGCCGTGGGCGTGCTGCTCATTACGTACGTGCCGTGGCTTACGCTGGGATTGCTGCACTGGCTCGGAAGGGGAGGATCCTGAACATGCTGATTTGCGATTGCTGATTGCTGATTGAAGTAGTCCCCAATTCAGCAATCAGAAATCAGCAACCAACAATTTCAGCGTCAGCACTATAGTCCCTGATATGCCCTGAACATCCCTCTGAAGTACTTCAGCACGCGCACTGGATCTGTCGATTCGGGAATCTCGGCGAAGCAGTAACCCGGAAAGTTCATTTCCGCAAGATTGCTGATCAGCTTGCGCCACGGGTATTCCTCGAGCATCAGATCACGCATATGGATCTGACCGATCTGGTTCTTGAGGAGCTTGAAGTTGGCGTCGAATCCCCCATCGAGCAAGTCCGCCTGGTTTGAATTCCAGCACACGCGAAGCGCCTGAGGATTGCCGGCGTAATCAAAGATCTTGCGAATGCGGGGCACGCGTTGTGTCTCAGTGCCGTGGACTTCAAGCTGCACTTTGACGCCGTGATCCTGGGCAAAGGCGGCGCACTCGGCAAGAGATTTTCCTATCTGCTCGAGCGTCTTCTCTTCGGGAACATCCTTTACGAGTCCGTTTGGACGCACCTTCACACTCGGCGACCCGAGATCTTTCGCGAGCTTGATCCACTCCTTGGTCTCGTCAATGTTCTTGCGGACGATCGCCTGGTCGGCGGCGTGAAATTCGCACGTTGTTCCAAGGCCGCCAATCTTGATTGGCGACCCTTCGAACTGCTTTTTCACTTCGGCGCGCTGCGCGGGCGATAGCGTGATCTCCACGCCGTGC
>DASTVZ010000164.1:0-70483 GCA_035758845.1 Vicinamibacterales bacterium
TACCGCCTCAACGTCATTCCGATCCACATCCCGCCACTCAGAGAGCGGCGGGAGGACGTGGCCGTCCTCGTCGACCATTTCATCGCCAAGCACGCGCAACGGGCCGGGAAGCGGATCGACGGCATGGAGCCCGGTGTTCTCGACGCGCTTCAATCGGCGGAGTGGCCGGGAAACGTACGCGAACTCGAGAACACCGTCGAGCGCGCAGTGGTGCTATCACCTTCCCCGATCATCGGCCCCGACGTAGTACGGATACTCGGTGTGAACACGACAACGCCCGCGAGTCTGCCGTCGCTGAACCTGCGCCAGAACCTCGATTGGGCCGAGCGCGAAACCGTCCGCCGCGCGCTCAGCAGCTCAGGCGGAGTGAAGAAGGATGCGGCGGAAGTCATGGGGATCAGTCAGCGGGCCCTCAGTTACTACCTCGCGAAACATCGGGTTGAATAGCAGCCCCTTACGCCCCGTGTAACAGCTTACGACTCGGGTAATCGAGTGCTCCGCTAAGTGACGGTTTCGCTGGACTTGGGGGCAAATAAGCGGCATCCCCTTTGCGATGGAAGGTTCTTAAGATGACGTGTTTCCGACCGATGCTTCTGGTCCTCGTGTGCGTATTGGTGCCGCTGACTGCCTCCGCTCAGACTCCGCCAGCTCAAACGCCCACAACCCAAGCGCCTCCCGATCAGCCGGATCAATCCGATCCCGACGCTCGCGTGGACGCGCTGCAACCGGACTTCAATCTCGCGGCGCTGCCGACAACGTTGCGGATGCCAGTGCACAAGCTGGCGTTCAGGGTTACCCACAGATTTACCCGATCGCTCGGGCAGGGGGACTTCGGAGATCTGGTGTCCGACTTGTTCGGATTCGACTCGGGCGCGCAGATTGGCCTCGAGCTCCGCTACGGTCTGATGCGCGGCACGCAGGTTGGCGTCCATCGGACGAGCGATCGCACGATACAGATTTTCGGACAGCACTCGTTCTGGACCGAGCGCGATGGAAAGGCGATCGGATTGGATGGAATCGCGACGTTCGAAGGGGCAAATAACCTTCAGGAGCATCACAAGAGTACTCTCGGCGCAATCGTCTCGCGCAATGTCGCACGATACGCGGCTCTGTACGCAGAGCCGATGTTCGTGATCAACTCGAGTCCGTTCGAGACGGGCGACCAGAACACGCTCATGCTCGGGCTGGGCACGCGGCTTCGCGTGCGACCATCGCTGTATCTGGTCGGCGAGATCACGCCGCGCCTGGCGGGGTTCGATTTGGGCGCGCAGCAAATGAGCTTCGGTGTCGAAGGACGCGCGGGAGGACATCTCTTCCAGCTCAATTTCTCCAACGGGTTCGGAACCACACTTGGGCAGGTTGCCACCGGGGCAATCAACTACGACAACTGGTACATCGGCTTCAACATCGCACGCAAGTTTTTCTAATCGATCGATCTCTCTAAAACATTCTGCGAGTTAGGAGCATAAACGGTGAACCTTGGTAATCGGATTCTGACAGCACAGGCCGCGAGCGTTGCGGCATTGATCGTTATGGCGGCATGTGGCGGGAGCTCGCCAACTTCTCCAGGCGGATCGGCACCAGTGGTGCGATCGACCGGTTCGGTGGGCGCGGTGGGCGCTACGATCACGATCGGGGCGAACGGTGCAGTCAGCCCGACTCCAGTCACCGTTGCCGTTGGTCAGAGCGTGACATTCACGAACAACAGCTCGGGAACACACGATATGGAATCGGATCCGCATCCGGCACATACCGACTGCCCGTCGATCGCGAATGTCGGGCTCCTGCAGCCGGGGCAATCGAAGACAACCTTCGGGTTTGCAAACACCGGCTCGTGCGGCTATCACGATCACAACGCCTCAGAGAACAATTCTCTGAAGGGTCGAATCGTCGTGCAGTAAACGCACCCGCTCGTTGCCATTCATCGCGCAGCCCGGGATAATCAGGACCGAGTGCTGGTGCTCGTCCTGATCCTCGTGCTGCTTCTTGCGTCGTGCGGCGGCGGTAGCTCCACGCCCGCGCCACCGACGACTCCCTCCAATCCCTACACGTTTACACTCACGTCGAGCGGGGTCTCGCCGAAGGAGTTGACCGTTCCGCCCGGCACGCGCGTGCTGTTCATCAATCAGGATTCACGTCGTCATGACATGGCTTCCGATCCGCATCCCGATCACAGCGACTGCACCGAGATCAATTCAGTTGGTGTGTTGACGACGGGACTGAGTCGCGAGACAGGCAATCTCGTGACCGCGAAGACGTGCGGATTTCACGATCATGACAATCCGCCGCCGACGACCGCAGCAGGGAATCAATGGACCGGCAGAATAGTAGTCCGATGACAGGGCGACTAAAGGTTTCCGATCAAATCCTCAGAAATGTAATCGTTTAATCCCACCAGAAACCTCGTCCGGCTGACATATAATCGCCGCTCTCAATCACACAACAAGCCGTCGCTCTGTCTCTCGAATTCGGAGGAAGTTCGATGACTGTCCGCCGCCTGGCCCAGGCGCTGGCCGCTGCAGCCGCGCTCGGGTCCGCGTTGATACACGCGCAGATTCCCGGTCGTAACGTCAACATGGTGTCCGGTACAAACCTCTACGATGGCGATCCATTTCTCCAGCGTCAGAATGAACCATCGGTTGCCGCGTCGACGCGGAATCCGCTGCATCTGCTCGCGGGTGCAAACGACTATCGAACGGTCGATCTTCCCGGCCTGCCAGACGCGATTGAGACTGGCGATGCATGGCTCGGTCTCTTCAAGTCCACTGATGGTGGACAGCGGTGGACGAGCACGCTGATTCCTGGATATCCGCAGGACCCGCTCCGCAGTCAATCGCCACTGAGATTCTATGGAGCCGCCGCCGATCCCGTGGTGCGCGCCGGCACGAACGGATTGATGTACTACCTGGGTCTCGCGTTCAATCGCGGAACCAACGGCGCCAGTGCCGTATTCGTGTCGCGGTTCATCGATGACAACAACCGCGAAAAGCGAGATCCATTTTCATTCCTCGGAACGTCGATCGTTGCGTCGGACACCGGCGTCACCGGTCGAAATCTCGACAAACCGTGGATCGCCGTCGACATTCCGCGCGACAACCGCACGTGTCCGGTGACGACGACGATCATCAAGCCGCCGGCGACACCCGGCGGACAGCCGACAACGGTGACTGAGACGCACAATCTGCCCGCAGGGCCGGTGTATGTGGCGTACGCGGCGTTTACGGGCTCGGGCACGACCCTCAAGTCCGACATCATGTTCCAGTATTCGGTGAACTGCGGCGCGACATGGAGCACGCCGGTCCGCCTCAGCGCGGCAGATGGATCGATCAATCAGGGCGCGACGATCGCGATCGAACCAAATACCGGAGCGGTCACGGTCGCGTGGCGTCGATTCACACGTCCGGGATCGACGCAGACTGACGCGATCATGGTGGCGCAGTCACTCACGCTCGGGCGCCTCTTCGGGCTCGCACAGGCGGTCCGCAAGCTGCCGCGCCTCAAGTCGCTCGTCCGCGTTCTCGAGTCGATCCTCGAACATCGCCGTCAGCAGGGTGGCGTCGCGATCGAAGAGCTCACCGAGTTCGATGCGGGTACGGCACCGAGCACCACAAACCCTGACGCCATTCAGAGTCGAACCAACACGTATCCGACGATGGCGTGGGACGACAAAGGTCGTTTGTACGTGGCCTGGACCGAACGCGGCTTCTCGACGTCGCCCGACGTCACACGGCGTGACCCGCTGACCGGTGACTCGAAGATTGTGATGTCGTCTGCCCTTTTAGGACTGGCGTGGAGCGCGCCCAAAGCCGTATCGGAAACGAGCTCGTCCGGCCATCAGTTCATGCCGAGTCTGGCGTTCGCCGGCGGCAAATTGCTGCTCGTGTACTACGATCTGCGCGAGGACGTCTCTCAAGTTTTCGGCCCGTTCTTCGACGACAAGGCCGCGGCAATCTCGAGCGGCAAGCGGCACACCCTCGATATCCGCGCATCTCTCGGAACGCCGGGGACACTGACGCCGACCTTCGCGCCGTCGGTCCGCGTGTCGGACTACTTCATCGGCCATCGGCCAGTTCCAAACCCGGAGAACTTCGTTCCGTGTCCTGCGGATACTTCCCAGTTGGACTGCGAGCAGCTGCAGTTCAACCCGCCGAACCTGACGATGTTCAGCCTGGGAAAGGTGCCGTTCATCGGCGACTACATCGACATCCAGCCGGCGCCCGCATTCGTTCCGGCCGGCAGAGGCGGTTGGGCCTACAACATGTCGAGAAGTTCCGTGCCGATCTTTCATGCGGTGTGGACCGACAATCGCGACGTGCGCCCGCCAGCCGACGGTAACTGGCAGCATTACACACCGCCGAATCTCGAGGGCACCACATCGCACATCAGTCCGATTGATGGAAGCACCGTCGCCTGTAATCCGGCGGGAGAGAACTTCGGTTCGCGCAACCAGAACGTTTATACGGCTCGCATCACCGGCGGCCTCCTGGCTGGCTCCCCCGGTAACTCGAAGCCGCTGAGTCAGGCGCTTCAGCGCGGGTTCGTCGTCTTTGCGCAGAATCTGACGAGCGTCTACAAGACGTTCCGTATGCAGGTCGCGAGTCAGCCGGTCGGCGGCTTTGCGTCGTTCAAGCAGATCTTCACGCAGCCGGTGACCTTCATCGATGTCGTCGTGCCGCCGCGTTCCACCGCCAACCGCACGCTGTACGTGACCTCGTCGGATGAGCACGCTCGCGTCACGGTCAACGTGTTCGAAATCAATCAGGTCGGGAACGGCACGCCGACACCAAACGGATTGACCGGTACGATCATTCTCAACGCCGACATCGAAAACGCGGACATCGAGAATGCCGATATCGAAAATGCCGACATCGAGAACGCCGACATCGAAAACACTGAACTGATCAGTGCAGATATTGAGAATGCGACATTTCGTTCCGCCGACATCGAAAACGCCGATATCGAAAACGCTGATATCGAGAACGCGGATATCGAGAATGCGGATATCGAGAATGCCGACATCGAGAACGCGGATATCGAAAACGCCGACATCGAGAACACGCCGTTTGCAGACGCTCCGAAAACGGACGTGACCTGGGCGGTCACCAATACCGGCAACACGACGTCAGCGTTCAATGTCAACCTGTTCCTGAGCCAGAACGCCCCTTCGGGTGGCGTGAAAACGCAGTTGATTCTTCACAAGGCGTATCTGACGCCGGCAGCGGCGGGCTGCGATCTGAAGGTCCGTTCACACACCGTGCTGGTGACCAATATCACCAACCCGACCTTCGTGACACCCACGGGGACGATTCCCGACCCCAATGACCCGGCGAGCAACAATCCCACGCTGTTCCTCGAGCCGGGCGGAAAGGGGTACATCACGCTGCGTCTCCATGACACGGATCCGACCAACAACGTGCTCATCGAGAACGACAAGGGAGAGTTGATCAGCGTTGATCGTGCATTCGTTCCCGGAACCACACTCGCGCCGATCGTCGTGGCGCAGGAAATCGGCACAGAGGATCTCGCCGCCGGTGTGACGACGCCGCCGATCACCACGACCGACGGGTCGACGATGTTCTTCGTCACGCAGCCGACGACGGCGGTCGCGGGCGTCGTGATGAACCCGGTCCGCGTGCAGGTGCGCGACAAGTCGGGCGCGGTGCTGCCCAGCGCCGACGTGACGCTGTCGCTCGGATCGAACCCAACGGAAACTACGCTGCTCGGCGTGCTCACCAGAACGACCGACGCTACCGGCGTCGCCGTGTTCGACACGCTGCAGATCAATGTGCCTGCCGACGGCTATCGGCTGCGCGCGTCTGCGTCGCAGGGTGGGACCTCACTCAACATCACGCCTGCGGACTCGGATCCATTTAGCGTGAGGCTGGTTGTGCTGAACAATGCGGATTCAGGCCCGGGATCCCTGCGCAATGCCATCCTTCTGGCGAACGCGAGCCCGAATCGGAGTACCCCCACTCGGCTTGACCCGCGCGACGTGATCACGTTCTCGTTGCCGTTCGAGGGGTCGCGCACGATCACGCTGGCCTCGCCGCTGCCAGGCCTCGATGATCCAGTGATCGTCGACGGTACAGCGACAGGAGTCTGCACCGGCGATGCGCCGACAGTCGAGATCGATGGCGTCAACACGATCGGGCACGGATTCTTCCTCGGGTCCCCGGGCTCGACGATTCGCGGACTGTCGATCACCAATTTCACAACCCCGAGCTTCGCGGGCATTTTCGTGAGCTCCAGCGGGTTCGGCAGCACGATCGAGTGCAATTACATTGGTTTGGCAACCGACGGGGTCACCGCCAAAGGCAACGCCACAGGGATTCGTATTGGCTTTGCCAACAATACGGTCGGTGGCACTGCTGCGGCGACGCGAAACGTGATCTCGGGGAACCTGGGCAACGGCGTTCTGATTCAGGGGCCGGTGTCCGGTTCGATCGGAGTCCTCATCCAGAACGTCGTGCGCGGGAACTACATTGGCACCGACGCATCCGGCACCCTGGCCCGCGGCAACGCCGGCAACGGTGTCCAGATCGTCAACGCGCAGCTCAACACTGTTGCCGCAAACCTTGTCTCCGGAAACGGTGCCGAAGGGATCCGGATCGACGGATTCAGGTCGACCGGCAACATCATCCAAGGCAATTACGTCGGGACGAACGCATCCGGCGCCGCCGCTCTCGGCAACAACAATAGCGGCATTTACCTCAGACGCGCTGGCCAGAACTCGATCGTTGGAAACGTGGTCTCGGGCAACACCGGCTTCGCAGGGATCGCCGTCTGCGGGACGCCGGCGTTCTGCGGCGGCGGAGAACCGATCGAGCTCGAAGCTCCGCCGCTCTCGTCAGACGCGTCCAACAACGTCATAAGAGGCAACATCGTAGGTTTGACTGCCGCGGGCACCGACCCGCTTCGCAATGCCGGATATGGCGTCAGCCTGGACGGAGCTCCAAATACAACGATTGGTGGTTCCGTGGCAGGTGAGCCGAACATCATCTCGTCGAACGGACCGGCGGGTGTGATCATGTTCGGCGACGGTGCGAACGGGAACCTGGTGCGAGGAAACTACATCGGCACCGATATCACCGGCACGCTTGATCGTCATAACAACGGACCAGGCGTCCAGATTCCACAGGGCTCGGACAACATCATCAGTGGCACCGATGCCGGGCTCGCGCCGAACGTGATCATGTTCAATCAGGGTCCCGGCATCCACGTCGGCGATGCCGGCTTGCGCAACAAGTTGCGCATCAACCGCATCGACCTCAACGATGACCTCGGGATCAACCTCGGCCCGCTGGGGATCATGCCGAACGATCCCGGAGATACTGACGACGGCGCAAACGATGGGCAGAATTACCCGGTGCTGACCAGTGCGCAGATCAGCGGCGGCACGGTCACGATTCAGGGAAGCCTGAACAGTACGGCGTTCGCCCGTTTCACCATCGACGTTTACGTGAGTCCGGCCTGCGACGCGAGCGGCAACGGCGAAGGCCGCCAGTTGATCGGATCGTTCCTCGCCGACACGAACAGCGATGGAAACGTCGCGTTCAGCCGCTCGCTCGAGACTTCACTCGTCACAGGCGGACAGGCAGTGACGGCATTGGCCTCGGCGGGAGACTTCATCAATATTCCGGATGCCACCGGAAATACCTCGGAATTCTCGAATTGTGTCAGCGCAGTGTCCGGCGGCGACTCGGTCAATGATCCTTCCGGCGATTCCGCACCGAGCAGCGTTACGCCAAGCCCTGACCTCGTATCGACTACGGTCCTCAACACCGGCGCTGCACTGGTATTTCAGGTGCGATTCGCCGCTGGTACGTTCGACCCAGTAACGACCGAGGCGCAGCTCCTGCTCGATACCGATCAAGCTGCGGCGACGGGACACCCGGGAATTGATTCAGGCTGCCTCGCGGATGCGGCGCAAATCGGTTCGGAGTTCATCGTCAATGCGACCATCGACGGCGGTGCGATCCTGCAGTATCTCGGACAATGTAACCAGTTCGGATTCTTGTCAGACGTAGGCGTGACCATCGTCGCGGACGGATACGACATTACGGTCCCGCTGGCGACGCTTAACGATGATGGCTTGTTGAACTACAAGGTCGTCACATTCGTGCCGGGCTCGGGCGTGTTGGATGTGATGCCCAACGTCGGGCTGCCGGCCGGATCGACAGGTGGTGGCGGCGGCGTGATCATTCCCGATTAGCGCCGCACGTAGCGGCGGTGGTTGCAGCACGCCGTTATGCCACGAGAGACATGGCGACGGGCACGGGCGATTAGCCTGTGCTCTTCTTTGCTCGACGGAAACGCTCCGCGCGACATTTGATCTTCATCTCCGAGTACCTTCGCTTGGTACCAACGCACTGGTCACACATCAATATGGCGCCAATCGCTACGGCAGGACGAGTACGCCGCCGCCTCGCGTGAATTGCTGAGCTTCTCGACTGTGGCACTCCGCAGTTTCTCTGCCCGCCGCTCGAGAATTTAACCGTCTGAATCACAAAAGAATCCGTTCGGGTAACTCGATCCCTCATATAATCGCCGCTCTCAAATCGAAGGTCGTCCGGCGTAACGAGTTTCCGGGGGGTCCCCAATGGCTCTCAGTTCCAGCAGCTGCGCTGAACGGTGGCGCGGCGTCGCACTCCGCGTCGGTACGCGCTGTCTCCCTCCTCGGCCCTGAAGGACCACACCAATGCGAAAAATCCTTTTGCTCGCTCTCTGTCTTGTTGCCTCGGTTACGGTGCGCGGGCAGCTTCCAGGACAAAACGTGAACATGGTGACAGGGAAGACATTTCCCGGCGGCGATCCGTGGCTGCAAAAGCAGAACGAGCCATCGGGCGCGGTGTCCACAGTTAATCCGTGCCATATCCTTGCGGGCGCGAACGACTACCGCGCGGTGAACGTCGCAGGGCTGCCTGCGGACAAAGAAATCGGCGACGCCTGGGTCGGATGGTACACATCGATCAACTGTGGACAGACGTGGTACAGCACGCTCGTGCCTGGTTATCTGCAGGACACCAGCGCGGCGGGAAAGAGTTCCCCGGCCTACGGCTTGACGACTGCCGGGGATTCAACCGTACGCGCGGGGCGGGCAGGCTTCTTTGGGTTCAGCTTCATGGCCTATAACCGCGGCACGAACTACGGCAAGCTGTTGCTTGCCAGGTTCCTCGATCGAAACACCAGGGAAGCGGTCACCAAGCCGGAAACAGCCATCTCTTATGTCGACACGATCGCGTGGGACACCGGTGCGATGGGTCAGCTCATCGACAAGCCTTTCATGATCGTGACGCCGGGCACGGGAACGTGCACGCTGCTTGGCAAAGTCATTCCTGCCACTACGGTTCACATGGCGTGGACGGTTTTCGTCGGGAACAGCGATACCAACATCCGAACGAAGGTGTACTACGCACGCTCCAGCAACTGCGGTGCGACGCTGGATGGCCCGGCCACCAAGTTGAGCGAGACCTATGCGGTGACACAAAGCGCCAACATTGTTTCTGCGGCAAACGGCGCGCTCTACGTTGTGTGGAGACAATTCTCGACCACGAAGGGCGATCCCAATCAGATTCTGATCGCGAAGTCGGTCGACGGCGGCAAGAGTTTCACCAAGGGGACACCTCTCCCCATTGCGTCGTTCCTTCCTGCCGATCAGGGAACATCGTCAAAGACGTTCCGCACCAACACCTTTCCTGCGTCAGCAACCGATCGATGGGGCCGGCTGTATGTCGCACTATCGATCCGAGGATTCGCTCAGGATCCTGTCCAGGCACGCGTCGTTGTCATGAGCACGATGGACGGCCTGGTCTGGACCATGCCGCAAGCGATCGAGAATGGAGACTCAGCCTATCCGGGCCACCAGATCATGCCGGCGATCACGTCTGCCGGCGGCAATTTGAATGTCGTCTGGCTAGACTTCCGCGATGACATATCCGGCCATCACGACCAGTTCATCAAGGAGATCTATCCGATTCGACACTCGATGGACGTCAGAGGCGCGCAAGCGAAGCTGCAAGAAAACGGGAATCTCAGCTGGAACAGTTACGGCATCCTGCAGGAAATGCGGCCGGCGCCAACAGTCCGCCGTATTTCGCGCTACATCACCGGCGATTACACCAATGAGTCCGATCCGTTTCAAAACCCGCTTCAGCTGCAGTGGAACCGTCCCAATCTGAAGCTGTATGCGGGTGGCACCCGGCCATTCATCGGCGACTTCATCGACGTGGCCGGACTCGATTATCTGGTTCAGGAAGCGCAAGCAAGTTTGAGCACGCAAACCACGACGACCCAGGCGGCGCAAACGACGACATGGGTTCTCAACGACGGGTCGAACCCGGCGCTTGCGACGACCGCCGCGCAGACGTTTTATGCGTTCTGGACCGACAATCGGGACGCCAAGGTCAGCAGCTTCCCGGCTGAACCCAATTCCTCGGACGAGACCGTCGAAGGCAGTGCGCTTCCCTACGTCGCACCGGGAACGGCCGCGTGTGCGGCGGCCGGCCCTAATCCCCCGACTAAGAGCCGCAACGCGAACGTCTATTCGTCTCGGATTACCCCCGGCGTCTTCGTCGCCGCTCCCACAAACTCAAAACCCTCGATCAACTCGCGCGGCAGGATTCAACGCGCATTTCCGGTTCTCGTGCAGAACCGCACGAACCAGGATCGAAGGTTCAGGATCACCATCGCGAATCAGCCGCCTGACTTCGGTTCGACAGGCGTGGCTTCGCTTACCCAGATTCCTTCGCCAATCCCATCACCGCTGCCGGCCCCGATCGTATCGGCAGAGGTCATCATTCCCGCGAACTCCGGCGTTTCTCGCACGGTCTACGTTGTATCGAGCGTGAAGTTTCCGCGCATCCGGGTAAACGTCGACGAACTCGGGGTTGCGCAACCGCTGACCGGCTCGACCATCCTGAACCTCGACAACCAGAACGCAGATATTGAGAACGCGGACATCGAAAACGCCGACCCGCAGAACGCTGACATCGAGAACAACGAAATTCACAACGCCGATATCGAGAATGCCGACATCGAGAACGCCGATATCGAGAACGCGGATATCGAAAACGCGGATATCGAGAACGCCGACATTGAAAACGCGGACATCGAGAATGCGGATATCGAGAACGCCGATATCGAGAACGCGGACATCGAGAATGCGGACATCGAGAACGCGGATATCGAGAACGCCGACATCGAGAACGGAGCGATCTCCGATTATTCGGTGGACCTGGAGAACCATGGCAATACGTCGACGACCTACCAGGTCAAGGTATCGGTCAACGGAGATACCTCGCCATATCTCTTCCAACTGATCGGCCGGCGCGTTTATAAGACCCCGACGGCGGTTGGCTGCGAGCTGAGAGACGCAGGAACGAACCAGATTCTCTTCAAGGTCAACCTCGATCCAACGGACCTGGCCCCGGGCCCGGTGCCAAATCCCCTCGACCCGTCCACGAAGAATGCAACCGTGCTGGTCGCGCCTGGGGAGCACATCAAGGTCACGCTCCGCGCCGTCGACAAGGACGCGCTGACCGGCGCAACCGCGCCGCCCAACGATGGAATTCAGCCCTTCTGCCCGCTGCTGTCGCCGATATGCCCGGTCGTCACCAACGAGGTCACGGTGACCGTTGCCTCGGTCTCCTCAAACACTGGGGACAACACACCGCCTGTGACCACATTCCCGTCGACGCCTCCGGTGCCGTTCACGCTGGTCGTGACCAACACCAATGACAGCGGCCCGGGATCGCTGCGGCAGGCGATCATCACGGCGAACAATCACATCGGCTTCGCCGACACCATTTCATTCAACATCCGCGGCACCGGTGTACACACGATTACGCCGCTGTCTCCGCTGCCGGCGCTCGCTGAACCCGCCATCATCGCTGGCACGACGCAGCCCGGTTACACAGGTTCTCCGCTCATTGAGTTGGATGGCACGAACGCCGGAACGGGGGCTGTAGGTCTCGTTCTGACGGGCGGCAGCACCACTGGCAGCGCAGTCTTCGGGCTGGCGATCAATCGCTTCGCCGGAAACGGGATCACGCTGACGGGTAATTTCAACGTGGTGCAAGCGAATCACATCGGCACAGATGCGGCCGGCGTCATCGATCTCGGCAATCTTGGAAACGGGATTCAGATCATCGACGGCGCGAACAATCGAGTCGGAGGCCCGCAGCCGGCAGTCAGAAACATCGTCTCGGGCAATCAGGGTGAGGGCATCCGAATTGACGGTGTGCTGTCGACCGGCAACATCATTCAGGGGAACTTCGTTGGCACGAATGCGGCTGGGACCGGTGCTCTCGGCAATAACAACAGTGGCATCTATATCCGGAGAGCGCCTGGTAATTCGGTGATCGGAAATGTCGTATCAGGGAACACCGGATTTGCCGGAATCGCGATCTGCGCAAACGCGACTGGCTGTGGCGGTGGCTTTGACACGGGCAATCCCGCTGATGGTGCTGGCAACATCATTCAGGGCAATCTCGTCGGCACCAACGCGCTCGGCACGGCCCCGATTGGCAACGCGCAGCGGGGCGTAAGCATTGACGGCGCACCGAATACGCTCGTCGGTGGCCCGCTTGCTTCGCACCGGAACGTCATCTCGGCAACGGTCAACGGTCCTGGTGTCGTGCAGTTCAACCCCGGTGCGGATGGGAACCTGATTCGCAACAACTACATCGGCACTGACGCGAGCGGCACGTGCACAGTCATCGAGGAGTTTGGCTGCCTCTTCGCCAACAACGGACCGGGGGTGGAACTCGCGAGTGGCACGAATACCGTCGTCAGCGGCAGAGATGACGATAGCACCGCACCGAACGTCATCATGTTCAACAGAGGCGACGGGATTCTGGTGAGCGGCGGAACGTCGCATAAGCTGCGGGTCAATCGGTTCGACTTGAATGACGGACTCGGAATTGCCGACAACACTGATGGCACGGGCGGACTGCCGAGTGCGCCCACGCTCACGCTCGCATCGCTCGCCAATGGTGTCGTGAACGTTCAAGGCACGGTCGCACGTTCGTTCGATCAGACGCTTACCGTCGATCTCTATGCCAGCAATGCATGCGATCCCAGTGGCTTCGGCGAAGGCCGGCAGTGGTTCGGCGCGTTCACCGTTGCGTCTGGCGAGGGTCTCGCGTCGTTCAATATGCCCTTCGGCGGCAACGTCGTCGTTCCCGGCCAGGTTGTGACGGCGCTCGCGACGTTTGGCGACCAGACAGTGCCTGGCGGCGTCAACGGGAGCACGTCGGAATTCTCAAATTGTGAGACGGCTGGGACATTCCTGGCGACCCTCAGTGATCCCGCCGGCGATGCCACTCCGAACGCAAACGGCGTAAGTCCTGACTTGGTTGAGACCAAGGTGATCCAGGCCGGAACGGATTTGATTTTCGAGGTTCGCTTCGAGCCTGGCACGTTCGATCCGGCGACGACACGTGCGTCCCTCGTGCTTGATACCGACCAGAACGCTGCCACCGGGCATCCTGGCGTGGATGCGAGCTGCGCCAACGATGCCGCGCTCCTCGGGCTCGAGTACCAGGTGGACGCACCCAGCGGGCAGGTGTATCACTACAGCGGCTGCCGGACCTTCACCTTGGGAGGAGTCGGCGCTGTAACCACCGCAGCCAATGGTTTCGATATACGAATCGGACTGGCGCTTCTGGGCGGCGATGATGGCGTCTTGAATTTCAAAGTGTTGACCCAGCGGCAGATCTCACCGGGCGGAAGCACCGGAATTCTTGACTACATGTCAAACATCGGTTCGGCAGTCGGATCGACAGGTGGAGGTGGCGGGGTTATCTTCAACTAGCCGCCGAGGTTCACTTCAGCGCAGCCATACGGCGACGGGCATCGGCCACCAGCCCCTGCTCGTCGCCTTTTTCTTTGATCGACAGAAACGCCTTGTACGAAGCAGCCGCAGCGGAACTCTTCTGCTCTTCCTGCGCACGCGCCATGTAATAGCGTGTCGTCGCGAGCAGGCGATAGGTTGGAATGTCGTCGAGGAGGACGGTCGTGGCTTCCCCTTTTCGCGTCATGCAGGCATCGAATTCAGTCTGCGCATCTGGAAAGTAATTCGCCATCAAATATGCGCGGCCGAGGCCGTCCCGTCCTAACCACGTGTCCAGAATCTTTTGCGCCGCGTTGAAGTTGCCGACCGCCGAGCGCGCCGCGTTTCGCTGGAGATCTGCTTCACCAGCGAGCAACTTCGCGTACAGTTGCGACATCTGATCGAGTTGTTGGTCCAGTTGGGCCGCCAGCGCGTCGCCGCGTTCGGGCTTCCCTGCCCTGATCAGCACTCGCCCGGCAAACAGCGCAATGCTTGGAAGGCTGCTGTGTTTCAGTGCCTCCTCGGCGAGTTTGATCGCGTCTGCGTCGCGCCCCTGCAGTTCGCGCACTTCGGCCAGCGTCGCGGTCAAACGTGCCGTCGTCAACGGCGGCCGGCCTTCTGCTGGCTTCGCGAGGGCGTCCTCGAGAATCTTCGACGCGTCCGTCAGCCGCCCCTCATAAAGCGCAAGATCGGCTCGGCCATGCACCACGAGATCGCGACCGATCGGTGAGACGTTCTGCAACTGCCCCCACGTGGCATCAGCTTCTGCCGGACGCGCCGTGCCCAGCTGCGCCATCGCCGTGACGAAGTACGCTTTGACGTACGCATTGTTGAGCGTGGCGATGACGTTCTTGGCCTCTTTCTCGGCGGTCTCGAAATCGCCACCGTAGAGGGCAAACAGCGCCACATTCGTGCGCCGCAGCACGTTGGCCGGATAAATCACCGAGGCTTTACGGCCGAGGTCCAACGCGCGCTTCATGTCGCGCTGGTTCGACGCGACGACTGCAAGATTCGAGAGCGCATTGCTGTCGGCGGGGAATTGCTTGACCAGCGATTCGTATTGCTCTCTCGACTTGTCGTTATCGCCAATTGCCGTGTAATAGCCGCCGCGGGTCCGGAACTTTTCGCGGTCCGTCATCCGATCGATCAGGTTCAGCGCCTGTTTGTAATATCGAATGGCATCGTCGCGGTTCCCCATCGCACTGGACACCGCGCCGAGACCGGCGTACGCACGGCCGAGTTGCTTGTCGAGCTCCAACGCTTTGTTGTAGCCGTCGAGCGCTTCTTTGAGTTTGCCCGCCGACTGGAGTTCCTGCGCCCGAACGTAGGCGGACGCCGCTTCGACGGATCCGGCAGTGAACGTTTCCGCGTCCTTGATCTGATCGGCGTTCGCCGATGCGTCACCCAGCCCGCGCCGAACCTTCGCCGCGAGCCGGCCAACGGCATTCAGCACGTCGTTTCTATCGCTCGCGGTCGTGTCCCACGTCATCGTCGGCTTGCCATCGATCGGATCGACGATCTTCACTTTCAGGACGTACTTCGATCCGTCCGCGGAAATCGAACCGCTCACGATGCGCTTGATATCCTCACGCCGGGCGACGAGTCTCGCGTTGTTTTCGTCGAGCGGCGCGCTCGGATTGATTTGCTGCGACACTACTCTCAACGCATCACGCCTGGGATACGCCGTCACAAACGACGTCCCCTCGATCCCGACGCCGAGCGCCTGTTCGATCAAGCCGTCGAACAGCGGCTCGTTGGCCTGATTCTCAAAATTCGCGATCAGCACTGAGACCGGCTCCGGCTGCACGACCGGCGTCGCGCGCCCTCGTGTGTACCAGATCCACCACGCGCCCGAGGCGAGCACGGCGGTCAGAACCGCCGCAATCAAAAAGACTGTCGTTCTCGATGCCGTGACAGGATGCGCCGGCACCAACCGGTGTCCGTCGGGCGCGAGCGCCTCGAGGTCGGCGACCAGTTCCGCGGTCGTTTCGTATCGCGCCTTGGGATCCGACTGGAGACACTTCGAGATGATCCGATCCAGCGTTTCCGGAGTCTGTGAATCGATCGACCGGACCGATGGCGGCGCATGCTGCATCCGGCTCATCATCTCGGACATCGCGTTCTCGCGACGCGCGATCCGTTGACGACCGGTGAGGATGTCATAGAGCACGAGGCCGAACGAATAGATATCGGCACGGTGATCGACGGCTTGACCCTGCGCCTGCTCGGGCGCCATGTATTCGAGCGTTCCCATCACGGCGCCGAGCGCCGTGGCGGTTCCCGTGCCGCCGACCGAACGAGAGATCCCGAAGTCCATGATCAATGCGTGGCCTTCGTCGCTGATCATGATGTTTTCAGGTTTCAGGTCGCGATGTACGACCCCGACTTCGTGCGCCGCCGCCAGTCCGGATGCGACTTCTTTCGCGATCGCGAGCGCGCGCGGTACGGCGACCTTGCCGTCACGCTTCAGAATGTCCGCGAGGTTCTCCCCCTCGACAAACGGCATGGTCAAGTACTTGATGCCGTTCAGTTCCCCGAGGTCGTGAATGCGGACGACGTGTTTGTGGGTGACTTGCCGCGCGAGCACAAGCTCGCGCTTGAAACGGCGCTCGACTTCACCGGCGGATCCAGGATCGAGCAGCACCTCGGGCCTGATCACTTTGAGCGCAACCGCGACACCAAGCTCGGCATCCCAGGCCTGGTACACAATCCCCATCCCGCCGGCCCCGAGAGCCTTGATGATGTGATAGCGGGTGCCAAAAGATTGACCGGAGTTGAGCGGACCCATTGAGAACGCTGGGCGCTCCCCACCTGCCCGGGTTTGCGGAACCTGGTCCGCCAGAACGGTTTCCGCGTTGGAAGCAGCCGGGGATGACATCGCGACAGCAGGCGTCAGCACGGTAACCGACGATGAATCCAAAGCTCCGCAATTACGGCAGCGGCCAGATGCCGATACGAGCGTGCTCCCGCAGCGTGGACAGCCCATGAACCTCCGGCTAGGAAGGTGCAATTATGCAGCGAAATTGGAGTTGGTCCAAGCAAGCTGGGCTATAAGTGGCTCGTTATGGACCTCTCCTGTAAGTAATAAACGACGGAAGTTCAGGAATCGCACACCCTCAGGGCCCACTTTTCATCCCAATTTGCGCGTTTTTACACGATGAAAACCCTTGGTTGCCACCGGCGATTCCCGCTAATGGCCGGCGGCGTTTCCCGTGCGTGTGCCGGCCGATCCCGGCTGACCGGCGATCGAGACCAGCGCGGCGACCGCAAGGTCGATTTCTTCAGCCGTCGTGTAGAAATGTGGCGCGATGCGAATGCCGGCGCCAGGACGGTAGTCGACGATGATGCCGTGATCGATCAGTTGTTGGGTAACCACTGCGCCGTTTGGAACATCGATGATGACCGTTCCCCCACGTTGCCCATCGTCGTCAGGTGTATTGATGTCGAAGCCCGACTTGCGGGCGAAATCGATTAGGCGGCGCGTCTGCGTGAGCGACTTTGCGCGGATCGCGGGGACGCCAATTTCTCGGATGATTTCGTATCCGGCGCGGGCCGCGTACAAAGCGGGCACGTTTGGCGTACCGCTCTGAAAACGCTCTGGGGCTTCGGCAAAGTCCAGCGCTCCAGTTTCAAACTCGAACGGCCGAGCGTGAGCGGCCCACCCGGCGATCGCCGGCTCGATTTCACGGGCGAGATCCGGCCGCACGTATAGGTAGCCGTTGCCCGGCCCGCCGCAGAGCCACTTCACCGATCCACCCACTGCGAACTCGACGCCAAGCGACGCGAGATCGAGCGGGATGGTGCCGGCCGCTTGATACACGTCCAGGACAACTCGCGCGCCAACCCGCTGTGCCTTCTCGGCGATTGCCGCGGCGTTCTCGATGTACGCGCTCTTGAACAGGACGAGGGAGACCACGACGAGCACCGTCCGCTCGTCGATTGCGTCGAGCAATCGATCCAGGTTCGTGCGCATGCCGTCATCGGAGGGCACGTAAGTGATCTCCGCGCCGTAGCGTCGAAACCCTTCGAACAGGTACATGTTCGACGGGAACTCAAGGTCGGTCATGACAATCCGCCGGCGCGGTCCGTCGTACCGATGGCACGAGGCGATGATTGCCTGTGCGACGGTGACATTCTGATGCATCGAGATCGTGCCGGGGGCGGCACCGAGGATCGGTGCCAGCAGATCGCCGGTCGTGCGGCCAATCTCCCACCAGCCTTCCTGCCACGCGCGCACGCCCCGCGTCGACCATTCCGTCGCAAACTGCTGGAGATATTCCGCAGCGCGCCGTGGCATCGCACCAAGCGAGTGACTGACAAGGTATGTGCAGGTATCGAGGATCGGAAACTCGGCGCGCCACTTCAAGAGGGGATCAAACATTCTGTATAAATCGGAATCCGGTGTCCGGGATGCGGGATCCGACACCCCGACGTTCGGCTCGAGAACTCGAGTCGGATCCCGGATCCCGGATCCCGGCACCGAGCAGCGAGCGATTACATACTCAAATCCACCCACACGCTCTTCACTTGCGTGTAGTGCTCGAGCGCATGGGCACTCATCTCGCGGCCGAAGCCACTCTGTTTGTAGCCCCCGAATGGCGCCGCCGTATCGTACACGTTGTAGGTATTGATCCAGACCGTTCCGGCTTGAAGCTTCCGCGCGACGTAATGCGCCTTTTTGATATCCCGCGTCCAGACGCCGGCTGCCAGGCCGTAGCCGCTATCGTTTGCGCGAGCGATTGCTTCGTCGGTGTCTGAAAACTCGATCGACGCGAGGACAGGTCCGAAGATCTCTTCGCGGGCGATTGTCATGTCCGGGCGAACGTCCGTGAAGATTGTTGGTTGCACGAAATAGCCCTTGCCGGTTCCGATATCGGTCCGCGCGCCGCCGGCGATCAATGTCGCCCCCTCTCGCTTGCCCAAATCGATGTAGCCGAGCACCGTATCGAGCTGCTTCTTCGAGGACAACGCCCCGAACCGGGTTTTCGGATCCATGGGATCTCCGGCGGTCATCTTCCGCGCGCGCGCGGCCAGTTTGTCGATGAACTCGGACTTGATGGCACGATCGACCAGCAGTCGCGACCCGGCGGCGCAGACTTCTCCTTTGCCGTAAAAGATCCCGATCGTGGCTCCTCGAATCGCCGCCTCGACATCCGCGTCGGCAAAGACGATGTTGGGCGATTTCCCTCCAAGTTCGAGAGTGATCCGCTTGAGCGTTCCCGCGGCTCCCCGCATGATGCCTTTGCCGGTGCTGGTATCGCCGGTGAACGCAATCTTGTCGATTCCCGGGTGCTCGACAATCGCCTGACCCAGTTCGGCGCCGGGCCCGGTCAGTACGTTCAAAACGCCAACTGGCAGTCCGACTTCAACTGCGATGTCACCGAGCGCGAGCGCGGTCAAAGGTGTCTGGCTCGCTGGTTTCACGATGACGGTATTTCCGCAGGCCAGCGCCGGGGCAATCTTCCATGCGGCCAGCAGCAATGGAAAGTTCCACGGCACGATGGCCGCGACGACGCCGACCGGTTCCCGCAGTGTGTAGGTGAGATGGTTGCCCTTGACGGGAATCGTCTCTCCCATGACCTTGTCGGACCAGCCACCGTAGTACTCGAAACATTCGGCGGCGGCCGGAATCTCGATGTGCCGCGACTCGCTGATCGGCTTGCCGTTGTGAAGCGTCTCCAGCCGCGCCACTTCGTCGGCGCGCTCGAGCAGTCGCTCACCGAGTTTGCGAACGAGGCGGCCCCGCTCGCGGGCCGACATCTTTCCCCACGGTCCATCAAGCGCCGCACGCGCCGCGGTCACTGCCATATCGAGATCGGACGCGGCAGCCGACGGCACCTCGGCGATCACTTCTTCCGTCGCCGGATTGACGACCTTCATCGTCTTTCCTGACGCTGAAGGGCGCCATTCGTTGTTGATCAGGAGTTGGTGCTGCACACCTACGCTTCCGTCCTCACGTATTCAAAGTTGATAGGCTGGCGATTGATGCCGCGTAGCGGCGGGGCGATGTAGTTGGCGAACTTTCCGGGTTCGTAGACCGGGCGATCCATGATGCTGAGGAGGTAGTCACGATCCGGTGTCGAAGGCAGCCATTCGTGCCTGCGGCGCGTCCATTCCTCCATTGACAGCGGCGCACCCTGCGGATCGTAGTAGACGGACGAAAACATGCCGATGCCCCGATTGAACTTGCGATCGGGAAGCCGGAGACGGTCGGACATGCCGTGGCGTTCGAAGATCTTGTTCCAACGTTGCACGCCGGCTTCGCAGTCGCCGACATACCAATCACGCAGCACTTCGTTCATCGCGGTGCGCATGGGGACGGCCTTCCGCTCGAGACCACCGTTCGACGGCAACTCGAGCTCGTAAAACGAATCGAGCGCCTGATGATCGTTCCACTTTTCCTCCTGCGCCCGCCCCTTGAGCCCGTTACTGAAGTACGATGCCGCATTCGTGGAAATCTCGTTGCCGTGCAGATCGAGGCTCAGGCTGAACCACAGGTTGATGAATTTCTGGATGGTGGGAACATCGATGCCCCCGAGTTTGCGGACATCCTCGGAATAGCCAGCGCCCTTCATTAGCTGACATGTTCTTTCGACGATCCGCGCAACGCCGGTTTCGCCGACGAA
The DNA here is from genome assembly GCA_035758845.1 of Vicinamibacterales bacterium. Taxonomy (GTDB): domain Bacteria; phylum Acidobacteriota; class Vicinamibacteria; order Vicinamibacterales; family 2-12-FULL-66-21; genus JALZOC01. Next base: position 20,458 of record DASTVZ010000164.1, read on the forward strand.
CATGTGATGGGCCTCCTCGGTGAGCATGAATCGCGTCGTCCGGGATAACGGATCGAGCGAGCTCTCGGAGAGCGACAGCAATTGCGACTTCCCGTCGCGATCGGTGAACATCGTAAACATGAAGAAATCGAGCCAGTTCTCGATTGGTTCGTTGAACGCATCGAGAATGCGTGGCTTGTCGCGATTTCCGCTCTGACGAGACAGGAGCTCCTCTGCTTCGTCGCGGCCATCGCGACCGAAGTAGGAATGGAGTAGATAGACCATCGCCCAGAGATGGCGGCCTTCCTCGACGTTCACCTGAAACAGGTTCCTGAGATCGTACAAACTCGGGCACCGCTGGCCGAGCCATCGCTGCTGCTCGACGCTCGCGGGCTCGGTATCGCCCTGCGTCACGATCAGGCGGCGAAGCTGATTGCGGAATTCACCCGGCACTTCCTGCCACACTGGCTGACCGGCAAAGTCCCCGAATCCAATGCGCCGATCGTGAACCGGATCGGCGAGAAAAATGCCCCACCGATATTCTGGAAGCTTCACGTACTCGAAGTGCGCCCATCCAGATGGGTCGACACTCACTGCCGTCCGAACATAGACCTGGTGGTAGTCCTGGAATCCTTGCGGGCCCATGTCCTTCCACCATTGGATGTACTTGGGCTGCCAGTGTTCGAGTGCGCGTTGCAGGCGCTTATTGCTCGATAAACCAACGTTGTTGGGAATCTTCTCGGCGGAAATCATCGGGATATTCCTGAAATTGCTGATTTCTGATTGCTGATTGTTGATTGAAATGCCCGTACAATCCGCAATCGAAAATCAGCAATCATCATTTTCAGGTTCTCTTAAAATCAAACTCCGGCCGTGCCTGTGTGCCATACGCGGTCAACGCGCCCTTCTCACCCACCGCATTCGGTCGTTGGAAGATCCAGTTCTGCCACGCCGTCAGACGGCCGAAGATTTTTGTTTCCATCGTTTCAGGACCCGCGAACCGAAGATTCGCTTCCATCCCGGTCAATGCGTCCGGCGACAGGGCTGCTCGACCCTCAATCGCGAGCCTGACTTCATCGTCCCAGTCGAGCTCGTCTGGCGCGAACGACACCAGCCCGGCGTCATGCGCACCGCGTGGATCGAATGGTTCCTGCTCGGAGAGGACTTCCAGTACGCGTTCTGGTTCTGCAAGGAACCGGGTTTCCAGCCGTGTGAGGCCGTTGCTCATCTTGAGCGGCCCCGCGTTCATCGCCGACAGCGCGATGCTGTTCGGACGATCCGGATCATCGAGCATGTACGACCGATCGGCGGCGAGCGCCAGCTCGAACAGAGTGCCGGAAAATGCGCTGCCAGGCTCGATGAGCGCAAAGAAGCTCCGCGCGGTCAGGTCCATCCGCTTGAGCGTCCGCTTAATCAACAGCGTGATCTCTCGCACGAGCCAATGGTTCGCGTGTTCGGTCAACGTCCGATCGACTGCGAGGACCTGAGCCGGATCCCCCTCAGTTTTTACGACGACGGTTCCGATCAACGGCTCGTTGATTCTCAGTCGAAGCAGCGCGTCGTCCAGCTCACGAAATGCACGGAGCGGCCAGAATCGATCGCCGGCGGCCACGATCTCGTTCGCTGTCGTTGGTTCCGGTCCTTCCGGCGCGCGAACCGTCAAGGTCGCAACGCGACGCTGGCGATCGAGGTCGAGCCGCACGCTCGAATAGTGCACGGCATCGTCTGCAACCTTCGGCGCGACAGGCCCGAGCTGCACACCCGCTCCGGTGGCCGGGCGATCGGAGAGCCGTGCGAGTTCCTCCGCACGGCGGGCGACTCTCTCTTTGAACTGGCTGGTCGGGTACACGGCGTCGACGAGCCGCCATTCGACGGCGCGCTTCCCTTTGATGCCTTCGGCAACGGTACCGAACACGTCGGCAAGGTCGCGACGGACCTTGCGCTTGTCCACGACCCGGGTCAAACCGCCGGTGCCGGGAAGCACACCGAGGAGCGGAGTCTCCGGAAGGCTGACCGCGGAGTTGCCATCGTCGACGAGGACGATTTCGTCACATGCCAGCGCCAGCTCGTACCCTCCTCCGGCACAGATGCCGTTGAGTGCGGCGAGAAACTTGATTCCGGAGTTCTGGGACGCGTCTTCGATCGCCAGCCTGGTTTCGTTGGTGAATTTACAGAAGTTCACCTTTGCTGCGTGCGAAGAGCCGCGAAGCATGAAGATATTCGCGCCGGCACAGAACACTCGTTCTTTGAGGCTGGTGACGACAACGGCGTGCACCTCGGGATGTTCAAAGCGAAGGCGCTGAACCGCATCGGCAAGCTCGATATCGACGCCGAGATCGTACGAGTTGAGCTTGAGCCGGTAATCCGACGACAGACCGCCATCTTCCTGGACGTCCATCGACAGCGTCGCAACGGAACCGTCGACGTTGAGCTTCCAGTGACGATAATGACCAGGTGAGGTGTCGAAGGAGAGCCGCGAGCCTGGCGTGATTGCGGTGTCCATCACGCCAAGCGTACTTGCGCAGTCTTAGGGCTGTCAAAGACAGCGCCAATTCACATTAATACTCGTCCTCGTTTCCCCACCATGACTCGGCCGTTGACGCGGCGGTCGGGCTCGACCACTGAGTGCCGGAGGTCGACAGTCGATTCTGAATCTGCGCGCGCAGCCACCCGATCGCGTCCGGTTCAGCCTCGCGCAGCGCCTTCCAATCCGCCTCGGGGAGCACGAGAGTCAAGGTTCGTGTCGGATTCGACTCAGGATTCATGATGCTTGCATCATAGGAAACCAGCGTGCCAGATGTCGCGCATAACTTTCTGATGGAATCGATGCCGGCGACACATGAACCATCCCATCTCATTCACGCATGGGATTCATGCATTCCGCACATCGTAAGAGGTGGCTGGCACCTTTCCGGGAAAGGTGCCAGCCACCTTTTACGCTTTACTGTGCGGTTTCGCCGGGTTTTAGCGTCAGAACGTCGACCCCGTGCGGCTCGACCAGTCGCTTGAGCTGATCCGGCGTTCCGGTCAGCACGGGGAATGTGCCGTAGTGCATCGGCACGATTTGGCGGACGCCGAGGAGTCGTGACGCGACGGCTGCACCAACCGGGCTCATCGTGAAGTGATCGCCGATCGGCAGAAACGCGATTCTGGGCGAGTGCATTTCAGCGATCAGACGCATATCCCCAAAGACGTCGGTGTCGCCGGCAAAATAGAACGCCTGCTCGTCCTCCATCCGCACGACGAATCCCGCGGGTTGCCCGAGATAAACCGTCGTTTCGTTCTCGACGACGCTGCTCGAATGGATCGCCGGCACCATTGAGATCTCGAGGCCGGAGACCCGCAGCGTGCCGCCAATGCCCATGCCCTGGACGTTCGAGAGACCTTTGCGCTCCAGCCAGAGCGCCAGTTCGTACACCGCGACAATCGGCGCGTTGGTTGCGCGCGATACTGCCGGCACATCGCTGGTGTGATCCGAGTGCCCGTGCGACACGAGAATGACGTCGGCGGCCGTGATTTTCTTCATGTTCGCCGGACACATTGGATTCTGCTCGAGAAATGGATCGGTGACGATTCGCTTCCCGCCCGGCGTCGTAATAACGAATGTCGAGTGCCCGTACCACGTAATCGCCAGCTTCTGCATCTTCATGCGCCTATTCTGTGATCGCCGGGGGTGGTTCGACAACCGGGGGCGCGGAGTGCTTTCGCGCCTTACCGCTCTCGCAACGACGCCGTCAACCTCGAGGATTGCTCTGGATGCGGTCTGAGCGGATGGGGAGGCAGGACAACGGCTACGGAGCGAACGTCCTCGGACCGCCTGTGTACTTTACAGCTCCGGCGATCACACGATCCGAATTCAAACACGCGAGGACGGGTTATCGATCGATCAGATTGTGCTGTCGCCGGTGAACTACGCCGCAGTCGCGCCGGGAGCGATGAAGAACGATACGACGATTTTGTCGAAGTAGATGATGCCTCAAGGCTCAAGCTTCCGGCCTACGCCCTGAGCACTGAGCCGTGAGCCGTATAATAGAGGTTCATGCAGGTTATCCCTGTGAACCTCATTCGCGGCCGGAGGAAGCGCGCTGACGAACTTCCGCGCATTCCGAAACCCGACTGGCTCAAGGTGCGTGCGCCCGGGTCGGAAAACTACCACCGTCTCAAGGGATTGATGCGGACACTCGGTCTCCATACCGTCTGCGAGGAGGCGAACTGTCCGAACATTGGCGAGTGCTGGCATCACGGCACGGCGACCTTCATGATCCTCGGCGACACGTGTACGAGGTCCTGCGGTTACTGCAACGTGATTCACGGTTCTCCAGCCCCACCCGATCCGCACGAACCCGCGCACGTCGCCAGCGCGATCGAAGCGATGGCCCTCGCGCACGTTGTCATCACGTCGGTCGATCGCGACGATCTCCCCGACTATGGTGCGGGTCATTTTGCACGGACGATCGCGGAAACACGGGCGCGAATCCCGGATTGCCGCGTCGAGGTGTTGATCCCCGACTTTCAGGGGGATGAGGCCGCGCTGCGCATCGTCCTTGATGCCGGCCCCGACATCCTGAATCACAATATCGAGACAGTACCGCGGATGTATCGCCTGGCACGTCCCGGCGGACGTTACGATCGCGCGCTCGAGTTGCTCGATCGATCGCGCGGTTACGCTCCTGGCATTCCGACCAAGTCCGGCATCATGGTTGGCCTCGGCGAAGAATGGGACGAAGTCGTGTCGACGCTTGGCGATCTCCGTGAGGCTGGCTGTCAGATCGTGACCATCGGTCAGTATCTTCGTCCATCGATTGCGAATCTTCCGATGTCGCGCTACTACACGCCGGCGGAGTTCGCGGAATTGAAGCGTATCGGACTCGACCTGGGCTTCGGCCACGTGGAATCCGGCCCTCTCGTGCGGTCGTCGTACCATGCGCACGAGCAGGTGCAATCGCTCGCCGCCGCCCGTTAGAATCATCCGCCGGATGCCTCGGTCTCCACTGCCCGCGATCACACGCGACATCGTCAACTGCAATCGCTGTGCGCGGCTACGCACGTATTGCGAACAAATCGCCCGGGAAAAGAAGGCCGCACATCGAAACGACACGTACTGGGGACGGCCAGTCCCCGGCTTCGGCGATCCTCTCGCGCGCGTCGTCGTGCTCGGGTTGGCGCCAGCCGCACACGGGGCCAATCGCACCGGGCGCGTTTTCACAGGAGATGGATCCGGCGACTTTCTCATGCGCGCGATGCACGAGACAGGGTTCGCGAACATTGCGACCTCTCGGCATTCGACCGACGGCCTGATCTTGAAGGACGCGTACATTCTCGCAGCAGTCAGATGCGCACCACCCGGGAATAAGCCAAGCCCGCGCGAGATTGCAGCCTGCCATCCGCATCTGGTCGCGGAGGCGGCAGCATTGCGACAAACAAAAGTGATCGTCGCGCTTGGTCGAATTGCATTTGATGCGGCGTGGCGATTGCTCGGGGATCGCGGCGTCGCGCTTCGCCCCAAGCCGATTTTCGGACACGGCCTCGTCTACCATCCCCCCGGCGGTCCCGTCGTGATCGCGTCGTACCATCCCAGCCGGCAGAACACCAATACGCGCAAGCTGACACCCGGCATGCTGAATGCCGTTTTTGCAGCCGCCGCGCAGTTCGCCCGCTCGGGCGCTTGACAAATACGCGTTTCACGACTTCTCATCCTTCTTCACCGAACGCTCACGACGCGGATGAACTCCGTCGCGTACGCTGTCGTTAGTTTAGAGCTCGTTTCAACACCTCTTCACGCAAGGCAAGGCGGCACGAAAGATGACGCGAGCGAGCGCAGCGAAGCGAGCCACGGGAGCGGAGCGGGGCATTGGGGCCCTGCGAGCGACCGCCCGCCTGCGCCAAGGCTCAGGCGAGGTCTCGCCCAAGCGCTTCGCGCGAAGGCGGATGCTGGGGAGTACAGAATGAGGATCGCGTTGGTTTCGCCGAAAGGACCGCTGTATCGCCATCGCGGCGGTATCTTCCGGCGCTCTCTGCGATACGCACCGCTGACGCTCACTACCCTCGCATCGCTCGTGCCGCCGGAACTCAATCCGGAATTCGTTCTCGTCGACGAGGGGATCGACGACGTCAATCTCGATCTCACTGCCGATGTCATCGGCATGACCGTGATCACCGGCACTGCCCCGCGCGCCTATGAACTGGCCGCGAATTTTCGATCGCGCGGCATTCCGGTTGTCCTCGGCGGTCCTCACGTGACGCTTGTGCCCGACGATGCGCAACCGCACGCCGACAGCATTGTCGCTGGCTACGCCGAAGACACCTGGCCAGAGCTGCTCCGCGATCTCCAGGCGGGAAGACTGCGGCCGCGGTATGTCCAGGCACCAGGTCTGTCGCTCGCAGGACGTCCGCTTCCTCGGCGCGATCTGCTGCCACAAGCACGCTTTCTCACCAACAACGTCTTCGAGGCAACGCGCGGCTGCATTCACAACTGCGATTTCTGCACGGTGCCGGCCGCGTGGGGACGAAAACCGTTTCAAAAACCGGTCGAGGATGTGGTCGCGGATATCCGGCACCATCGTGCGCGCAAGCTGATCTTCGTCGATCTCAACCTCATCGCGGACCGCGAGTATGCCGCACGACTCTTTGAGGCGCTGACGCCGCTTCGCGTGCAGTGGTATGGACTGTCGACGGTGTTGCTCGCTGATGATCTGCCGCTGCTGAAGCTTGCCGCGCGCAGCGGATGCCGAGGGCTCCTCGTCGGATTTGAATCGATCGTGGCCGGGAATCTCCGCGATTCCAGCAAAGTCTTCAACAAACCTGCGCACTTCGCGCGCGTCGTGGATCTCCTTCATGCGCATGGCATCGCCGTTTACGGCTGCTTCGTGTTCGGCATGGATCACGACACGCCGGATGTGTTTCTGCAAACGGCGCGTTTCGCGGTCGAAGCGGGCATCGACCTGCCGCGATTCGCGATCGTCACGCCGTTTCCCGGCACGTCGCTGTATCACCGCCTCGATCGCGAAGGACGAATTCTGACCCGGAACTGGGAGCTCTACGACGGGCAACACGTCGTGTTTCAACCACACAGGATGAGTGTTCGAGAGTTGCAGGAGGGCACCGAGCGCGCCTGGCGGTACACGTATTCGATTCCGTCGATCGCGCGCCGTCTCAGAGTCTCGCCTGCCCCAAAGTGGATCGCACTCAGCGCGAACCTGGGATATCGACATTACGCGCACAATCTCGAACGGTTTTATAACTGCGACTGGATCATCGGTGGCGATAGTCGGTCGCCCGCCGTAGCCTAATTCTGGTGATGACGAAAAGGGGTTCAATGTCACCTTGCGTCGGCGAACGAGCGCGCGAGTGAGCCCACGCGAGCGGAGCGGGGATCGCGGGGCCCCGCGAGCGAGCGTGTAGGGGAGTCCGAGGGGCGAAGCCCCTCGGAGTGATTATGCGATTAACGTTGATTCATCCGTGCATCGGCCGGCAGCCGGGACAGCGCTACATTCGATCCTGGCAGATGGAGCCGTTGCCGCCAGCAACGATCGCGGGGCTCACGCCCTCGGACGTGACCATTCGGTTCTACGACGATCGAATGGAAATCATCCCCTACGATGAACCGACCGATCTGGTCGCGATCAGCGTCGAGACGTACACGGCAAAACGCACGTATCAGATCGCCAGCGAATACCGGCGTCGCGGCACCCCCGTCGTGATGGGTGGCTTTCACCCCACGCTCTGTCCGGATGAAGTGCAAGAGTACGCGGAAGCCATCGTCATCGGAGAGGCTGAAGGCGTGTGGCCCGAGCTCATCGATGATTTCCGTCATGGCCGGATGCAGCGACGCTACCGCTCCACGTCGCGTCCATCGTTGCAGGGACTCCGCCCCAATCGAAGCATCTTTCGCGGCAAGCGATATCTGCCACTTGGTCTCGTCGAGGCCGGACGCGGCTGCCATTTCAAGTGCGATTTCTGCGCCGTTCAAGCGATGTTCGGCTCGACGCAGACACGTCGTCCGCTCGACGAAGTGATCGCCGAGATTGCGTCGATCCGCAAGACGAAGAAACTGTTCTTCTTCGTTGACGACAACATCACGTCCAACCTCTCGCAGGCCAAGGATTTTCTCCGCGCGCTGGCGCCGTTGGGTATCCGGTGGGTCAGTCAGTCGAGTATCAACGCTGCGCACGATGAAGAGTTCCTGTCGCTTCTGTCGCAAAGCGGTTGTCAGGGCGTGCTGATTGGATTCGAAAGCCTCGACCCTGCCGCGCTCGCCGCAATGAACAAGAGCTTCAACGCCATGCGTGGAGGATACGAGGTCGCGCTCACAAACCTCAGGAGACATCACCTGCGGTTGTACGGCACGTTTATCTTCGGTTACGATGCCGACACACCCGACAGTTTCCGACGATCGGTCGAGTTCGCGGCCGCGCACCGCCTTTACATTGCCGCGTTCAATCACCTGACGCCGTTTCCCGGTACGCCGCTCTACGCGAGACTCTCCGCGGAAAACCGGCTCCTCTTCGAACGCTGGTGGCTGGACGATCGCTACAGATACAACATGGTGCCGTTTCGTCCGGCGGCGATGAGTGCCGACGCGCTGCAACGCCACTGCCTCGAAGCGCGACAATCGTTCTATTCGTGGCCGAGCATCACCCGGCGCGCGTTCGACCCGGTGAACCGATCCGACTTCTTCATGTTCCGAAATTTCTTTCCAATCAACGGCATGCTTCGGGTCGATACCAATCGACGCGATGGCTTTCCTCTAGGTGACGAGGCATGGGGCGGGCAACTGCTGCGCGTGCACTGACACCACGCGAGCTGGCATCGGCGCCAAGATTCGACATCAGGCTTGCTGAAGCCGCTGATGACGTGGAGATTCGTCGTCTCCTGCGTGAACATGCGTTGCCCGGAGACGTCACACTGACGTTGGAACGGGAGCCTGACGGCGCCATCGCGAGTGCCATCGAAGGAGATGTACATCAGACGATGGTCGCTCGCGAGCCTGTCAGCGGCCGGATCGCCGGGGTCGCCGGCCGTGCCGAGCGTGCCGTCTTCGTCAACGGGCAGGTCACACGTCTCGGCTACCTCGGGCAGCTTCGCACGAATGCTCGAGGACATCGTGTGGCGTCGCTGCTCGACGAGGGCTTTGCATTTTGTCGAGCGCTCCACGGTCGCGGAGACGTGAGCGCTTACTTGACGGCCATCGTCGAGGACAACCATGCCGCGCGGCGCGCCCTCTGCGGTCTCCGTTCGCGCGACGCTCCAGCTTTTGAACGTGTCGGAACACTCGTGACCCTTGCGATCCGGCGTGGACATCGACGTCCGCTACCGAACCGCAAGGACATCGAGATCCGCCGAGGGTCAATCGAACTGCTGGACGACATCGTGGCGTGCCTGAATCGCAACGGAGCGCGTCACCAGTTCGCGCCCGTGTGGACGGTTGATGACCTGCTCTCGACGACGCGAACTCCGGGGCTGGCGGCTGACGATTTTCTCGTCGCGCTACAGGGACGGCGGGTCGTCGCGTGCGCTGCTCTCTGGGACCAGCGCGGCTTCAAACAGGTTGTCGTCCGCGGCTACGCACCGCAGCTGGCAAGATGGCGCCGCGTCATCAACGTTGCCGGACCGTTGTTCGGCGTTCCGGCATTGCCACAGATTGGCTCGCCGCTCGAGTTCGTCTATCTCTCTCACGTTGCCGTTGACGACGACCGCACCGAGGCCATCGCGGCGCTCGTGGCAGAAGCTCGCAGGCAGCTGCCGGCAGGCGTCAGTCACATGGTGACTGCATTCGCAGAAAGCAGTCCACTGCTGGCCATCGCTTCCGAGGTCGCTCCACACCGGACGTATCGCAGCGTGCTTTATCTGACGTACTGGCCCGACGGCCGGCATTTCGTCGAATCGATTGACACACGGCTCCCCCATCCGGAGGTTGCAATTTTATGACTCCACTCGTCTGCGCTCCGCCCGCCGCCCGCCTGCATGGGCGCGTGGTCGAGACATGCACACTAAGCGCGAGCCTTCGTGACGCGATGTTCACGTTGCTGACGTCGCACTTCGTCGGTGTGGACAGAAGGACGTTCGAACGAGACCTTGACGAAAAACGCTGCGCCATTCTCCTCGAAGACGATGCCAGCCGCCTGCGCGGTTTCTCGACGATGGTGGTGTATGAAAGCCACGCGGCCGGCCGGTCTGTCTGGGTGGTGTATTCCGGCGATACGATTGTCGATCGCGCCTGGTGGGGAACTCCGGCTCTCGCACGAAGCTGGGTCCGTGCGGTACGTCAACTCGCGCCGGCGAACGTGCGCGACGTTTACTGGTTGCTCCTGACGTCAGGATTCAGAACCTACCGGTTTCTGCCAGTCTTCTTCCGTGATTTTTACCCGCGCTATGACTCGCCGTGGTGTCTCGAACAGGAACTGCTTTCGGCGTTGGCGCGCGAGCGGTTCGGCCCGCAGTACGACGACGCATCAGGAATCGTCCGCCTCAGGAAACCTCAGGTGCTCGCTCCCGATCTGATCGGACTTCCCGCAGGACGGCTGACCGATCCACACGTTGCATTCTTCCTGACCCGCAACCCGGGATTCGTCCGTGGTGACGAACTCGCGTGCCTTGCCCGCATTGACGATTCCAACCTGACGCCTGCCGCTCGCCGGATGACGCGCGCATCGCTGGCAGAGGACTGACATGACGCTCGCTTCCGCGACCGTCAACGCGTTATGGGGCGCCGCGAGTTCACCGGCGTGGCTCGGCTTTCGTCGAGCGCTGCAGACGCCTGCGATCGTTCAGCAGCGTGTCCTTCTCGCGTGCCTGCGGCGAAACGCGGATACTGCGTTCGGACGTGCACACGGGTTCGCCAGCATACAGTCGATCGCCGAATACCAGCGGCAGGTTGCGCCGGCGTCGTACGACGACCTTGCGCCGCTGGTGCATCGCGCGGCACAGGGGGAACCGCGCGTCCTCACGCACGCGCGAATCGAACGGCTGGTGCCATCATCCGGCTCGACGGCCGCCACCAAATTCATTCCGTTCACGGCGGAGCTGCGCGCGGAGTTTACGGCGGCAGTTGATGCGTGGCTTGTCGATCTGTTCAGACGCGATCCTGCGCTCATGTCCGGGCCGTCGTACTGGTCGATTTCTCCTGCCGTCACACACCGACCATCATTTCCAGGGAGCGTTATTCCGATCGGCTTTGATCACGATAGCCAGTATCTCGGCGGCGCGCGGCAGGCGCTTGCTCGATGCATTCTCGCCGTGCCGGATGTCGTCGCACGGATCCCCGAGGTCAGCGCGTTTCAATACGTCACGGCACTCTTCCTGCTGCGCGCCCGCAATCTCCGTATCGTCTCGGTCTGGCATCCGTCGTTTTTCGACAGGTTGCTCGACCAGGTTGCGGTCAGCCAGGATCGGCTGGTTTACGACATCGCACACGGAACGTTGTCCATTTCACCGCCGCTTGCACCTGAGGTCGCGAAAACGGTGGCGTCGTTGCTTCACCCGAATCGCAAGCGTGCCGACGAAGTGAGAAAGGCGGGCGCGCATCCGCGGCAACTCTGGCCGCAGCTGTCGCTGATTAGCTGCTGGGCCGATGGCCCGTCTGCGGCCGCGGCGTCGCAACTGGCAAGTCGATGCAGCGGGATCGCCGTGCAACGAAAGGGCCTCCTCGCCACAGAAGGTGTCGTCACTATCCCGTTCGAAGGATGTCATCCGATTGCGATCCGCTCGCATTTTTACGAGTTTGCCGACGCGGATGGTCGTATCAAGCTCGCGCACGAACTCGAGCGAGGGCTCGAGTACAGCGTGCTGCTTACAACCGGCGGCGGCTTATATCGATACCGACTCGGCGATCGCGTCCGTGTTGACGATGCGATCGACAACACTCCCTCGTTACGCTTCGTTGGCAGGGACGATCGCGTATCCGATCTCTTCGGTGAAAAGCTGAGCGATGGTTTCGTGTCGGGAGTACTCGAGCAGCTGTTTGCCGGTATTCCGCCACAGTTCGCGTTACTGGCACCACATCGCACGGCCGGACGATTCGCGTACGCGCTGTTCGTGTCGCCGGATACGTCAATACATCCGGATCTGGCCGCGCGGCTGGAACAGGCCCTTCGATGCAATCCTCACTATGCATGGTGTATCGATCTCGGTCAGCTTGCACCGGCGCGAATCATTCGGGTCGGCGCCGGTGCCAATCGCGCATTCGTCGAGGCGTGTGTGGCGAGTGGCCAGCGGCTGGGTGATGTCAAGCCGGCATCGCTGTCGAGTGCCACCGATTGGTCTGAGCGCCTTCCGGCGGTCGCGGAGAGTGCATGTTGACCGCGGCGACCGAAGCGCCCCGCCGCAGCACGTTGCAGCGCCTGGCAACGGCACCTGTACGGCCGCGCGAAGGCGACATCGAGTGGGACACGCCGATCGATCGCTCGCGCTGGTTCTTTTGCGAGACGCTCACGCCGCTGTACTACGCGCCGATTTACCGCGATCTCGACCTCGAGCACAGGCGACGTTACAACCAGCTGACCGCGATGATGGCCAACGAGATTATCGCCTTCATGGAATCGGAGTTTCTGGTCGCGACGCTGACGGCGGTGATCTCCGACCTCGACCCCAACGACTCCGGCGATCTCCGAGCCGCGGTCATACGGTTTGCTGAAGACGAGCGCCGGCACGCGGATGTCTGGTGGAATCTGAATCGCCTGAGCGAACCTCGTTGGTATGACCAGGCCAGGTGGCGTCTGATCAAAATCCCGCGGGGCATTCTCTCAGCCGCGCGATTCGTTGCCCGTCACCCGATCGTGTTTCCGCTGGTTTTCTGGCTGCAGCTCGCACAGGAAGAGCGCTCGCTCGAAATCTCGAGACGCTGCATGCGCCTGCCCGCACGGTCCATCGAACCGCGCTATCTCGGCGCGTACGGCGCACATTTGCCGGACGAAGCGCGTCATGTGCAAATCGATCGATTCCTGATCGAGCGCTACTACGCCAAGCGAAACGCGATGGTTCGACACACGTCGGCGTGGCTGATGAAAACGATCGTTCGCATGCTGCTGGTCACGCCGGTCCATTCGACGGCGCATGTCGTCCGCATTCTTGCAGCCGAGTATCCGGAGCTGGCGCCGCTCGTGCCACAAATGCTGCGCGAGCTCGAGGCGCTCGGCTGCAACATCGACTATCACGAGATGATGTACTCGCGAGACGCGACGCCGGTGACCTTCGCGCTGTTCGACGAATACCCGGAATTTCATGCGATGCGTGAAGTGCTGCTCGCGTACGAACCGCATCGGGCAAGGAGAGAATCCTGATGGCGCGCCGCTATCGCATACCAGACGCGCTCAACGTTGTCGTGATTGTGCTGCAAATCACTGGAGTCGCGGCGTGCATCTGGATACTGGGTTCGGTGCGCAGCGCTCCAAGTTTGTTGCTCGTCGCGGTCGCGTTCGCGGTCGTCATGAACTCCGTTTACGCGACGATTCATGAAGCCGAGCACCGAATGCTGTTCAGTAACCGCCGGGTGAATGAAGCTGCCGGTGTTCTGCTGGCGTTACTCTTTCCAGCACCGTTTCATCTGTTGCGACAGGGGCATCTCGGACATCACCTGAGAAATCGCTCCGACGACGAGGCATTCGATCTCTATTTTGATGGCGAACATCCGATCTGGAAGCAGCTGCAACTGTATGGCATTCTCACCGGTTGTTACTGGCTGGTCGCGGTGCTCGCTAATGTCGTCGTCCTCGTCGTGCCTTTCGTCATGCGGCGCGAGCACTTCGAGTTCGATCGCCCCTCAGCCGCCTTCATGGATGCTCTCAACCCTCGTTATACCAACCATATCCGCGCCGAGGCGATCGCGGTGATCGTGCTGCACGCAACGGTTATCTTCACGCTCGGCATTCCATTCTGGAAATATTCGGTCATGTACGCGGGGTTCGGATTTTCATGGTCTGCCATGCAGTACGTGCATCACTTCGGCACGACGCGGCATGTACTCGAAGGAGCGCGCAACCTGTGGCTATGGGGCCCGGTCGATCTCGTGTGGCTCCATCACAACTGGCACCTGACCCATCACAAACACCCGACAGTGCCATGGGTTCATTTACCGGCGCTGGGACGAGAGGAGAACCCCCGGCGGGAGTTCCTCCCCATTCATTACTTGCGGATGTGGAGTGGACCACGCAAAGCGAGCGAACACGTGGAGAACCGGTATGCGGGACGCGTTATCCGCTGATCGTCGCATCGAAGCCGGTGATCTGCGGCCGGGGGCACTCGATGTGCCAGCATCATTCCGCCTCTGCATGGTGGCTCTGGGATTCATACCGGTGCTTCATCTCGCGGCGACGGCGTTGCCGGTTGCGCTTGCGCTGACCGGACGCACCAGCTCGGGTATCGCATGGCTCGCCCCGATGATTCTCTTTCTCGCTCCGCCGCTGGTCGTCCGTCTCACGACAACCTGGACGCCGCTCGCGACTGGCCTTGTGCAGCCCGGCAGCGCGGCGTTTCTCCACTGGTGGTTTACGGCGCAGTCGCAAATCGTCTTCGCGCGGTTCCCGGCACTGGAAGAAATGATGCGGATGGTTCCGGGCCTCTACTCCTTGTGGCTTCGATTGTGGGGCGCGCGTGTCGGTGCGCTCGTGTACTGGTCGCCCGGAGTGGTGATCCTGGATCGATCGCTGGTGCGCATCGGCAGCCGGGTCATTATCGGCGCAGCTGCCCGGCTCAACCCCCACGTGCTTGCGCCAGTCGAGGGGCGGAACATGGGACTCTATCTCGCGCCAATCACCATTGGTGATGATGTCGTCATTGGCGCTTCGTCCCAGCTACTGCCAGGTTGCGAGATCGCGTCAGGAGAAGTGACACCTCCGTTCCGCAGTATTCATGCGTTCTCTCGATTTGCTGGAGGACGACGGCGTTCATGAATTCGAGTGCACGACCCGCCTTCGCGGCCCTCGCGATATCCATCCGGACCAACTGGCGGATGAAAGCTGCGCTGACGGTGGCATTGGCAGCGCTCTTCTGCATCCCATACTTCACGCTTCAACATCTACTTCTTTTCCCGGTTCGCACGCTTCCGGTCACGACACTCGATCGAGCGATTGGCTTCGATCCGAGTTGGGTGTGGGTATATCAGTCGGTCTACCTCCTGCTCGTCCTCATCCCCTGGATGGCAGCAAAGCGCGAAGAACTCGAGTACTACGCGACCGGATTCATCGTGCTGTGCACCATCGGGTTTCTGTGTTTCTTCCTCATGCCGGTCAGGGGACCGCGCCCCGACAGCGAGGTTACCAATCCGATGTTCCGCCTTCTTGTCTGGTATGACCGGCCATTGAACTGTTTTCCCTCGTTGCACGTTGGGTTGGCGGTCTACACGATGCTCGTCGCCGCGCACATACTCGGCACCACCGCACCACGGACACGGACGCCGATTCTCTCTTTTGGGTGGTTCTGGACGGCGCTCGTCGCATACGCTGCGGTCGCGACGAAACAGCACTATGCGGTCGATCTCGCCGCTGGTGTCTTGCTGGCCTGCGGCTGTCACTGGTCCACCTGGCACTTCGCGCAAAGGAGCATGGCTCATGCTGAAACGCCAATGGGTGTGTCTCGCACTTCTCTGCTCAGTCTGGTCGGCAAACACGATCGCGGCGCCGCCGCAGACACCTCCCTCTTCGACCGCTCCTGACGAAGCTGAACACGAGGCGCTCCGTCGTGTGAAGAGCGGCTACGAGGATGCGATCCGAAATAACCGCATCGACGCGATGGCGCCATATTTCCATTCCGACTTCCACGGCGTGATGGTCACCGGCCGCGCCGTCAACAGCTTCGCCGACGTGCAGCAGTACTGGCGTGATATCCGTGGGCTGATCGGCGAAGCCGGCACTTACACGACGACGGTCAATCCCGAGCGCAGCGTGATAGTCGGCGACCTCGCGCTGGCGCGCGGAACGACCGACGACGTGATCAAGACGAATGATGGTCAGGAATACCGCTACACGGCCTTTTGGACGGCAACGCTGCAGAAGGAAGGAGGAAGCTGGAAGATACGAACCATTCAAGGGACGATGGATCCAGTCGGTAATCCCTTCGTCCGCGAATTTGGAAAACGGCTGGTCGTGCGAGTGTCGTCAGCCGTGGGCGCCGCGGGTCTTGTCCTGGGCGCGCTGCTGGGCGCCGTCTGGCAGCGGCGACGGGCAGCCCGGCTACGCTGACGCTACGCTTTCTTCCGCGGCCGGTAGACGTGCGTCGCTTGACCGAAGAACACTTCGGCGGATTCCATAATCGTTTCCGACAATGTCGGGTGGGGATGGATGGTCATGCGAACGTCTGTGGCGTTTGCTCCCATTTCCACCGCCAGCACGCCTTCAGCGATCAACTCACCTGCGCCAGGCCCGACGATCCCGACGCCGAGCACGCGTTCGGTCCTGGGATCGAGAATCAGCTTCGTCATGCCGTCGCTGCGATCGAGCGTCAAGGCGCGACCCGACGCCGCCCAAGGAAAACGACTGACCGTCACTTCGCGTTTCTGTTTCTGTGCGTCCGTTTCGGTCAACCCGCACCACGCGAGCTCCGGATCGGTAAACACAACAGCCGGAATCGCGAGTGGCTCGAACGCCACACGCTCCCCCGCGATCGATTCGACCGCGACGCGCCCCTCGTGTGAGGCCTTGTGCGCAAGCATCGGCTCGCCGACGACGTCGCCGATCGCATAGATCGATGGCTCGGCGGTCCGGCGCGCAGGATCGACTTCGATGAAACCGCGCGCGCTGACCTTAACGCGTGTGCGATCGAGACCGGGGACGGCAGAGTTCGGCCGCCGACCCACCGACACGAGCACCCGATCGAACGTCCGTTCCTTCGGCGCGTCGGCGGGAAGGCCTTCTCCGTCGAACGTCACTGCGATGCCATTCTTCCCTTCCTTCATCGCCACGACTTTCGTGTTGAGAAGGACCGCCTGCGACATCGATTCGATGCGGCGGGCGAGAACGTTGACGAGATCGCGATCGGCACCGGGCAGCAGCCCAGCGGTCATCTCCACGACCGTGACCTTCGTGCCGAGCGCCGCGTAGACGGTTCCAAGTTCCAGACCGATGTATCCGCCGCCGACGACGAGCAACGAGCCAGGCACGTCAGGGACTTCGAGCGCGCTGGTCGAATCCATGAGGCGCGGACTCTGCAGCGTCACGCCGGGCAGGGTCGAGGGACGCGATCCGGTCGCGATAATCGCATGCTCGAAGGTCAGCGTCTCGGGCTGTGACTGCCCCTCTCGGGTGATCTCGAGCGTGCGCGCATCACGAAACCCCGCAGTACCCTGGATGTAAGTGATCTTGCGCTGCTTCGAGAGCTGTCCCAGTCCGCCGGTCAACTGATTCACGACCTTCGTCTTGAACGCGCGCAGCTTGTCGATGTCGATCTTCGGCGCGCCGAACATGACGCCCCAGGCCTCGGCATGTCGTGCCTCATTGAGCACATCGGCAACGTGCAGCAGCGCCTTCGAGGGGATACAGCCGCGATACAGGCACACTCCGCCGGGATTCACCGCCGGGTCGACGAGCGCGACCTGCATGCCGAGATCAGCGGCGTAAAAGGCGGCGGCGTAGCCGCCCGGGCCCGCACCTATAACGACAACCTGCGTGGATTGAGGCAACTCCGACAACTCCTACTCAGCAGTCCGTTTGCATTTCTCACTGCTCGCGGGGCCCAACCCCCGCTCGCTTTCGCTCGGCGACTTCGCGCCTCGCTCAGGCCGCAGGCGCTACAACGACATCACGAACGGTTGTTCGAGGGCGTCGACGATCCAGCGCAGGAATCGCGCGCCATCGGCGCCATCAATCACTCGGTGGTCGTACGAGAGCGAGAGAGGAAGCATCAGGCGCGGCTGAAAGCTCGTGCCGTCGTAAACCGGTTCGAAGCCGCCGCGCGAAATGCCGAGGATCGCGACCTCAGGCCAATTGACAATCGGGGTGAACGAGGTGCCGCCGATGCCGCCGAGATTGGTGATCGTGAACCCGCCGCCCTGCATCTCGTCGAGCGACAGCTTGCCGGCACGCGCTTTCTCCGACACATTGGCCAGATCGACGGCGAGTTCGATAACCCCTTTATGATCGACATCGCGAATCACCGGGACCAGCAATCCACGCGGCGTATCCACCGCGACGCCGACGTGCACGGACTTGCGATAGACGATTTCGTTGCGCGCCATGTCGGCCGACGCGTTGAATTGCGGAAATCGCCGCAGCGCGGTCGCCGTGATCTTCAACGCGATCGCCGTCATCGTCAGCTTGCCACCGGCCTTTTCCGCCTGGGCGCCGTACTTCTTCCGGAGTTCCTCGACCGCAGTGATGTCCGCTTTGTCGTGCTGGGTGACGTGAGGAATTTGATTCCACGCGGAACTGAGGTGCTCCGCCGTTTTCCGGCGGATGTTGCTCATCGGCTTCCGTTCAATTTCTCCCCACTTGGTGAAGTCAGGGAGCGCGCCCGCAGCGGCGGTGGCAGGAGCTCCGCCACCGGCAAGCGCGCCACGGACGAATGCCTGCACGTCATCAGTGCTGATGCGTCCGCCCTGACCGCTGCCCGGCACGCGGCGGATGTCGACACCGAGTTCGCGAGCGAGCCGGCGCACCGATGGCGCGGCCGGCGCGGCTGGTCCTTGATCGACAGTCTCGGCTGACGCGGCCGGCGCCGGAGTTGCGCGCGCGCCGCGACTGATGTCGACGACCTCTCCACGCCGCGGCTTGGATTCCGGTGCCGGCTCGGCCTGTTGCGCCTCTGGCTGATCGGCAAGCCCCTGGCCGGCGTCTTCCTTGGCCCGCTTCGCGCCACCGCTGCTCGCGGCGGCTTCACCTTGCCCGGGCGATTTCTGACTCAATCCGCCTTCGACAGCAGCACCCGCCGGCTGCGGCTTCGGTTTTGCGCCTTCGTCACCCGCCGGTTTCGCCGTGGCGGCCTTCGCCGCGCCCGCGCCGCCGTCCTCGACGGTGAGCACCACCTGACCGACCTTGATTCGCTCGCCCTGCTTGACGCGGATGTCCTTGACCGTCCCCGCCACGCTCGAAGGCACTTCGATCGTGGCTTTGTCGGTTTCCAATTCGAGAACTGGTTGATCTTTCGCGACCGAATCGCCGGGAGAGACGAGCACACGAACGACGTCACCGGCGGTGACGTTCTCGCCGAGCTCGGGCAGAGTGAAATCTGTCGACATAGTTGTTCAGCTTTTCGCCGGATTCAACTTCTCCGGATTAATGTCCAGATCCTTGATCGCCTGCGCGACGATCTTTCGATCGAGCTGGCCCTCGTGCGCCAGTTCAGCCAGAGTCGCGAGCGTCACGAACCGCGCATCGACCTCGAAGAAGTTTCTGAGGCGGGCGCGGTCTTCGCTGCGGCCGAAGCCATCAGTGCCAAGCGAACGCATGCGGCGAGGCATCCATTGGTCGACCGAGTCAGGCAGGACCTTCAGGTAATCAGACGCCGCGACGAGCACGCCGGGGGCATCCTTCAGGCACTGCGCGACGTACGAAACTTTCGGCGCGTCGCCGGGATGCAGCATGTTCCATCGGTCGCAGGCGTGCCCGTCGCGATACAACTCCTGATATGACGTGACGCTCCAGACATCAGCCGCAACATTGTATTTTTCGAGCATCGTCTGTGCGGCCAGCACCTCGTTCAGAATCGCTCCGCTGCCAAACAACTGGGCGCGCAACTTCGCCTTCGGATTTGCTGTCGGACGCAGCCGATACATGCCCTTGATGATGCCCTCGCGCGCGCCTTCCGGCATCGGCGGCATCTCATACTGCTCGTTCATCACGGTCAAGTAATAGAAGATACTTTCCTGATCGCGATACATGCGACGGATGCCGTCCTGGATGATTACCGCCAGCTCGTAGGCGTAGGCGGGATCGTAGGAGAGGCAGTTCGGCGTCGCGAGCGAGTAGACGTGCGTGTGGCCGTCCTGATGCTGCAATCCCTCGCCGGCAAGCGTCGTCCGGCCCGCGGTCGCGCCAACGAGGAACCCCCGGACGCGTGAATCCGCGGCGGCCCAAATGAGATCGGCGACGCGCTGGAAGCCGAACATCGAATAGTAAATGAAGAACGGAATCATGTTGACGCCGTGCGTCGCGTAGGCAGTGCCCGCCGCGATGAACGACGACATCGAGCCCGCTTCGGTGATCCCTTCCTCGAGGATCTGCCCGTTCTGCGCCTCCTTGTAATAAAGGAGGGTATCCATGTCGACCGGTTCGTACTTTTGTCCCACGTGCGAGTAGATGCCAATCGCGCGGAACAGCGATTCCATTCCGAACGTCCGCGCCTCGTCGGGGATGATCGGCACGATCAGCTCGCCAATCTCCTTGTCACGAAGCAGCTTCGCCAGGATTCGCACGAACACCATCGTGGTCGAGGCCTTGCGCCCCTCGGTTCCCTTGTAGAACTCCTCGAACAGCGGTTCGATTGGCGCATTGAGCGGCTCGACGCGAACCGAGCGCGACGGCACGTAGCCGCCGAGCGCCTTACGTCGTTCACGCAAATACTGCAGTTCAGGGCTGTCGTCTGGCGGCCGATAGAAGGGTGCGTCCGCGATCTCGTCGTCCGAAATAGGAATGCCGAATCGTGTGCGGAAGATTCGCAGATCCGATTCGTTCATTTTCTTCTGCTGGTGAGTAATGTTCTTGCCTTCGCCGGCTTCGCCAAGGCCGTAGCCCTTGATCGTGCGCGCCAGAATGACGGTCGGTTGGCCGGTCGTTTCGAGTGCGGCCTTATAGGCGTTGTACACCTTTACTGGATCGTGGCCGCCGAGACGCAGTTTCTTCAACTGCTCGTCGGACAGGTGCTTGACCATCTCGAGCAGACGCGGATCCGCGCCGAAGAAGTGCTCGCGCATGTATGCGCCGTCTTCGACCGCGTACTTCTGATATTGGCCGTCGACGATCTCGCCCATCCGTCGGACGAGCACGCCATCGCGATCCGCCGCGAGCAGCGGATCCCAGTCCGAGCCCCAAATCGTTTTGATCACGTTCCAGCCGGCGCCGCGGAAGATCGCCTCGAGTTCCTGGATGATCTGGCCGTTGCCACGCACAGGGCCATCAAGCCGCTGGAGGTTGCAGTTGATGACGAAGATCAGGTTGTCGAGTTTTTCCCGCGCTGCCAGGCCGATTGCACCAAGCGATTCGGGCTCATCGGTTTCACCATCGCCGAGGAACGCCCACACTTTCGAACTGATCGTCTTCTTCAGGCCGCGATCTTCCAGGTAGCGATTGAACCGTGCCTGATAGATCGACATGATCGGGCCGAGACCCATCGAGACGGTCGGATATTCCCAAAAGTCGGGCATCAGCCATGGATGCGGGTACGACGACAATCCACCACCTGGCGCGAGCTCACGCCTGAAGTTGTGCAGTTTCTCCACAGGGATGCGCCCTTCAAGGTAGGCGCGTGCGTACATCCCTGGCGACGCGTGTCCCTGGAAGTAGATGATGTCGCCGCCACCGTCCTTGTTTTTTCCCTTGAAGAAGTGATTGAAGCCGACCTCGTAGAGCGTGGCCGCCGATGCGTAGGTGGAGATGTGGCCGCCGATGCCGTCCGATGCCCGATTGGCGCGAACGACCATCGCCATGGCGTTCCACCGGACCAGACTCTTGATGCGGCGCTCGATTTCCTGACTGCCCGGCAGCGGTGTCTCGTCTTCGACGCGGATCGTGTTGATGTAAGGCGTCACCGCGCTGAACGGCAGGTTGACACCCGATGCGCGCGCGTACTCGCGCAATGACGAAAGCAGGCGGTGCACCCGGTCGCGATCGCCCTGCTGGATGACGTAGTCGAGCGACTCACGCCACTCGCGTTGCTCTAGGGCTTCGAGCTCGGGATTGTCTTGGGGTGCGATATTTCTCATGAGGTTGCTTCCTCGGGAGTCGACGGGAGTACTTACCCCCTTTGTCGTCTACAGTCCTGACCTACAATCCTTTATTGTATTCCCGCGTCTATTGGATGGCTAATCATGTGTCTTATGCGTAACGCATATGTCTTCTTTCTCTTGCCACTTGCCGCCGCAGGGTTGCTTGCGGCTACGGGAGACGTTCCTGTGAACGATTCGGTCCAGACTCAGGAAGCTGTTCCTTCGCCGCGCGAGGTGGTCACCATGGCCGGCCGGTTCGCGCCCGCAGAAATCCGTGCTGACCTGTCCGCGCTGCCGGCCAACGAACGCCGCGCGCTGGCAAAGCTCGTCGATGCCGCGCGGTTGATGGATAGCCTGTTTCTCCGTCAGGTATGGGCAGGAAACGACGCGATGCTGCAGGAGCTGTCGCATGATGCGCTGGTTCGCTCACGTGGGTCGAGTGCGGCGCCAGCGTCGGAAGCGGCCGTCGCGAGGCTCCATTACTTCTTGATCAACAAAGGCCCATGGTCGCGGCTCGATCACCACCGCGTCTTCATCCCCGGGGCACCGGCCAAGCCCGAAGGGGGGAACTTCTATCCGGCTGGCGCGACCAAGGCCGAAATCCAGCGCTGGCTCGATTCACTGACCGGTGACGAGAAGACGCGCGCGACCGGATTTTTTACGACGATTCGTCGCACGCCGGGAGGCGGCTTCTCTGCGGTTCCCTACAGCGTCGAGTATCAGGGGGAACTCGCGCGCGCGGCCACACTCCTGCGCGAGGCAGCCGAACTGACGACGCAGCCAACGTTGAAACGCTTTCTGACGACTCGCGCCGAGGCGTTCCTGAACGACGACTACTACGCTAGCGACGTCGCGTGGATGGAGCTCGACGCGTCCATCGAGCCAACCATCGGCCCGTATGAGGTTTACGAGGACGAATGGTTCAATTTCAAGGCCGCATTTGAAGCGTTCATCACCATCCGCGACGAAGCCGAATCGAAAAGACTGCAGTCGTTCTCCGCCCACCTGCAGGAACTCGAAAACGCGCTTCCAATCGATCCGAAGTATCGCAATCCCCAGCTTGGCGCACTCGCGCCGATCCGCGTCGTCAATGTCGTGTTCAGCGCCGGAGACGGCAACCGCGGCGTGCAGACCGCGGCGTTCAACCTCCCCAACGACGAGCGCGTGGTCAAAGAAAAGGGCACGAAGCGCGTGATGCTGAAGAACATGCAGGACGCAAAGTTCAATCGCGTCCTCGTTCCCATCAGCAAGGTCGCACTCGCCGCCGCCGACCAGAAGAACGTGGCATTCGATGCGTTCTTCACGCACATCCTGATGCACGAGCTGATGCACGGCCTTGGGCCTCACAACATCAGCGTCGGCGGACGATCGACGACGGTGCGCCAGGAGTTGAAAGAACTCTATAGCGCGATCGAGGAGGCGAAGGCCGACATCTCAGGCCTCTGGGCACTGCGGCAGCTGGCGGATCGAAAGCTCATCGATCCATCGATCACGAGGACGATGTACACGACGTTTCTCGCCTCGGCCTTCCGCTCGATCCGATTCGGGATCAACGAAGCACACGGCCGCGGCATCGCCGTGCAATTGAACTACCTGCTCGACGCTGGCGCATTCAAGGTGCTTCCCGGTGGCACGTTTGCCGTCGACGATGTGAAGATTGCCGATGCCGTCACGTCGCTCACACGCGACATCATGACGTTTCAGGCGGAAGGAAATTACGCCAAAGCGAAAGACCTGCTCGATCGTCTTGGCGTCGTCAGACCTCCAGTGCAGAAAGTCCTCGATCGTTTGACCAATGTACCGGTCGATATCGAGCCGAACTTCAGCTCATCCGTTCAGTAAAGGTAAAAGGCGTATCCTTTGCTTTTGGCACGCGCGTTGCCACTTCTACCCTTCATGATGGCGGAAGGCGAAAGCAACGTAAAGCGATGTGCAGTTCTCGTCGTCAACTGCTCCGGACGCGAAATCGCGCACAGTCAAGCGCTTCAGCGTCGCGGCTTCCACGTGGTCGAGACGGCCGAATGGCCATCCGACGAGGTAGTCACTCACTACGAGGTGGTGGTCGTCGTTTTGCGCGAGGTGGACATCATTTCCGTGATTGCCGCGCGCATGCGCGCAAAGCCGAGATTTGGTAACAGAGTCCTCATCGGCGTGACGCGCATGCCGCCATCTGCCGCAGCACGCCGTCTCGCGATCGTCTCAGGATTCGACGACATCGTTGGCGAATCACACGACTCGCGCATATTGATCGCTCGGATCCTCCAGCAGCTGCGGGCGCGCCCCGAACACCGCTGCCTCGTACCAGAACGCAAGCGATCTGCGGCGTGAGCACTCCCGTGTGGGCTTTTTGCCTGATCCGTGGAGATCTGTGTTCATCCGTGGCCTAGTTCTCCATGGAGATCCGTGTTCATCCGTGGCCTAGTTCTCCGTGGAGATCCGTGTTCATCCGTGGCCTAGTTCTCCGTGGAGATCCGTGTTCATCCGTGGCCTAGTTCTCCGTGGAGATCCGTGTTCGTCCGTGGCCTAGTTCTCCGTGGAGATCCGTGTTCGTCCGTGGCCTACTTCAAGGTCGATAGGTACGCGACCAGGGCGTCGACATCGCCATCCGGTATCGACTTCTTCTTCATCGGTGGCTTTCGATTCTTCTTGTTCTTCGCCGCCATTCCAACCGGATCGACGATCCACTCTTTCATTTCAGCTGCCGAAAGCTTGCTGCCGACATCATCGAGCTTGCCTTTCGCGTTGCCCTTGCCCGCGATCGAATGGCACTGCGAACACTTCTGGGCCGCGAACACCTGCATGCCCTTCTGCACTTTGGCATCCTGGGCTGCCGCCGTGCCGACGCCGATTGTCAACGCAAGTACTGCGGTGGTCGCGATACATCTCATAGCTCTGTCCTCCCGATTGATGACTGCAATGACCTACGTCTGGCAAGCGAGATGCCCAGAGGTAGAGGCGCCTATTCGCGCCAAAAACATCATCGCAGTTTTCGGGGCGTTTTTCAGCTGCCGGATTTCCGGCGAAACCCGGGCATGCGGCTTGCGTTGAATGCGGTTCGCCACCACAAAGGACACTGTGATGAGAACAGATCAGAGACTTGGCCGGGTTCCGTGGACCTGCCTGTGGGGCCGCTTCGCGGAAACGGATCCGCTCCCGTGGCTGACGATGTCACCGCGTTTCGTCTTCTGGACGTGCGCCAGGCCGGGCGCAAAGAAATGCCTGACGCGAGACAGTTGCAAGGACTGTGTGCACTGGCGACCGACATCCAGTGTCGCATCGGACACGGACGAACTGCCGATCAGTGCCTGACGCTCCGCCATCGAAACAGTTTGAAGCTGTCCCCGCCCTCGGGCTGTTGCGCGAGACGGACGTCAACCTCTTCCCACTCGTCCTCGAGGCCAACAATGGCGTTGGCAGCAGCGGCGACATTTTCGCGCGGCGCCTCGGGGAACCGCTTGCTCAATACGGCGAGTACCTTCTCACGGTCAATCATGCGGCGCTCCTATGCGCGTCTCGTCGCAACGGGAATGCCAGTCCCTCGCATGTACGTGGCACGAACAAGCAGACAGGATTGAACGAAAAAAGAACGGAAATGCGAGGCGTCGTGGGTTGGCGCAGCCGGCGTCTCGCGCCGGCTGCCGGAAACCCGTCGTGTGGGATCAACCTTCCTGGCGATCGATGTGCTTGCCCGAGGACACGCGATCGGACCACGCGAGCCAGTCATCACCAAACAGCTCGTTCGGATGCGGCGTTCGAATGGTGCCGTTGCCGCAGGCCAGCTCCGCGGCCGGGCAATACTTGTCGCACCCCCAGCAGATGCGCTCGGGATGTCGCGGGTTGAGCGGAACGGCCATCTCACCAGCTCTCAGATTCAAGTCGCAGTGCTCGCGGAAACAGGATGTTGTTTTCGAGATGCACGTGCTCGTGCAGGTCGCGTTCGAAGGCCTCGAGTTCCTGAAGGCACACGCGATACGTTGTGCACGCATCCGCCGGTATGGCGTAGCCTGAGGTCAGCTCGCGGATTCGGGCCATTGCGTCACCAGCCGACTCGTGCTCCGCTTCCATCATGCGGATTGGGTTGCGAACAGTTCCGAAGGGACTCGCGGGCGCCCCATGACCCGCGACAGAGGCTTGCTCGAGGGCGGCGATGTAGGGAAAGAGAATGTGCTCCTCTTTCGCCATATGAGATGTCATTTCTTCCGCAACGAGGCCGAACAGACGTGCCACCTCACGTAGCTCGGGGTGCGACTCTCCGTGCACCCTCGCAACCTTCTGCGTGTGCGTAAGCAGCACTGGTATCGTTCGTCGCACGAACGCGTGATGGTTCACCTCGATATAGGTCACCAGTGTCCCCAGGTCCCAGGAATTGAAGCGTGGACCGGCCGATCCAGGCGCCGCAGTGATCTCGGCCACCTCACGCATCACCCGTTCGAGATCAACCCCGCGGCTCCTGCAGGCCTCCTCGATCGATCGATTCCCTTTGCAGCAGAAATCGATCCCGTGCCGCTGGAACACCTCTGCGGTCCGAAAGTCACTGGCAACGATTTCGCGAACTGTCATGTCTTCTGTGGCGGTCATTGGTCTCGCCTCCAGAATCAGAATAGCGATACGCTCGCCCGACCGGTATGACGCCGATCATGTCCCGGGCTACACTGGCTCCCCATGCCTGAAATCGAAGAGCTGCTTCGCACGACGCCGATTTTCAGCCGACTTTCGCCAGACGACCGGAGGAAGATCGCCGACGTCGCGACGGTCAAGCACTTCAGCCGCGGCGACATCATTTTCGAGCAGGACACTCCGTCCAATGCCCTTTACGCGATCGCGTCGGGACGGGTGAAGATCTTCAAGATGATGCCGAGCGGCAAGGACGTCATTCTGGAGGTGTTTGGACCCGGCGATCCGCTTGGCGCGGTCGCGGTCTATATCGGCCGTCCGTTCCCCGCGAGTGCCGCCGCACTCGAGGACACGATTTGCGTGCTGATTCCCCGCGACGATTTTTTTCGGCTGCTGGAGCAGCACCCAACACTGGTGCGCGGGCTCCTGCTGGGGATGACGACGCGCCTGGTCGAGCTCACGAACCGTCTTGCCGAGCTCACCGGCGGTCGCCTCGAAGCGCGGTTTGCGCGGCTCTTCGTCAAGCTCGCCGATCAGATGGGGCGATCCGAGCGCGGCGGTACGTTCATTCCTCTTGCGCTGTCGAGACAAGAGCTGGCGGACATGACGGGGACGACCATAGAAACATGCATTCGAATCATGAGCCGCTGGGGCAAGGAAGGGATCGTCCGGACGGAGAAAGATGGTTTCGTCATCGTCTCGCGCCGCGAGCTGGACGGGATTGCGAGTGAATGATCAACAGGTCAGGAGTGCGTCGCCTCCGACGAGGTCCAGGGCGGCAACAACTTCACAAGCACCGTGAGAATCCCAAGTGGCAGAAGAAGCACGAGAACCGCCGGCAGCAGCCCTTCCCGTGTGGCAAACCCCATCTTGTAGGAGGTGTAGCCGAGAAAACTCTTTGAAAACAGCTGGCCGCCAATGACGATATTCCAGCGCATCGCGAAGATGCCGATGAGCGTCAACACACCCGCGGCCACGTAAAGGCGGATCCGGAACCTGTCTCGAAGCCGAACGACCTGCGTCACCGCTAACACGAGGAGCGGCACGAGCGTCCCAAGCACGATCTGGAACACGATCTGGGATGTGAACAGACGCGTCTTCACCATGAAGTCCAGCGCACGAAACGACTCGTCAGCTTCGTAGATGCGATGAATGAGATCGATCATCTCGAGGGCGAAATCGACGAGGAAGGCGTAAAACAGGTATTTCGCAATTGTGTCCACGCAGACGATGTCGAGCGGCGCGCGCCGAATCCATGACGTGACGACATACAACAGCAGCACTAGCGCAATGCCCGAGACAATCGCGGAGAACAGGAACACGATCGGCATCATTGGCGTGGACCACCACGGATTCGCCTTGATCGAACCAAAGATGAAGCCGACGTAGCCGTGCAGCAGGAAGGCGGACGGAATTCCGATAATGGTCACGATGCGTCCGACGCGATCATCAATGCGTAGCGAGGCCGGACTGATGTTGTCCGAACCCAGCGTGACGGTGCGATAGAACAGTCGTTTCAGGCCGGTGCTACTGCGAGCAGCGAGCACCAGCTCACGCCGGTACTCCAGCCAGATCTCAACCACCAGGACGACCATCAAATACCACAGGTATACGAACCCGAACATCGCCATCGCCGATGTCGTGTGCGGCGTAAACATCATCTCGAACGATCGTTCCGGATGTCCGAGATGCATCTGCAGCGGGAGCGGTGCGACGAGGAGGAACGCGAGTGCGGTGAGCAGCGCGAGACGGTAGGTCGGCTTCACAGCCTGGACGTTGAAGACCCGCTCCAGCGACGCGAGAATGAACGCGCCCGCCACGAGCCCGGTGATGAACGGGTAGAGCACAATCAGAACACTCCACTGCAGCTCCACCTCGTTCGGATACATGAATCCGTCGACGCCCGGCATAGCAATCCTCCCTATCGCACTGCGCCGTCCAGCCCGTTGTAGTACACCTTGGCCCCGGTCGCCATCTGTGGCTTCAAGATCTGGATCTTGTGCGTGCGCAGGTATTCGTGCGCGGGATCCTTGGGGTTCTTCAGGTCCGCAATTTGCCGCGCGCCGGTCGGACAAACCTCGACGCAGGCCGGCACCATGCCTTTCGTCAAACGGTGATAACAGAGCGTGCATTTATCAGCCGTGTGCGATCGTGGATCGAGGTAGCGGCACCCATAGGGACACGCTTGCACGCAGTAGCGGCATCCGACGCAATAGTCCTTGTCGATGAGGACGACGCCATCGTTGGTTCTGAACGTCGCGCCGACCGGACACACCTGCGTGCACGGTGAATCCGTGCAGTGATTGCACAGCTTGGGCACGAAGAACGTCTTGCCATCACCGTCGGCGTACTTCTCGCTGAAGCCGTTGATGCCACCGTCGGGCGAATCCACGATCGGATGTTCGGGATCGCTCATGTTGATGTGATATCGCTCGACCCACGTTCGGAAGTACATCGGCTCGTCCAGGACATCGTTCTCGGTCTTGCAGGCGCGCACGCAGTGGCCACCACCGATGCATTTCTCGATGTCGATCAACATCGCCCACCAGTGATCGGCGACGTTGTAAGACGCGGCGGCTTCCGGCGCACCAGCGACGATGTGCTCCAGCGCGGAGGCGGTCACCGATGTCATGACCAGGAGTTTCGTGCCGACCATCAGAAACTCTCTTCGTGTCGTCTCCATGACTACGGCTCCTGGTCCATGCGCGGGTCGTGTGCTTTGTGGCAGGGCACACAGCTGTCTTCGTCGGAGTGATCCTTGGCGACGACAGTCGGCTGGTGTGAAGGTTTGCCGGTGTTGGCGGCATGACAGCGAAGGCACAGCGTCTGTGCGTCCACCTTCGGCACCGCTACCTCGGGATCGTCGGCATGTTTCAGCAGCGCGCCGTGGCAGGTCTCGCAGGCGATGACTTTGTGTTTCGATGGTGCCGCTTCGTTGACCTCGTCCTCGTGACATTCAGTGCAACGGACACGCCCGGCATACACCATCGGCTTCGCAGCGACATCTGTGATCGCACCGGCGCGGTAGTGGCCGTACTTGCCGAAGTCGTCAGGCACGAACTCAGCGCGAGCGACAGCGAAGAACAGGAGGCCAGCAGCGAAGAGTGCCGCCAGCCTGATCAGATGCTCGACGTCCTTTAGTGGCCCCCTCATCTACCGGCTCCTTCGATACATCGCACCGGACCGGTGCAAAGGGCAGTCCCTGGCCGTTTTTGCGCTATATCCGGGCGTTTCGGTCAGCCGGGAATCCGGCAGGCGTCGCCCTGCCGGGAAATCGTCAGGCCCGATCGATCAAGATTGCACGCGCCACGGCCCGCTCGACGGCAATCTCCGTCTGATCGCATTCAAACACGATCCCCGGGAACGTCTGCAGAACCGTAATCGACGCCCCCGGCGTCACGCCGAGCGCCGCGAGACGATCGGCGCGTCCGGTGAGGTCGCGCGTAATCCGCGAGACCCGGCCGCGGGCTCCTGGAGGCATGTGGGCGAGTGGAATTGGCGTTTGCATTGTTGGTCGTCGGCAGGGTCTGAAGACCCTGCCCTACACGTCTCCGTGGGCCTCAGATGTAGGGCGCGGTCTTGAGACCGCGCCGATCAAAACGTGATCCGCAACATCGTCAGCGCAAAATTGAGAACCGCCCCGGTTCCAATGGCAATGACGGTGACCGCCGCGAGAATCGCCATGCCGGTGCGAACGCCGCGCTCGCGAACGATCATCAGCAGATTCGCAACGCATGGCACGAACAGCGTCATTACCGTCAACGCGATCACCGATTGCACCGCCGTAAGACTGCCATCGTGCGCCATCTTGAACAGACCGGCCGCGCCATAGTCACGGCGTAGAAAACCCATGACGAACACACCCGCGGATTCAGATGGCAACCCCAGTGCACCCGTCACCAGTGGACGCGTCGCACTCGTCAGCAAATCCAGCGCGCCAATCCGATCGAGCACAAACAGCAACGCCGTGCCGACCAGAAACAGGGGAACCGCCTCACCGAGATACCACCGGACACGAAGCGCTGTTTTCGTCGCAAGATTTCCCATTCGTGGAAGCCGAATCGGAGGCAGTTCCAGGATGAAATCCGATCGATCGCCAGGAAGCGCGCGCGCGGCAAGAAATCCGACCACCACCATCTGCGACAGGACGACACCGAAAAGGAGCACGAGCGCCCACAACGAGATGCCGCCGAGAATGCCCATGATTGTCGCGAGCTGGGCCGAACAAGGGACGCCGAGGGCAAGCAGCGTAATCGCGATCAGCCGTTCTTTCGGCGTCCCGAGGATGCGAGTGGTCATCGTCGCCATCGTGTCGCATCCGAGGCCAAGCACCATCGGCAGCACAGCCTTGCCATTGAGTCCCATCGACCGGAACAATCGATCGCTGAAGATCGCGAGGCGTGGGATGTAGCCGCTGTCTTCGAGAAAACCGAACATCAGAAAGAACGTCGTCACCACGGGCAGCACGATGGCCATCGCATAGGTGAGTCCCATGGTGATCAGGCCGTAATTGCCGACGAGGAAGTCACGTATCAGCGGCACCGGGATATAGCCGGCAACGATCGTCGCGGCCGGATTGATGAATCCGTCGAACACACCCTCTTCGAGCGCGCCGACGAGCGTTTGCGCGCCGAACACGCCAACAAACAGGTAGGTGGCATACAGGACGAGCGCAAGAATTGGCAGGCCGGTCAACGGCTCCCGCACAGCACGATTGATGGCTTCACGGACACGGCTTGCTGACACGACGTTCATCCGCCGGAACTTCGCAGCCGTCGAACTCGCCCAGTCCACATGACTCACGCTTGCGGACCGGTTGCCCAGGACTCGAGTGGCAGAGGTCAACGCGTCACGCAGCTCGGCGATGCCTCGTCCGTCAGGCGCAACGGCCTCAATCACAGGGATGCCCAGGTGTTCCGACAACCCAGTGGTGTCGATCGTGATCCCGCGAGCATCCGCCTCGTCCACCATGTTGAGTACGAGGATCATCGGCAGGCGGGTGTCGGCAAGCTGCGATGTCAACATCAGCGCGCGTCGCAGATTTCTGGCATCCGCGACCTGCACTATCAATTCAGCACCGCCGGTCGCGAGCAGACGTTTCGTGATCCGCTCGTCTTCGCTCAACGCGCCCTCGAGCGTGTTCATCCCGGGCGTATCGATGACGTCGCATACTTCGGCGCCAATCAGCGCCCGTCCCGTGGTCATCGTCACCGTCGTCCCTGGATAATTTGAAACCGTCGCGTAGCGTCCGGTGAGCCGCCCGAACACGACGCTCTTGCCGACGTTCGGGTTGCCGACGAGCGCGATTCTTAGAGGGTGTGAGCGAAGACGCAGCAAAGGCGCGCGACGCGACGAGATTGTCGCATCTGGAATCATCGGGCAGGGCATACACCGCCTTGCGCAAGCAAGGTACCGTCCGATTTTCCGGCGATTTTTGTGTATTTGTTGGTGAGTGCCGGAAAATCGGCAGCCCTTGCGCAAAGCGAAAAGTGAAAGGTGAAAGGCAAAAGGTAGATCCCAACGCGGCAACCTACCTTTTACCTTCTACCTTTACCTTCTACCTCTTACCTTTTACCTTTTACTTTTGCCTTTTACCTTTTACCTTCTTACCAGAGGTAAGACATCCGCAGCCAGACCGTCTGTCCGGTGTACGGACGGTAGTAATAGCCCGAGAGAATCGCGGACGGGAGATTCAGCTGATTGATGGTCGTGCCGTTCAGCGAAAAGTCCTGTGAACGATACTCCTCGTACCAGTAGCCGGCGCCGAGCGCGACGTTGGCACGGACGAAGTACTGAACATCAGCGCGACCGGTCGTCAGCCTGGTCTTGTTCGGAGCCAGTTGCACCACCGGGATCGGATTGAACACATTCCCCGGTCCGTAATTGACGCCCGTGGGGATCGTCGAATTGGGTCCGAGGTTGTAGACGTAAGTCGATTTGCCGTCGCTGAGATCGAAGCCGAGTCGGATGTCCGTCTTCGGAATCGTCTTGACGAAGTCGAGATTTGCCGTGACGGTATCAACCTTGTCATTCGAATCGATGCCCCAGTCGCGAGAGGGATCGTTGAACGACGGGCTCGGCAGCGGGTTCGACGTGCGCGACCATTGGACCGCGGTGTATTTCTCATGCACGTACTCGACACCAAGCGTCACAGTGTCTCGGGGCACGAGGTCGAACCCAAGCGAGTAGCTGTTGTTCTTGTTGTCGCGAAGGCCGAAGTACGACTCGCTGTAATCATCGTGGCCGGTGGCGAGCGATGCGTTGAAGCCGAGTGCAGCCACTGGCATCACCGTCACGATGACGCTGCTGCGCGTTCGATCGCGATTGGCGATGTCGAAATGCCGTAGCGCGGTCTGTTCTCCGATTTCGGCAAGCAACTCGAAATCGTCTCCCGATCCCGTGCGCGAGGATTTCTCGACAACGGCTCGAACGGTGAAGTACTGATTCGCCGTGCTATCGATCGACGCGCGGATGGTGTTGTCCGCCGTCTTTTCGTAAATCCGGAACGTCCGATCGCCTTCTTCGTGCGTGTAGCCGAAGTTCAACGACGCGAACTGGAATGGCGTATACGAGGCGTCCAGATCCAGCGTCTGCCGCTTGATGTCGAGCGGTTCGCTCTCCTTCGCCGCACCGAGTGTATTGTCGGCCACGACCATCGAGGAGATGAAGAATGACGGCGTCCGCGTATCGTAGTCGTAGTAGCGGTACTTCGCATTCAACCAGAGGTACTCGGTCGGCCGCGAATTGAGCGTGTAGACCATTGACAGCGTTCGCGCTTCCGCTTCTGCAGTCGAACGTTCGAGCACAGGAGCGACAAGCGCGGTATTGACCGTCGCCGGTAACAGCGCCTGGTTCTGTGACGAGTTGCCAACTGAAATAGCCGCCGAGGCTCTGGTCCGCCCCGGCAGTCCATAGCGGCCGTTGAGATTCACCATCTGCAGGGTGTTGCTCGGCCAGGTTGACATCTGCCCGACCGACGGTCCGCCAGAGATGTCAGTGTAGCGAAGTGGATTGTCGAATCGATAGGCGTTGATTTGGTTGTTGTACCAAGACCCGTCGTAACCGACGCTCAACAGCCCCTTCGCGTTGGCGAATTCGATCGCCGCCTTGACGTCGGTCGTGCGATCGTTCAGCGGGACCTCGGATTCGATGGTGTTCGAGAACCCGAAGTTGAGGCTCTGCAGATTGAAGCCGTCGCGCATGCTGTTCCGCACGGCGAATTTCACATCGATGTCGCGGGTTGCGGAATACGTCAGATTGAACAGGGCATTCTCGCGCTGGGTGCGGGCGTTGAACGGCAACGCCTGATTGATGACTCCGGCTATCGTCGTCGCTCCTGACTCGATCCCTCGCTGGATGTTATCGTCAATCGTAAACTGGCCCGTCTTCGACACGGTATACAACGTCTTCGTGTCGTCGCTGATGAACAACGGAATCTCGTTCCACTCGCCATCGACCTTGAGCTTGCCGATCGACTGGAACTCGGCGAAGTACCGCTGATCGCGATACCCCACGTTGTTCGCTTCCGCATGCCACAACGTGGTCTCCGTGACGTTCTCGAAGCGAAGACCAGACAGAAATGCCCCCTCGCGCCAGTCCTTGAAACGGTAGTAGCGCGAGGCATCGCCGTCGACCGAGCTGTTGCGGAACCCGAAGTCGATGGTGCCAAGCCTCGGTGTCGACGTCACCGGAATGTCTGGCGAGGGCTTGGCCGTCGGCGCGCCCTGCGTCGGGGCCGGGGTCGTCGCCTGCGCGTTCGCAGGTGACGGTGTGGTGCCGGTGTCCTGCGCGGAGGCGAGGGCTGCAGAGGTCAGCAGCAGCGCTCCGATCAGAATCATCGTTCTGGTGCGCATAGCATCCTCCTCCCTCACCTGAAGAAGACCGCGCCGGACGGATGATTCGAACCATGAATCATCGCGTGGCAGTTGACGCACGAGCGCCCGACGGCCCGGTTGCTCTTGTTCACATTGATTTGCGTGTTCTCGTAGATGGTCGCCGGATGCCGGCTCGCGATGTGGCACCGCTGACAGAGCATCGGCAGTTTCGCGACCAGCATCCGCTCGTTGTTCGAGCCGTGCGGGTCGTGGCACGAGACGCAGTTCTCCCGGCCGGCTGCATGCTCCCACAGGAACGGGCCGCGCTTTTCCGCATGACAGGTCGCGCATGCTTCGTTGATCGAATTCCCTTCACGAAGCATCTTCACGTTCTGCGATCCGTGCGGGTTGTGGCAGGTCGTACATTCCAGCTTGCCTTCCCGCACCGGCATATGCGAAGAGCGGTGGACCTTCGCCACCTCACGCTTGTGACATTGCACGCAGGTTTCAGTGACCGTGACTTTTTTCAGCTGCGCATCGAGGGATTTCGATTCGTGCACGCTGTGGCAGGTCGTGCACGACATGTTGCGTGAGTCGTGCTTGCTGCCGGCCCAGTTGTTGTGTTCGCTGCGGGCGTGGCAGGTCGTGCAGGTCTCGCCCACCTGGCGCGGCGCCATCTTCGTGAAGTCCTTGATGTGGCCGTCGCCATCGGCGTCCACGTGCGCTTTACCGGGACCGTGGCACGTCTCGCACGTGTTCTTCGCGGCGGGCGTGCGCAGGTTCTTCGCGCGCCCGTGCGGCGTCTCGTGATAGCCCTTTTGATCCTCGTGGCACTCCAGGCATTTCTCCTCGCCCACGTACTCGCCGGCGTTGGCCTTCGGATCCGCAGGCGCGGGAGACGTGCTCTTCGACGCCGAAGCAACTGCTTTGTTCGGCGCGATCGAATTGTCCTGTCGTGCGGGCGCGTGCGCGCCGGCGACGATGACAACACCGAGCCACATCAGCACGGCGCCTATGAGCGTCACGCGTGGACCGGGGGTCTTGAAGTGACCCATGTCTCCTCCCTTCTACGTCTTCGGGACCGAGCCCAATCGAGACCGAGTGGCGAACCGCTCCGACGCGCTCCCGAGGCGTCGCCTGCAGGGCAGCAAGCGAGGTGCCCGCGGCTAAGGTGTTGTAAACGGGGGACTTAGCTTTTGGCAGGAAGGAAAACCGCCGGATTTCCGGCGGCGCCCGTGAAATACGCGGAACACGGTCGCGAGAATACGGCGGTCGAACGTCGTGAGGGCGATTGCTATACTCAAACACTCTAGACGCAAAACCAAAAGGCGGTCTCGGTCGCTCGTCAACCGATTCTTCAACAATGCTCATTCACGAACTCACGCCCGCCGATTGCGCTGATGTCCTGTCTCGATCGCACCTTGCGCACCTGGCGTGTTGTTACAGGAACCAACCGTACGTCGTCCCGGTCTCGATCACCTACGATCCGCGTCATGCGTGCCTGTTCAGTTTTTCGTCGCTCGGGAGGAAAGTGGAGTGGATGCGCGAGAATCCGAACGTGTGCCTCGAGGTCGAAGACGTCGATGATCGTTTTCACTGGACGACCATCGTCGTGTTTGGCCGTTACGACGAAATCACCGATTCTCCCGACCACAGAGACTTACGCCAGCGGGCCTTACACTTATTGAACGAACGGTCGCGTTGGTGGCTGCCCGGCGCCGCCAAGCCTGGCGGCACCGATCATCATGGCGTGGTGCTCTATCGGATCCACATCGATCGCTTGACCGGAAGACGAACGACACGGAACGACGCGAAGTAATGGTCAAGCGTCAGCGCTCTGCGGCTTCATGCGCGCTGAGCGAACGCGTGTACGCCACGACAGCGGCCAGATCCGCTCCCTTCAACGACGGATTGCTTGGCATCAGCGGCATGTTCTTCATCGCGCCGCCGTACTGAATCACCTTCGCGATATCCTCGTCGCTCAGCGTGCTCATGTACAGCGGGTCGGTGTGATTGCGCGGCTTCGGATTGTAGGCTGCCGCCGCGGGGCCGTCGCCTTTGCCCTGGTCGCCGTGGCATGGGGTGCAATTCACCTTATATAACTGCCGGCCGCGATCGATCGATGCCCGGCGGTGCCGCCGCTGTTGACGATGGGGACTTTGACACGGCGGTGTTTTCCTCCTCCGTGCCGCAGCCAGCGGCGACGACCGCCGTCGCCGCAAGCGCTGTTGCCGCAAGCACTCGAAAAACCTGTCGCACGATGATCATGATGACGGGGCCTCCTCGGTCCTGATAATGACGTTTGCTGATGAATGAACACGTGTATTCGCTGCCGATCGACGGCATCCCAAACGGAACCGCCTGGCGCACCTATCTGGGGCTTCCGCCTTCAGGCGGAAGTTTCATCATCAACGGCGCCCGATCGACGAGCACCGGCTCGCGGCGCCCGAGCGGAAACATCCGGGCGGTGGCTTCAATTGCGAGGTGCGCCGGCGTAAACAGGAATGCCTGCACTCCAGCGTTGCGCTGCAGCAGCGCGTCGATGACGCCGTCAATCACGTGAGGGATATCGCCAATGCCATCGCCGTTGGCGTCGAAGCCGCGGTACTCACTCCACGAATTGCCACGTCCTTCATGCGACCAGCGCGTCGAGGGAGAAATGCGCGATCCGAGAGACCGTACGTCCGTCAGATTGTCGGCGAACCGGTTACCCGCGACGGTCATGACCGCAGTGGCCTGGAGCGCAATGCCGACACCGTTGCCGGCAATCGTGTTGCCCGCGAACTGAGCCTGACTGGATGGCTGGACAGCAACCCCTTCGGCGTAGACGCCGATCAGATTCGAACGAATGATGTTGTCGGTGGCAATCAGGTTGTCGATGTCCTTCAGCAGCAATCCGTAGGCTGACGATCCGTCTCGATGCCGTTCGATCCGATTGCCGCGCAGCTCCAGGCGATCGGACAGCATTAGTGCTGCACCCAACAGATTGGCTGAAAGTTGATTGCCCAGGATCTTCGCGTCGCGCGAATACATTGAATGGACGCCGTACCTGCACCGCGTGATCTCGTTGTTCTCCACCAGGACGCCGTCGGTGAACGACAGATAGATGCCGTCGCGGGCGTCAGAGATCTGATTGCCGATGAAACGGCTGTTCTGGGTATTCCAGACGTTGAGACCGTGTCCCGGGCGTGCGCCACGGTGCTCGCCCGGGATAACGCGGTTCCGCTGAATCAGGTGACCGGTTCCTCCCGACAGGTGAATGCCAAAGTAGACATCCTCGACGGTGTTGTCTTCGATCACGTGGCCGTTGCCGCTTGCAGACACCCCCGCGGCTTCTTCAGTGACCTGGCGGCCGCTGTTTCGGATTGCGAAGCCGCGGAGCACAACACTGTCACCCGCGATGGTGACGACACTGCCCTTTCCCTGACCATCGATGACCGGGTTGCCGCGTCCCACCACCGTCAACGGTCCCCTGATCACGACGGCCCCTTGATACACACCCTGCTCCACGACAACGGTGCCGCCGCGAGGTGTGGCGTCGAGCCGCTGCTGAAGCGTTTGCGCATTGGCACCCGTCGCAACTCCCACGACGAGTAACGCGGACGCCGCGGTCGCGATGATCCGTGGTTGAACCACGGGTGCCGTCCGCGTTGTCCGGCCGGCGATGATGCGGCCGCCGAACGCAAGCACCAGGGCCGCCGGAATTCATGCAGACCAGCCCCCAGGAAATCGTCGACGTTGTGACGAAGTTGCCAAGTTTTGACACGCCCAGGATCAGCGGCGTGAACGCGGGCATCCGAATGGGAGCCTTCGGATCGAGGCTGTGCCCGAATCGATAGAGCCACCATTGCAGATCGACAAGGATGCCAATCGGCATCGCGACAGTTGCCAGGATGACAAGTCGCCGTATCCACCGATTCAGTGGTGCAAGGAGACACAACGCCACGAGGAGCGCAATGCCGATTGGAAACATGGCGACTTCGAGCGCGGGACGTGGATCGATCGTCGCCAGGCCGATGTAGTGATTGATGATGTTGATCTCGCGGAGATCGCCCTCTATGCCGGTGCCGTAGGCGGTAAGGCGAAGGCCGTGACGGTACTGCGGCCCCGTGACTGTTCGCGGGCTCCTATGACCTGGGTCATACTCGGCCGGCCGCTGTTTACAACAGGGGTTTTTCCATCCAGGAGCCACCGCATCCTTCGCTGACGGCGAGGTACCCGTGCCGCAACAAATCCTTGATGCCACTCTCGGGAACGATCACGATTCGGCGGGATCCCCCCGCGAGCGATGCAATCTCGATCGCGTCGAGCAACGAGTCCATCACCTGCCGTCTGGCGTTCGTGTGATCCACATCGACCGAGCAAGGAATGTCCACGGCAAAGTCGGGAATCTGCGTTTCGAAGGGGGTTTGTGTATACGTGGCGATGCCAACTGGAACGTCGTCGATCCGGACGAGGATACGGGGCCAATTGCGGAGTCGATTCAACCGCTCACCGGCTATGCGTCCGGGGAAAAGGCGGCGAACATCAGCGTCGGTCAACCCGCGGGCGTCCGGACCTTCGACTCGGAGATCCAGCGTCACGGGCTCGGGCGTCGGCCACGCACCACTAGGTGCTCTGCTTGTCACGACATACCTCCGTGTTCCTCGAGGCCGAGCCGGCGAATCCGATCGCCGAGCGTCGAGCGTTTGATCTGGAGAAGTTCCGCCGCTTTTGATTTGTTGCCGCTGCTGGCTCGGAGCGCCCACGTGATTAAATTCGCTTCAACATCACGCAATCGATCGTCGAGCGACACGGCAGGCGATTGTTCGCAAGTATCGGACGGCGTCGAGCGATCGGTCGTGGTTTGAAAGAGGAGGCTGGCCGGCATGCAGGCCGCGCGAACGCGATCGCAGTGACACGTCTGTGCAAGACGCTCGCACGCGTTTTCGAGCTCACGCACGTTTCCCGGCCATGAATATCGCTGCAGCAGTTGCCTGACTGTGTCCGACAGCACCGGCGCGTGTCCTGATTCCTTGAAGAACCGCGACAGGAAATGATCGGTCAGCCCGGGGATGTCTTCGCGGCGTTCGCGCAGCGGCGGCAGCCAGATGGGCAGGACATTGAGTCGGTAAAAGAGATCTTCTCGGAACTTGCCTTCGCCAACCATGCGCCGCAGGCTGCGCTTCGATCCCGTAATGACGCGCACGTCCACGGGAATGGGCCGCGTACCACCGACGCGCTCGACGATGTGTTCCTGGATCACCCGCAGCAGCTTGACCTGGACCGCCGGGGGCACATCGTCGACGTCGTCGAGAAAGATCGTTCCGCCGTGAGCCAACTCGAAACGCCCGGCGCGATCGCGGATCGCACCAGTGAACGCGCCGTGCTCGTGGCCGAAGAGTTCAGACTCGATCAGCGATTCTGTGAGAATGGCGCAGCCGACCGCGACAAACGGTCCGCGCCGGCGCGCGCTGCGATGGTGAATCAGTCGGGCGATGACCTCTTTACCGGTTCCCGTCTCGCCGATGATGAGGACATTGCTCTCGCTGCCTTCAATCACGCGCAGAAAATCGAATACTGCACGCATTCGGCGGCTTGGTCCAACAACCACCAACTCGGGCGCGAACGCGCTGTCGTGGTGTCGCGTGGCGTGTGCGCCGCCGGTGGAAACGAGATCGAACTCAGTCACGCGCCGACGACACCGCAACCTCGATGCCAGCGGCGTGCGTCACGAGTTTCCGGTTAAATCATCACGCTCGCGCGCAAAAGAATCCGAGCGCGTGACCAGGGCACCACCGGCTGCCGGAAATCCGGCACGCGATTCCGGCCGATACCGTTGACTCGGTCAAAGCTGCGAAATCACCAGTAATTAGCCATGCTGGATAACCGGCAGATCCCGGTACGAGATTTGTGATGTTGGAGGATGATGACTACCTGCGGCGCACACTCCATCAATTCAACATCGGCGCTCGCACCCGACGTGGCCGCGCGCCTTCAGCGCTACGACAAGCCGGGACCGCGCTACACGTCCTACCCGACCGCCGTCGAGTTCACCGATGCCTTCGACGAGGCCGCGTACCGCGGACGGCTCGAGGCCGCGTCGCTGATGACAGACCAGCCGCTCTCGCTCTACGTCCATCTGCCCTTCTGCGAAGAACGGTGTCTCTACTGTGGTTGCATGACGATCATCACGCAGAGGCGGGAGGTCGCGGGTCGATATCTCCTGTACCTCGAACGCGAGATCGAGATGCTCGCCGAGGCGCTGCAAAGGCGCCGCACCGTCGTCCAGCATCACTGGGGAGGCGGAACGCCGACCTATCTGACGGTCGAGCAGATTGAACACCTTCATGCCGTCATCTCGAGACATTTTGCCGTCCAGGTCGATGCCGAGACGGCAATCGAAATCGATCCTCGGGTGACCACGCGTGAACAGCTGCGGACGCTGCGGTCGCTTGGCTTCAACCGGCTGTCGATGGGCGTGCAGGATTTCGCACCTGAGGTTCAGAACGCAATCGGTCGGCTTCAGCCCGAGCGGGCCACACGCGAGTTGTACGACTATGCGCGCTCGATCGGGTTCAACAGCATCAACCTGGATTTGATCTACGGCTTGCCACGCCAGAACGTGACGTCGTTCGGGCGAACACTGGCCACGGTGACTGGGATGCGGCCGGATCGCATCGCCGTGTATTCATACGCGCACGTTCCGTGGCTTCGGCCACATCAGAAGTACATCGCCGCAGCGGAATTGCCGCCGCGCGAGGTGAAACTTCAATTGATCGGCGCGGCGATCGAGTCGTTCGTCGCGGCTGGATACATGCCGATCGGGATGGACCATTTCGCGCTTGCCGACGACGAGCTCGCCGTCGCCGCACGCGAGCGGCGACTCCATCGCAATTTCATGGGCTACACCACGCGCCGGGCGACAGACATGGTCGGTGTCGGGCTCTCGGCGATAGGCGATGTCTGCGGCGCGTTCGCGCAGAACCTGAAGAAGCTGCCGGCGTACTACGCGGCAATCGATGCGCGGCGGTTTCCGATCGATCGAGGATACATGTTGACCAATGACGACGCTATCCGTCGCCAGATCATCGCGGATCTCATGTGCAATTTCTTCGTCGGGCGCCGGGCGATCGAGAACAGGTTTGGCATTGATTTCGATCAGTATTTTGGATCCGAGCTCGAGACCCTAACCGCTCCAAGCGGTCCGGTCGCCGATGGTGTCCTGCAGATCAGCCCCGAGGGTCTCGAGGTCGCGGACGACGGGCGGCTGTTCGTGCGCAGTATCTGTATGCACTTCGATCGATATCTTCGTCGCCACGCCGAGCGGCCGACCTTCTCACGGACTATCTAACGAATGACCGTCATGAACAGTCCAACTGCTGTCCTGTTGTTCAACCTCGGCGGACCTGACGATCTCGAGTCGGTCGAGCCATTCCTCGTCAATCTGTTTACCGACCGGGAAATCATCCAGCTTCCCGGCGGTCGCACTTTACAGCCGTGGGTGGCCCGATTGATTGCAAAGATGCGGGGACCTTCAGTCCGAAACAACTATCGGCGCATCGGAGGCGGATCGCCGCAGCTCCGCATCACGCGACAGCAGGCAGAGGCACTCGAAGACCGCTTGAACGTTCCCAACCAGGCCGCCTATCGCGTGTTCGTCGCGATGCGCTACTCGCGGCCAACTGCCGACGACGCGCTCGAGGCGATCGCCGCCGCCGGGATCACACGGATTGTCACGCTGACGCTGTTTCCGCACTGGTCAAAGGCGACGACCGGCTCATCGCGCAACGAGTTCGAACGTGTGCTGGCCAGTCCGAGATGGCGCGATTCGCGTTTCGAGATCACGCACATCGAGCAGTATGCCGACCATCCGCTCTACCTCGAGGCGTTGACGGCGACGGTCCGCACCGCCTGGGACGACATCCCCGAAGCCAGGCGCGCACGGACGGTCCTGCTCTTCAGCGCCCACGGGCTGCCGCAAAGATTCATCGATGAAGGCGATCCGTACGTCGAGCACATCGATGCCACCAGGTTCGGCGTCCTCGAGCGCCTCAATGTCCCGAATCGTCAATTGCTCGCATTCCAGTCGCGGACGGGGCCTGTGAGATGGATTGGACCGGGCACTGAAGAGGTCCTCTCCGAACTCGGCGACGAAGGCGTGAGCGACGTGCTGGTCATTCCTCTCTCGTTCGTGTCCGATCACATTGAAACGCTGTACGAAGTGGACATGCTGTTTGCCGACGCGGCGCGCGCGGCGGGTATTACCGGCTACTACCGGCCGCCGGCACTGAATTGCCATCCGCTCTTCATTGACGCGCTGGCGAGCCTTGTCACCGATCACGCCGGGATACCTGCGCGACATCGAGAGTACCAGCACGCACACCGCGCCCGATGGCGTGAGGTCGTCGACGAGCCGGCCCTAGTGGACTGACCGCGGGCGAAGCCGCCGCGCGAACACTGGTCGGGCGACGAGTGCGGCGACACGCAGGTACGACTCGTACAAGTAGAAGGCCGCAGTGCGTCGTGCCAGCAGCGCGGTTTCATCAGGCGTCACGATCAGGCTTGTCTCCACTCCGGGTGCAAGACCGATAGGGATCCAGT
This sequence comes from Vicinamibacterales bacterium, assembly GCA_035758845.1. Taxonomy (GTDB): domain Bacteria; phylum Acidobacteriota; class Vicinamibacteria; order Vicinamibacterales; family 2-12-FULL-66-21; genus JALZOC01. The sequence continues at coordinate 63,295 of DASTVZ010000164.1, forward strand.
GACGCCGGCAGGCGTCAAACACGTGGGCCATCACTGCGCGCATCTCCTCGTAGGTCGGTGGCGACCAGCGCTCCATGTCGGAACCGATAGTCGGTCTGAAGATGCAGACGGTCGGAAAGGCGCCCAGTCTGGCAATCAGATCGATCGCCTCGAAGGTGCGCGCGATCGGCTCTACGCCGGCGATGATCTCACCGGAGACTGAACCGGACGGCATCCGGGATGCGCAGTACGCCAGGGCGTCGAGGAACAGCGACTGGCCGTGCATCCGCGCCTTTCCCGGACAGAGCCGCCTGAACCACTCGGGGTCGAGAAACTCGAGGCAGAACGAAATGTGATCGAGTCCTTCCGAAATAAGCGCGTCATATCGCGTGAAATCCTTTTCGGGCGCCAGTTGCAAGCCGACAAGAAGTCCGACTTCTTCCTTGATCGCCCTCACATATGGGAGCGCGAACTCGATTCCTCGTGATCCCTGAAATCCACCGTTGAGATGCACGAACGTGATTCCTGATTCTTGCTTGGCCGCTCGACACGTTTCAACGACATCAGCGACGCTCTTGTCCAGCGCCTCTGCCGTGCCAACGTTCTGGCCGGTCGTACAAAACCGGCAGTTCAGAGCCGGGTCGTAGTTCCAGAAAGCGCAGACCGGGTTGATGTAGATCCCCAGACAGGTCCCTTGCAACACGCCGATGCGATTCATCGGCACGCCGCTCGACGTCAGGCGTCCGGACCACATCGGCTCAGACGGAAATCGGACGATGTAGGACTGGCAGGACCGATCGTCGACGATCCGCCAGCACAGTTCGCGGTCGCGTGCGAGCCAATAGGGAGATTCGGCGGCGAATGGTTCAACCACCGGTACGTTGACCCAGATGTCCGGTTTGATTCGCGATCCGGTGGGAAGAATCAGTTCCAGCCCTGATCCGAGCCCCGCGCGTGTCCGAGAGATGTTTCGCGCTTCGGCTGGCGATGTGCCGGAAATCCGCAAGCCGCGGCATTGCAGATCGATCTCGAGCTCGCAAGCGTTCAACCGGGCGGTTTCCCTTTGGCTGGTCACGAGTTCTCCCCTAGGCACGGTCTTCAGACCGCGCCAGAACTGAAAAAGCGCTCACTGCGCCCAGGTCCGCCGCTCGACGAACGTTCGTGGCTCGAGCGCCCGGCCCGGCGGGCGCGCAACGAGCGTCGCGACGCGCGCTCCACAGGAGCAAAGGCCCGGCCATGTAGTGAATCGCCCGTGAGAAGCCGCCAAGCTCGCGTTCGATCTCTCGGCGCAGTTCGCGGATGCGCTCGCTAATGGGAACCGTCAATAACGACAAGATCGCGTCGCTCGGCGTCGTAGGTGACGAGGACCACCTTTCGCGACGCCAGATGCAGACGCCTCTCGAGTGAGAGAGATGGAGGAATGGCTTCTTCACGTCCCCGCGTGCGCTCCTCCAACTCACGGCGACGCCGGGCATCATTCATTGCCATCGACTGGCGGCCCTCGTCACGCTCATCCGACGAATTCTCACGGTGTGTAGAGGCCGGGACAGATTCGACGCGGGCGAATTGCACAACGATCGTGCCATCACCTGGGGGCAGGCGAATGTCGCGGAACAGATAGAGCGGGCGATCGTGACGCAAACCGCCGCCACGAACACTCTGTTGCAGGATCACTTCGTCATTCCAGCGAACCTCCAGACGATAGGTGGCGGTCGTGCCGGCGCAGGCGATCGATTGCCGCATATGCGCGGGTAATTTCTGCAACTCTTCGTCGCTCCGCTGCCGGCAGTCTTCGATTCGCTCCGGGCGGGCGGTCCACGCGAGCCGCAGCACCGCCTGCTCTCCGTGTGGACTGAAAGGCGTGCTGGAGGCGCGTGACAGTCCGACAGTCGCGGCGATCGCGAGCAGGACGCCGACCGCGCGCGGTACGCCGGTCACGCCCGGTCTCCCACCGGCGTCCGTTCGCACTCGGCCTCGATCGCGACCGAGCGATCGCGCATCGGCAACGCGAGGCGTGAAACATCAGCCAAAAACTCACGAAACGCCAGCACGGCCTCGCGGCATTCACCGGCAGCCACAGGCACGATCCGCACGCGCGCCCGATCGACGCGCGCTTGCAGTTCCGCTTCACGATCGTGGTAGACACGCTCGGTCAGCCACTTGGGCCCTTCGCGGTTCCAGCAATCGCGCGGAGGACACGTCAATACGAGCACCCCGCCCGCTCCGCCCCTGAGGAGCATCTCGATTGACGACGTGTGGAGGTTACCCGCGCAATCAGTCGCATAGGTCGCCGCTCCTTCGGCGGCGAGCGCGGATCGATACGCCGCGGCACCGTGCGCGCAGCAAACCGCGACGATCTCACCGGGACGCCGTGCCGGTGAAGCCAGAAACGTCTGAATCTGTGCGAGCTGATCGCGCCCTGTGCGTCCAGGAGGACCGACGCCCATCGGCGCGCACGAACCCGCACAGATCCCGCAACTCACGCACAGGTCCGGATCGACGTGCGCCACCAACAGCGAACGCCGATTGGCGCGCTCGATCATCTGAATCGCACCGTACGGACAATCACGCGAGCACTGAAAACAGCCCGTGCAGATATCCTCATCGACCACGGACGGCAGAGGCTTGTCATCAGCTCCGCGCTTGGTGAACGCTGGTAGCACGAGGAACGCGATCACGCCTGCCGTCAGAAGAGCCAGCGCGGTTCCGCCACTCAGACGGCCTGTCACGGGCATCCAGAAGGCGAAGAACACATCGCTGGGGATTACCTCGGGCAAGGCAAATGCATTGGCTCGAGGCGCCATGACGAGGGGGCTCGCGATTGAAACCGCAGTCAAACACGCGATTGACGCCCAGGCGAGCGCTCGTGGAGGCAGAAGGACGGGACGCTCGAGGCGCTTGATGTGCAGCCAGAACACGACCCCCATCCCGAGCGGGATACCGATATGCGCGAAGAGCGTGACGAAAAAGAAGACGCTGGGCACCGGCCGCTCGCCCGTGAATGTCCGGGCCAGAGGCTCGGAAAGAAACGGTAATGCGTCGAACATGCGAGCGCCTTCTATCGCGAGGCGCTCACCGAACGTGTCCCAGACCAGCACGTAGCCGGTCCATCCGCACAGCAATAGAAGGAAGGCGAGCAGTCCTCCGCTGACCCAGGCAAGCGCCCGCGCGCCCCAACTGCGACCCTGCGCGAACATTCGAAAGGCGTGAACGAGCGTGGCGACTACCGCCGCGTCGCTGGCGTAGCGATGCAGCGCACGCACCCAGGTACCGATCCACGGATTTGCGGTGAGGCGCGCAACCGACTCCCACGGCGCGCCCACTCGATAGAAGAGAATCAGCCACAGTCCGGTCGCAACGAGCGACAGGTACAAGACCACCACGATCGTTCCACTCTGGTAGAGAGGATTCAGTCGTGCGCTGTACAAGCGATTGGCGGCCGCGTCCGTGACCGCGAGCAGCCGCAATGCCAAACGTTCGATTGTCCGCAGCATCGTTCCGATTACCGATCGAATCGTAGGGTGCGTTCACGGTCCGCCGTATGACGCCCGTCATAGCACCCGCAGTTGATGCGCGCTATGGTGCCTGCGATCCGAAGCCTGCTGCTTCGATCAGACGGAGCCCGTCATGCCCGAGCCTTCTCGCCCGTCCACCTCGCCCGCGCCCGTGCCGGTTGGTCAACGACTCTTCGACAACATCTTTCTGCTGCTGGCTGCGGGATTGTTCGTCATGTTCGCTTTCTACACGGGCTGGGGCCTGTGGGAGATCATGCATCTCCCGGCCGGCACCCTTCCCTGAGGCAAAACCATGCATCTCGACACACACACGGGGCTCGACTCCCCGAAGGGAGTCTGGTGGAAGCCTGCGCACAAGTCGGAGAAGCTCTGGGTCGTGATCGCCTTCGCCTGGTGCATGGTGCTGTTCGCCATGATGCCGCTGTGGCACTGGAAGGGCGGGCAGAACCCATCTGGCATCCGTCGCCACACGACACCGATCGCGTATGGGCAGCGCCTCGGCGAGTTCATCGCGCAGTATCAGACCGGCCAGGATCGCGGCATTCCAATCGTCTCGCCCCCTCCAGGGGCGGATGTCTACCTCGCGGCGGCGCAATTCCAGTGGCTTCCGATCCTGCGGCTGCAGAAAGGCGTCGAGTACACCCTGCACTTGTCGGCACTCGACGTGAACCACGGCTTCTCGCTGTACCCAATCAACGTCAATTTTCAGGTCGTGCCCGGCTACGACTACGGCCTTCGGGTGACGCCGAATGCGGCGGGGGACTTCCGCATTCTGTGCAATGAGTTCTGCGGCATCGGCCACCACATGATGGTCGGGCGCGTGATCGTGGACGACGTCCCGGCGGTGGCGGCAACGGGGGTGAATCCATGAGTACCTCAACCGCTGTTATCGATTCACGCACGCCCAGCCGTAACGTCTTCCGGACCTGTCAATCGACCGGACGGCAGATCCACATCGGGGCCGAGTGGCTGGTCAAGGCGCATGCGGTGGCGTCAGTCGTCGCACTGCTCATCGGCGCGATCGCGGCCGTACTGATCGTGCTCACCCGCTGGCAGGCCGTCCATCTCCTGCCGGCTGATTGGTTCTATCGCGTGCTCGGCGTGCACGGCATGAGCATGCTGATCTTTTTCATCATTTTTTTCGAAATCGCGGTGCTCCATTTCACCAGCACGGCGCTCATCAATGCACGCGGATGCGCGCCAAAAACGTCATGGCTCGGCTTCGCGCTCATGACGATTGGCGCGGTGATGGTGGAGACGATGATGTGGGCGGGGAAGGCCGACGTGCTGTTTACGTCGTACGTCCCGCTTCGCGCCGATCCCAACTTCTACCTCGGGGTGATCCTGTTTGCGGTCGGCGCGCTGATTGGGGTGTCGATTTTCTTCGTCAATCTGGTGGTCGCAAGACGTGAACAACGCTATGAGGGATCCTTGCCACTCGTCGTGTATGGGGCGGTCACAGCGGCGATCATTGCGGTCATCACACTCCTCCACGGCGCGGCGATTTACATCCCGACCTACCTCTGGTCGCTCGGTGTCATGAAGGTCGATCCCGAAATCTACCGCGTCGTCTGGTGGGGACTCGGTCATTCGTCGCAGCAGATTAACGTCGCCGCGATGGTGGCGATCTGGTACATGCTCGGAGCGCTGACGATTGGTTCGGTGGTCGTCAACGAGAAAATCAGCCGGTCAGCATTCGTCCTGTACATCCTCTTCATCTCAATGGCATCGGCGCACCACCTGCTCGTCGATCCGGGGATGGGCCCGGCCTGGAAGATCGTGAACACGAGCTACTTCATGTACATGGCGGTCCTCGCGTCCATGATTCACGGCTTCACAGTACCGGCGGGTATGGAACTCGGCATGCGGCTGCGCGGATACACCAACGGCATGTTCGAATGGCTGCGGCGAGCCCCATGGCACGATCCGGGGTTCAGCGCACTGATCTTCTCCGTATTCGTGTTTGGGTTCGTCGGCGGAATCACCGGTGTGACTATCGGCACGGAACAGATCAACATCATCGTACACAACACGCTGCGTGTGCCCGGACACTTCCACGCCACCGTGGTTAGCGGCACGGCGATGGCCTTCATGGGAGCAACCTATTACCTGATCCCGCTCGTCTTCCAGAAGAAGGTCGCGTTCTGGAAAGCGGCGCAGATTCAGCCGTACCTGTTCGCTGGCGGCATGTTGATCTTCACCCTGTCGATGACCTTTGCCGGCAGCTTTGGTGTGCCGCGGCGGCATTGGGACATCAGCTTCAGCACGGCTGCTTTTGACATGCAGTTCAGCCCCATCGTCGACGTGCTGCTGGCATTTGTTGCGCTGGGAGGACTTCTGGCGGCCACAGGCGCCTTCGTCTTCGTCGCAATTGCCGTGAAGTCCGTCTTTCTCGGCGAGCCGATCGGACAGATTCCTCGGGGCGTGGCGGTCGCGGGCATACCGGCAGGCTTGACGCATCCGCCGGTTCACGCCGCAGACGTCGACGAGCGGAACGCCGCGTTGCACGCGGATTCGCGCGGACTGATGGGCCCAATGCCGGGCACGGTCGTCCTCGTGTTCGTCTTCCTGGCAGCATTTGTCGTGTATTTCTTCGTGAATTGGAAGGTTCTCTCGTTCGTCTGGAAAATCGGATGACGACAGATCAACGGGCGTGGTCGGCGCTGGCCGCTCTGGCCGGGATCGTGGCGATCACGGCGTCGTGGTGGTCGCTCGCGCTCTGGCCCGTCGGACCATCGACGCCGGCGTGGTTCATCCAAACGCGCGCGGTGTGCTTCGGCACAATGCTCAACGATCTGCCAAATGCTGCCGGATGGCTGCTGCTGGTCGGGCAACCGGTCGGCATGATCGTCGTGCTGGCGACGGTGTGGACCGCGGAGCTGCGTGCCGGGTTCGCGCTGGCGATGCGCCGCGTGTCAGGTCAGGTGATGGTCGGTCTTGTCACTGCCGCTATCGTGGCAGGCCTGGGGGGCGTGGTCGTTCGCGTCAGTGGCTGGGACGATCGGTCGTTTTCCGCCGGCTCCGATCGCGATATCGCGACCGCGCTCACGCGGGTGAATGATGAAGCGCCCGCGCTCTCGCTAATCGATCAGCGCGGTCAGCAGATCTCTCTCGATCGGTTTCGCGGCCGGCCCGTCATTGTGGCGTTCGCCTACGCTCACTGCGAAACGATTTGCCCGCTCGTCGTCTCCGATGTGCTCGCCGCGCAGCGACAGCTGAGCGATCGGGCGCCAGCCGTCGTCGTCGTCACGCTGGATCCATGGCGCGATACGCCAAGCCGATTGAACGGCATAGCAGGCAACTGGAAGATGGGATCTGACGCGCACGTGGTGTCAGGCTCGCCAGAAGTCGTCGAACGGACACTCAACGCGTGGCGCGTGCCGCGCGCGCGAAACGAAAAGACCGGCGACCTATCCCACCCGGCCATCGTTTACGTCGTCGGACCCGACGGCCGCATCCACTACGTCGTCGAAGGGAATGCGGCCGCCATCGCCGCGGCAGTGCGCGCACTGTAACGGATGTCTCCCGTGTGCGCCACGCCCTCCAGACGCCGACGCCACACCGGTTGGTGCGCCCCTGAAGAGGGTCGCGGACGGAGAGTCACGAATGGTGGCACGAACCACCCCGTCCGACACGACTTGCCGCACCGAGTCGTCGCAACTTCCTGCGCGGCACCGCCGCGCTCGCGAGACTCG
>DASTVZ010000179.1:0-3361 GCA_035758845.1 Vicinamibacterales bacterium
CGCGAACATCAATTCAATTCCGGCGCGATTGGCGGCGTCGCCGAACGAGCGAAGCTGATAACCGGTCGTCGTCGACAGAATGAGGACGCGTGACATCGTTCGACTTGAATCACTTATCACTGATCACTGATCACGAATCACTCATCCGCGAATCCCTGAATCGTAGAATTGGTGCCACAGTGCGCGATTCGAAGATTCCGGGATTCGACGATGAGGGATTCGCGATCAGTGATCAGTGATTAGCGATTCATAAAAGAGCCAACTGCTCTGTAGTGGGCTCCGCTCAACAGTACCAAGGTTCGTTGAGGTATGGGATCGTTGAACGCGCGACGAGAACCGGCTGCGGGCGGGCAACGGGCGCGCTCGTTCGAGCGTGGGCGAGATCCCACACCTTGGCAAACAATTCGGTCCGGGAGCGCGATAGCGTCACCCCGATCAATTTCGTCAGTTCCGACTGGAGCGCGTCGACCGCCGGGTCGACGTGAATCCACGGATAGAGGAGCGAACGCGGATCGAATTCACCTGTGACCGCCCGGATTTCTTCGAGCTCGAGCATGCGCGAACCCTGCGGAATCAACAGCCGGATCGCGAGCTGAATCGGCGCGACGTGCTCGACAAGTTCAAGCCGATCGATCGTGTGGAGAAGATCGAGATAGCTGGCGATTGTGGTCCATGGTGTGAATGGAACGAATGTTGGAGCGAGAGCAAGGCGCGCGTCCCGGCACAGTGCGACAACGCGCTGGAAATCCGCACGCGTGTGCCCCTTGTCCAGTTTTGCCAGCACGCTATCGTCGAGCGATTCAACCGCCGTGGTCACGAACGCGCATCCGGTGTCGACCAGCACGGGGAGCAAGTCCGCATGGGCGAGCAGATGTTCGACTTTTATCGTGACGTCGTAGGTCACGTCGCGGAATTCCTGGTGAAACATGCCGACGATGCGTTCGGCGTGGCGGATGCCGTTGAAGAAATCCGGATCGCCGAAGGTGATGTGACGGGCGCCGGCCGCAACCTGCGCGCGCACGTCCGCCAGGACGACATCGGCCGGAATCACGCGGAAGCGGCCGTCGTACACCGGAACGATCGGGCAATGCCGGCAGCGATGCTTACATCCGCGAGTGGCCTCGGTGTACCCAACGGTTCGCCGTTCATCGGATACCTGAAGTGTCGCGTAGCGCGAGAGCGGTGGCAGTCCGTCGCGTGAGGGGATGCGGAATTGAAGCCGGGGGATCTGGTCGGCTACACCCGCCGGGCGGGGCTTCAACCCCGCGTCACCATGGCAGATTCGCTCTACCAACGCCTCTTCGAACTCACCACCCAGCACGTGATCAATTCCATGGTCCCGAAGTAACGCCTCATTCAGCGGTGCATAAAGACCATAGGCGATCAATTGCGCCCGCGGATTCCCGGCTCGCAGGCGTTCGATGACTGGGAGCGCAAGTCGCGTCGCCGTATGCATCGGCAGGAAGAACCCGACCACATCCGCCGCTTCGATGGGCTCGGTTCCGAGCTTCTCGCGGCTGAGATCTACGCATGTGACCTCGACGCCGGCCTCGCGCAGCCATGCAGCAGGAGACGCCAGGCCAAACGGTTGACGCCCCATGTCGTAAGTAGAGACCAGCAGAACCCGCACACCTTATTGTACGCGTCCCGCACTACGTTATGCTGAACGTGCATGACTGACTCCGCCTCCGCCGCCGCCCACCCGAGAGATTTTGTCGCCGCGGTTTCCGAACATGACCGCGCCTTCTTCGGCCACCCGCGCGGGTTGTCCACGCTCTTCTTCACCGAAATGTGGGAGCGGTTCAGCTATTACGGCATGCGCGCGCTGCTCCTGCTGTTCATGACGGCGCCGGTTGCGACTGGAGGGCTCGGATTCAGCGCGGCGCAGGGGGGCGCCATTTACGGGCTGTATACCTCGATGGTGTACATGATGACGCTGCCCGGCGGGTGGATCGCGGATCGATTCATCGGTCAACGCCGCGCCGTGCTTTACGGTGGGATCTTGATCGCGTCGGGGCATTTCAGCATGGCGGTCCCGACGCTCGCGACCTTCTATTTCGGATTGTTCCTGATCGTGATTGGCACCGGCCTGCTGAAAGGCAACGTCAGCGTCATGGTGGGGTACTTGTATTCCAAGGAAGACAAGCGCCGCGACGCTGGATTCTCACTCTTCTACATGGGCATCAACATGGGCGCGTTCTTCGCGCCGCTGGTGTGCGGATATCTCGGACAGAACGTCAACTGGCACATCGGATTCGCTTCGGCGGGTGTTGGAATGCTGTTCGGCCTCGTTCAATACGTGGCCGGTGGTCGATATCTTGGCGAGGCCGGTCGCCATCCCGCGCCAGCGGAATCACCGCAGGCAGCCGCGACGTTACGTCGCCGTGCCGTGCTCATTGGATCGATTCTGAGCGCAGCGATCGTATTGTTTGCCATCGGGACCTTTGTCGGCGTTCTGTCGATCACGGCGACGCAGGTCGCCGACGCCGCCGGATATTTCCTTCTTTTCCTCACCCTGGGTTTTTTTGGATGGCTCTTTAGTTCCGGCGATTGGACGCGTGAAGAACGGCATCGCCTTTACGCGATCGGTGCGTTGTTCCTTGCTGCGGCAATCTTCTGGTCGGTCTTCGAACAGGCGGGTTCCACACTGAACCTGTTTGCCGATCGCAATACCTACAATGTGCTCTTCGGGCTTCCATACCCGAGCAGTTGGTTCCAGTCGGAGAACTCGCTTTTCCTCTGGATGCTGGCGCCAATCTTCGCATGGCTCTGGCTGCGACTCGGCGACCAGGGCAAAGAACCATCGAGTCCGGCAAAGTTTGCCGTGGCGCTGATCTTCGTTGGCGCCGGGTTTGCCATTCTCATTGTCCCCGCACAGCAGGGCGGTCAGGTCAGCCCGATGTGGTTGACGATGACCTATGTGCTGCACACGATTGGTGAGTTGATGCTCAGTCCCGTCGGGCTCAGTGCGATGACCAAGCTCGCGCCGGCGCGGATCGCGGGACTCGTGATGGGGATCTGGTTCCTCGCAACGGCAGTCGGCAATTACATCGGCGGTCGTGTCGCCGGCCTTTACGAATCATTCGCCTTGCCGACACTGTTCGGCGCCGTCGCGGCGTTTTCTGTCCTGGCCGCGGTCGTGATGTTTGCACTGACACCGTGGATAAAGAGGATGATGGGGAGGGTGAACTGAATTGCTGATTTCCGATTGCTGATTGCTGATTGATCCGATTGCGCATTGGCGATTGTGATTGCGGAGTGGCGATTAGCCAGCAGAGCCAGCCGCCAGCCGCCAGCAGCCAGCAGCCAGCAGCCAGCAGCCAGCAGCCAGCAGCCAGCAGCCAGCAGCCAGCAGCCAGAG
>DASTVZ010000190.1:0-4755 GCA_035758845.1 Vicinamibacterales bacterium
CGCCGACACACGCAATACGGATGATCGAATCATCGAGGAGCGACCTGATGTTTTCCTGAGACTCGAATACGCGAGTTCGCTCTACGCCTTTGCGCTGCGGCGACCTGCAAGGCAATCGACCACGGTGCGGACCAGCGTTTCCGGCATCACTGGCTTGTGCAGGACGCGCGAGACACTCAATCCGCGTGTTCGTTCCGGCGGGAGACCGGTTACCACAACGACGGGCATGTGTCGCGTCTGCAGATGGAGGAGCTCACGCGGGACTTCGAATCCGCTAATGAGCGGCAGGCCAAGATCGAGAACAACCAGATCCGGTCCATCTGCTTCGATGGCGCGTAAGGCAGTGAGTCCGTCAGCGGCTTGGGTGACTTGAAAGCCCGCGGTGCGCAGAGCGATCCGGTAAAGGCCGCGCAGATCGTCGTTGTCTTCTACAACCAGGATCCGCTCAGCCGGCACGGCGAGAATCCTACCAGACTTCTTTCTATACGTATCTCAACCGTCTGGCTTTGCAACCCCTGAGACCTTCGCGATCTGCAAAGAAAGACGCGAACGAGCGTAGCGAGTGAACCACGCGCCCGCCTTCGCCAAGGCTTCGGCGCGTCCGCTGGAGCTTTAGCGGAGGCGGAAACGGAGCGGAGCGAGCGGCGAAGCGCGAGCGTAGCGAAGGGAGCTAGTCGGGGTGCAGAGGACCCCGACGATGTAATGGGTGGATGACGGGGTTCGAACCCGCGACTTCCGGAGCCACAGTCCGGCGCTCTACCGCTGAGCTACACCCACCGTAAAGATGTGAAAGGCGGCTATCGTGAACAGACGATCATCGCGCGTGAATGCTGAATCACTCATCCCGTATCCGGGATCGTGAATCGCTGCCCGCGGATTCGACGATTCGCGATTCAATGATTCACGATTCGTGATTTGCGATTCACCAGGGTGATAACAGGCCCGAATTCACGAGCCCGAAGTAGATCAGTTTAACACCGGCGTCGATAGCGTCGCAATCAGGAGCGCCGGTCGAGCGTCGTCGGGCGCGCCTTCACGAAATCCGCCTGGATCTCGACCAGCGCGCTGTTCTGCACATCGACCGCTGTCTGGTGGACGTGTTCGGCTTTGCTGCTCTTGGCGTCGTACATCAATTGATCCGCGCGATGGATCAATTCCGCCGCAAGCTTGCGCGCGACGCCGCGCCGTTCAGCGACCGGACCGAGATGGAGGCAGACGACCCCAACGTCGACGCGGACGGGTCGCGTGGCAAGTCGTCGATCGTCGCGGCTCCAATCGTGCGCTTCCACGGCGTGCTTGAATCGATCGGCGACCTCGACCGCCTCGGCGCAGCCAGGCAGATCGGGGATCAGGAAGCAGAACTCGTCGCCGCCGAACCGGGCGTGCAGATCGCGAGCGTCCGCCCCGCCGCGTTCGAGCGCGAGAAAGTCTTCCGAGCGGATCTGGTCGGAGAGAATCCGCGCGACGCGTTCGATGATCCTGTCGCCGATCGCGTGGCCGAGCGTGTCGTTGTACCACTTGAAGCTGTTGATGTCGACGACCCCGACGCCGCACCATCGCACCCGCTGTTCGACCGAAAGAAACGATTCGAGCCGTTCCATGAACCAGTCGAAATTGAGGAGTTTGGTCTTGGGATCGCGGTGCGATTTGTCGGTCAGCCCGGCGACCACCTCCTCGAAGTAGCGCGCGATGTTGCTGACCGTCACGTCCTTCTCGGTCAGCTGCCGCTGGAGCCGCGACATTTTTTCGGCGAACCCTTCCGATAACGCGCGGATGGCCTCGTGCTTGGATTCTTCGAGCAGCTGACGCTGGTTGCCAAGCACGTTGTCGATGGCCTCGAGCAGCCGCGCCTGCTGTTCCGGATCGAGCGTCAGCGCACGGCGGACCCATTCCCGCAAGTCCGACGTGGTGCGCGGCGTTTCCTCCGCCGAGTCCTCTCGACGGTCCGGGGCCGGAACCTCTGCCATATGCATCTGCGAAACCCTGATCAATCAAGGGATGTGCCGGACGGCCGAAACGGTTGAGTTCCGCGCTGGCGAGCCGACTCGGCCGTGAACCGGTCAATAAAGGCGCGGGATACTGTGGCGTGGGAAGAGCATGCTCACGCGATCTCGTGGTTGACCGCGTCTGCGTGCGTGAGGAAGTGACTACAGTTTTGTGGCAGCTGTGTTCAGCGCGGCTTCGCCACCACCACCGTCACGTCGTCGCGGCGGCGGCTGAAATCACGATACAGAATTCCGGCGATGATGCTCGGGTGACGCGTGGACACCCCGGGGTAGGGCGTGAGGTCCCAGTGGGACGTCAGACCGTCGGAAAACATGACGATCATCGAACGTGCCGAGAGCGGGTAGCTGAATTCGTGGATGCGTGTCGCCATGTGTCCCGCCGTGCCATTCTGTGAAACCATGCTGTGCCGGGCACCGTTCGCGGAGATCAAGACGGCGCCGATGTTGCCGACTCCGCAGTAGTTTGCGACACCCCGATCGGTGTCAACGGCGACCGTCGCGACTGCCGCTCCGCGCGTCGAGCGCAGCGCCGCATGCACGTCGGCGATGACTCGCGACGGCGACTGTTCGTGATGACGATAGAAGACGGCGATGGCCGCGTCGGCAGCTTCATGGGCCGACAGCCCATGGCCAAGGCCGTCTGCGACCATGATCGCAAATCGATCGTCGCGCATGGTCCAGCCCCAGGCGTCGCCACAGATCGGTTCGCCGGGATGCGAGACGAGGATTGCTCCAATCTCATACAACGGTTGTCGTGCGGCCGGCCGCCGGGGTGCAGACCAGATCTGTGCGACCGCGACCGTGCCTGATGGCTGCGAATAGATCTGAAAGAAGTCTGATTGCCGTTCGATCGATCCGAGGCCGTGTCCAAGTGTGCCGGCTGTGGAGTAGCCGTCCTCACGCGCGCGCGGAACGTCGGGCATCCCGGGGCCGCGATCGACGGCGAGAATCTCGATTCCTTCCGGCGTCGCGCTCCCGTTGGCCTGGAGTGCGCGAACCAACAGTTCGCCATGGCGTGCGTGTTTGACGAGGTTCGTCCCCAGTTCCGTGACGATGAGCGCCGCCTGTCCGGCGCGCTCTTCCGCGAACCCGACTTGACTCGCGAGATTGAGTACAGCGCGACGGGCGGAGGCAACCTGGCTGGAATCCTCGACGGCATGCGCCGCCGCCGCGTTCATCGCCATCGGACGATGGTCACGCGTGTCCCTTCGCCCGGACGGGATTGAATATCGAATTCACTCGAGAGACGCTTCGCGCCGGAGAGCCCAAGCCCGAGGCCGTTGCCGGTCGTGTAGCCATCTTTCATTGCGAGTTCGAGGTTCGCAATACCGGGGCCATTGTCCTCGAACACGAGACGAAGGCCCCGGCGCGGACCCTCGATGACTTCTTCTATCCGCAGCGTTCCGCCGCCGCCGTACTGAAGCGTGTTGCGTGCCAGTTCGCTCGCGGCGGTCACGATCTTCGTCTGATCGACGAGGTTGAACCCGAGCTCGACGGCACGCTGCCTCACCGCCTGCCGCACCGTAACGACATCTTCGGACGTGGCAATCTGCCGATTCTCGCTAAGCGGAACCAGCATCGTCCCGTCCTCGCGCAGAGATGAGGCCCCGGAGCAGTTCCATGCCCCGTTCGATGTTGAGTGCCGTGCGAACGCCCGGTAACGACAGGCCGAGCTCGACGAGCGTGATCGCAACCGCCGGCCGCATGCCGACGACGACGGTCTCCGCATCGAGCACACGAGACATCGCGGCGATATCGCCAAACATGCGGCCGATGAAGGAATCGACCATCTCGAGCGCGGAGATGTCGATGAGGACCCCCTTCGCGCGAGCAGAAACGATTCGCGACGTCAGATCGTCCTGTAATGACATCGCCAGACGATCGTGCATGTCCACCTGGATGGTGACGAGCAGGTAGTCGCCCATCTTGAGAATCGGAATGCGTTCCACGATCAGCCCTCAGCGCGCTCGCCGGCGGTCCGCACATCTGCGCCGTCGTCCTCGCGGCGGCGTGGCGCAGTCGACGCTTTCTGTACCGCCAGGCCGACGCGCTTCAGCGCAATCGCGAATGCGTCAGCGAGGGTTGCCTTGGTGACGACCGTGCCAAGCTCGACACCGAGATGCACGATCGTCTGCGCAATCTGCGGACGGATGCCGCTGATGATGCAGTCGGCACCCATCAGCCGCGCCGCTGCGACCGTCTTGAGAAGATGCTGCGCGGTGACGGTGTCGACCGTCGGCACGCCGGTGATGTCGATGATCGCGATCGCCGCGCCGCTGTCGACGATGCGCTGCAGCAGGTTTTCCATGACCACCTGTGTGCGCGCGCTGTCGAGCGTGCCGATGAGCGGCAGCGCCAGCACGCCTTCCCACAGCGTCACGACCGGTGTCGACAGCTCCATCAGTTCCTGCTGCTGGCGGATGATGAGCTGCTCGCGGCCGCGCTGGAACACTTCCATCGTATACAGACCAAGTCGATCGAACAGGAGATTGGTCGGCCACAGGCGCGAGACCGCCTCGCTCTGTCCCAGCGCGCGTTGCAGTCGATCGAACAGCGGCTCTTTCAGCGAGAAAATGAACGTTGCGGTTTCCGAGGGAGAGAATCCCTGCTGTGCTCGAGCGACTGACAGTTCGTCGAGCATCTGCCGCACGCCCGCCCACGCCGGACTCATGATGTCCTGCTCGCCGGCCTTGACGGCTTCGCGCATCAGCGTCAGGAACCGTCGCGCATGATCCATGAGCTCCTGGCG
>DASTVZ010000202.1:0-23585 GCA_035758845.1 Vicinamibacterales bacterium
CGGTGTCCGACTTTCCCGAGCTGCACCGGGTGTTCAGCGGTTATCTCCACGAGGACTTCGCGGCGGAATACGGCAGTGCCGCCGCCGCGCTCCGGGCGTTTCGCGAGGATGCCTCGCCGGCGGAGTGGCGGCGCTTCGAGCGCGAGGCGCTCCGGCTCGCCCGCGTGACGATCGAACGCAGCTTTGACGATGTGTGCACGCTGCTGCACGAACTGGGCAGTCGATGGACGCCGCCTTCGCGCGAAGCGTTGATCGCGCTCTTGACGTCAATAAAGCACTGATTCGAAGAATGTCTTCATCGACGCCGCGTAGTAGACGCCGTAGTTCGCAAACGTCGCCTTGGTGGTGTCGTCAGGCTTCCAGTCAAAAAACGCGTGACTCGCGCCGCCGACCTGGATGTATTCCGCACGCTGCCCCGCCTTCACCAGCGCGTCGACGAATTCCTTCACCATCGCATCCGTGATCAGCGGATCGCGGGTGCCACGAGTCAGGAACTGTGGCACGGATCGCTCACTGGCCGGTGGAATATGGCTGGCCGGCGCGATCGCTTCCTTCCACGACTGATCGACGGCCGGGTCGCTCGAATACGCGTTCAGCGTTGCCGCCGTGAACACACCGTAGCTCGGCGCGGCAGCCTTGATCGACTTCATCATGTCGTCGCGCACTTGTTCGACCGTTTTGCCCTTCGGCAGATAGCTCGGCATGAACTCGAAGACGCCCGCCGTCTTCCCGAAGCCTCGCGAACCGATCATGTTGGGCATCAAGGATGCCGCCGCCGACAAATGACCGCCGGCGCTGTCGCCGGTTACACCGATGCGCGTCGGATCGCCGCCGTACTGGGAGGCGTGCTCCATGATGTGCGCGATGCCGCCAAAGACATCGTCTATCAGATCCGCCATCGTGTTACCGGTCGCGTCGCCGTCCGCTTTGCCCGCCCAGCGATAGTCCATGCTCGCGACGACGAACTTGCCGCCCCTGGTCAGCTCGCGCGCGAGACCGCGCATGATGTCTTCGTCGTTCGCCATCCATCCGCCGCCATGCACGATGACGATGATGGGAAGGTTCTTCGCCCCCTTCGGCGCGAACACGTCATACTTCAGCGGCTTCACCCCGGGCTTGGCGTAAACGATATCGTGGGTCACGACGAGGTCCTTCACTGCGGACTCTTGGATGAACGACGCGCCGATCCGTTTGTCCTGGTCGATCGTCACCTTGAAATCGCGGGACATCCCCTCGTGATACATCTGACCGAATCTCCCGGGCACCGAATACCACGCCGAATCCAGCGCGTAGCCAGGGTCCGGTGTTGTCGTCACCGTCACGGACGTGCCGGCGGGATACTTGCCGTCTGCGGGGAGCGGCGGCGTGAGCTGCACCTTGCCGTGAGCTGGCGGCACAAGGGTGACGGTGAAGGAGGACTTATCCTGTGCGCATAGCGACCGCGTCGTGGCAAGAGACAGGGTCACTACGAAACATGTCCGAACGAACATTTTCATGATGGTGAATGTATCAGAAGGCGGGAACGGCTCGCGAAAGCCGGGGGAATCAACGACGATCATTCCCACTACTATTATCGGCTACCTGTCAAGAAACTACTAGACTGTTTCTTCGTGACTGCGACGCGTATCATCAGCGACCCATGGCGAAACGCGAGGATCGTCGTCGTCGCGACAGCACCGATCAACTTGCTCGCCTGCTCGACACGCCGCACCTCGCGCAAATTGTGCCGCGTCTCGCGCCCGAAGTCCTTCACCAGCTGATTCGGGAACGCGGGCTCGAGGCGTGTGCCGGCGTCATTGCCGCGTCGACGCCGCAGCAGTTGTCTTCCGTA
Organism: Vicinamibacterales bacterium; assembly: GCA_035758845.1. Taxonomy (GTDB): domain Bacteria; phylum Acidobacteriota; class Vicinamibacteria; order Vicinamibacterales; family 2-12-FULL-66-21; genus JALZOC01. The sequence goes on from DASTVZ010000202.1 coordinate 1,832, forward strand.
CTGGACCTCGATCTCTGGCACACGTCGCCAAACCGCGACGACCAATTCGACGAGCGCCGCTTCGGCACATGGCTCGAGGCCTTGATGAACGAGGGCGAAGCGGTCGCCGTCGGAGTGATCGGTGCGATGGATCAGGATCTGGCCGTCACCGGTCTCTCACGGTATGTCCGGGTTTTTGATCCGGGCGTATTCGAACCAACCGCCGCCAGTGATGACGAGACACCTGACGCCGATGCTGCGCGTGCCGCGTCGCTCGAGTGTGAAATCGGTGGTTACGTCGTACGCGCGAGAACATCGCAGGCATGGGACACGATCGTGGGGCTGCTCGTCACACTCGCTGACGATCGACCGGATATCTTCCACGGGATCATGCAGGGGTGCCGCCGAGTGTCGAATTCGATGCCAGAGATCGACGGCCTCGACGATCTGCTGATGGAACCGCAACAGTTGCTTCACGACGTTTCAATCCACCGCGAACAGCGCCGCACCCAACAGGGATACCTGGCAGCAGGCGACGCCCGTGCGTTCCTTCAGATGGCAAGGCAGCGTCCATCCTCCGGAGGAAACAGCTCGCCTTCGCTCAATGCCATCGCCGCTGCGTATTTTCGCGGGCTCGACCCGCCGGTCGAACCCTCGACTCAGAGTTCACCACCGGCTGAGACTCTTGGACGACCGTCCATCGATCCTGAGGTCTCGAGCTCGATTGATGCAGTGGTCGAACTACTGACTCAGTCGGGAAGGGCATCGGCGATGCCGCGAGCGTTGCTCGGATCTCGCGCGGGCGACGCGTCGCGCATCTCACCAATCGAACCGTTAATGCAGTTCGTGCACGAGACGGATCCGTTTGCGTACTTCGCGCGTAACCGAGAGCTGGGCTTTCTCGCCAATGCGCTCGGCGCCGGATGCTCGGTGTACTCGCGAGCCTTTACCCCCCAGGAGGCGTGGAACGCGGCGGTCGGGATTTGCAACCTCGGACTCGAAACCACGCTCCTCACACACGGCGATGCACAGCTACCAACCAATCTCACATCGACGCTGCCACAAACGTTCCTTGTCGACCATGACCTCGTCAGCGTATTCGAAGCAGGCTGGAGGCGGTTGCATCAGGACGTTGGAATGTTCGTTAGCCGCAAGCTGATGGCCGCGCTTGGTGAGCTTCAAAATGTGGACAGCGGGATCGAGCGCGACCTGTATCTTCTCCGGCGCGAGCTTGAACGAAACCACGAGGCGGGAAGACCCTGGCTCGCACAGGACGCTCTCGAGGTGATCGCCATTCTCGACACACCCGCATGGGCCTGCCTCTGTGGTCTTTTGAGTGAATGTCCAGTGCTGCCTGCAGCATTGACCGCGATCCTGGACAACCGCAGAGGTTCGTTCGACGCAACCGGGTTCGAGCCTTTCACAACACGCAATCAGATTCGCAGAGTGCACGAATTCGCGACAAGGCTCCCGGACATCCTCTTCTCCTAGCCCCGGCTGACGCCTCATATAATCGTAGCGAAGTGATCGGCGCGGCTCGCTCAGATCCATTTGCGTTTCCTCCCGGACCTCGCGGTTACCCGATCCTTGGTGTGCTGCCGCAGCTCCGTTCCGACCCGATCCGCACATTCCTCGACGCTGCCGATCGATACGGAGACATCGTCCATCTGAAGGCCGGCCCCTATCACGGGTTTCTGATTTCGAATCCCGCGGACATCAAACATGTCCTTCAGGACAATGCGCGCAACTACCACAAGAGCCCGCTCTACCAACGTCTCAAGGACACACTTGGCAACGGACTCCTGACCAGCGAGGACCCTTTCTGGCTGCGGCAACGCCGCCTTGCGCAGCCCGCGTTCCATCGTCAGCGACTGGTTGCGATGACCGACGCGATGGTCTCCTGCACCGAGCAGATGCTCGAGCGGTGGGAGCACGCGGCAGCGACTGGCGAGACTGTCGACCTCGTCGCGGAGATGATGGCGGTGACACAGGCGATCATCGTGCGAACAATGTTCAGCACCGATCTGGGCGCCGCTGCCGACGTCGTCAATCGTACGTGGCCGATCATCAATCGGCGAATTGGCGAGACGTTCTGGTCGACGAAACTGGAGACGACGTTGCCAATCCCGGCCAACCGCCGCTTCGCGCACGCCTTGCGCGAGCTTGATCGCGTCGTCTATCGAATCATCGCGAATCGCCGTGAGAGCGGTCGGGATGAATCAGATCTGCTGTCCATGTTTCTCTCCGCCCGCGACGAGGAGACAGGAGCGGGCATGACCGATCGGCAACTGCGCGATGAAGTCATGACGATGTTGCTGGCCGGCCACGAGACGACGTCGCTGGCACTGTCGTGGACCTACTACTTGCTGTCGGGGCACCCCGAAATCGGACGACGTATCACGGAGGAAGTCGATCGGGTGATCGGCGGCGGACGACCGGCGTTCCAACACGTAGACCAGCTGACCTTCACGCGACGAGTGCTGGAGGAATCGTTGCGGCTGTATCCACCTGCTTGGGGATTCTCACGCCTCGCTCTCGGCGACGACGAGATTGGTGGATATCGCGTACCGAAGGGCTCGATTGTGTTTGTGATTCCGTTCGTCGTACATCGGCGGCCGAAGCTGTGGCCCGATCCGGGGCGCTTCGATCCGCAGCGCTTTGGGCCCGAGCAGGAATCCACCCGTCCGCGATTCGCCTACATCCCGTTTGGTGGCGGCCCCCGCGGCTGCATCGGCAATCAATTCGCGATGCTCGAGGCACAGCTGATCGTCGCGTCGATCGCGCGGCGCTTTCAGATAGACCTTGTGCCGGCGCAGAACATTCGGCCGGAGCCTCTGATCACGTTGCGGCCGAAACCGGGAATTCGCGCGAAGCTGAGAAAGCGCGCCTCTAATCACTGACGAGAACCCGAAGGATCTCGCGCAGAGCGCGCAAAGGGCGCCGAGAAGACTTCTCACTCCGTCCAGCGCGCGAATCGATCACCGAATTTGTTCGAATCGTGCGTCGGTCAATGATGGCGCAGCTGGACGGCGAAGCAACAGAGGTTGGTGCCGACCGGTCGCGCGCCGGCCTTCGGCCGGCGTCTGCGATCGAGCACGTGGAGGAAACACAAGCGAGGCGTGAATCAGTTCGACGCTTGTGTTTCCTCCACGTGCTCCGTCGCCAGCGCGAAGCGCTGACGCGACCGGTCGTAGCTGCGGCTAACACCGCCAGTCTTCCCTGCGCTCTTTGCGCGCTTTGCGCGAGATCCGCGTTCTCTGTTCTTGATCTGGCTTTGAAACCACTTCTAATCGAAAACGACGACAAAACCACCCGTGCTATCTCACCACATACCAATTGTTCTGGATATCGTGGGCCAGGTGGTGGACCTCGATTGACGTGAATCCCGCCCGCTGCAGGTAATCACGGGTTTTCTCCTCTCCCCACATCGCGCCGAGACCTTCGCCGCCTTGCGCGAGCGAGACGGTCATGCAGTGCATGCACGACACTGTGTACAGCAGGGTGCCGAGAGGATGATCGATGTTACGGCTGACGTGGCTCGAGGCCCTGATGTCTTGCATCAGGTAGACCCCATCGTTCTTCAGCGTTCGGCGGATGCCTTTCAAGACGTTGAGCGGTCTGGCCTGATCGTGAATCGCGTCGAACGTCATCACGAGATCGAACAGCTCCGGCTCTGCACTGCGATCGAAGTCGCTCAGGTCCGCCGTCAGGAACCGCGCGTTAGAAAGATTCCGGGATCGCGCTTCACTCGTCGCATTCGCAATCGCGTCAGCCGAGAGATCGCGGCCTTCAAAGCGGCTCCGCGGGAACAGCTCGGCCAGTCGGTTGATGATCCGTCCGCTGCCGCAGCCGACGTCCAAAACTTGGATGCCGCCCTCGAGCGCGTCACGTAAGCCTGGCACCAATGGAAGCACGTGCGTTTCAAGTGCTGGGATCACGGACTGTCCACTATCCTCAGCCATCACGGCGTGGAAGCGCGGAAAGCGTTCGTACGAGACGCCGCCGCCGTTTCGGAAGCACTCGAGGATCTCGTCTTCAACGCTCCCAAGAAGCGCGATGTACTGAGCCAACCCGGCAAGGTTGTCCGCGCCAGCGGCTCGGGTGAGCAGTGCTGCGTGCTCCGCGGGCAGCGAGTATCGTTCGGGTTTTTCCGCACTGAGTACGCGTACGACGCGGGAGGCGGTCATCGCACCGAGCCACTCCCGCACGTAGCGCTCGTTCAGTCGCGCCCGCGCAGCAATCTCCGACGAGGTCGCCGGCGGCATCTCCCGCATCACGTCGAACAAGCCAGCCCGGTGCCCGATAGAAGCCATCAGGCAGAAGCCCGCGCGGTTGAACGCTTCGAGCATCCACTTCGCGAAGCCCTCAGATAGAGCGATAGAACTGTCAGATGCTTTGTTGACGGGTTCAGTCATCGTTGTGCCGAAGTCGATTTCGATTCTCTGGGACGCCGCCGATCACTCGCGCGCGGCGTAGACCAACACCGAGCTAGTCAATCAGTTTCGTATTAATCATTCGATCGAGAATGTTCTTCGTGATTCGCTGAATCCGGGCGTCGTTGCGACGGAAGTCCCTCCGCGGCGGGTTTTGGAAGCCGGGGGGAGACGACAACACCACGTTCCACCAGCAGGTTCCGGCATTGAACACGAGGTTACCTCTGCGTGCGGCGTACAACGTCGTCGCGTACGTGCCCGTCCGCTTCTCGCCGTTGGCGCCGTAGACGGGACCTTCCGACAGGACCACGAGACCCGGATGCGTTGCCAAAGGAGGGCCGTGATATTCCCACCCGACAAGTTGCGCAACGCGATCCCCCTTTTTCATGTTGGTCCCCTCGAACGCCCAGTGTTCGGGGTTGTCGCTCGTCCAGTCGGCGAAGCCGACGCCATAGGAAGTGGCGCCCATCAAATCCTGCTCACGTTGAAATCCGCCGCCCGCGCGCCGCATCACGCGGTCACGACGGCCGTCGCTGGCCGGCAGCAACTCGACGATGCCGGAAATCGAGTTCCCTGACAGGAACGCGAGGCTGACGCCGGCGTCGCGAGCCTTCATTACGTTCTCGAACATTCGTTCAGTCCAGTACTCATCGTGTCCAACCGAGAGGAACACCTTGCCTCGCAGAAGACCGTTCCCGTTGGCATGTGTGTCGACGTTGGAAATGTAGGTAACGTCATATCCCTCTTTCTCGAGCCAGAAGGCGAGAGGAAACTCGGTCATCAGGAACTCGCCCGATCCATTCGTCAGCGGATGAAACCCCGCAGGATATCCGTTCCAATACAGCGCGTAGGGACGGTCGAAGCTCACGTCGTAGCCGACCTTACTGTTCGACGCGCCCCAATGCTCGGTTCCGAGGTCGTAAAGCGAGCGCCACTGTGGCCATCGGTTGTATGAAAGCCAGGTCATGTCCGATGCCTGGAAGACGAGATCCGCCTTGCGATTGTCGCGAACGATGAAGATCACGTAGCTCTCGTTGGTCATCTCGAGATCGAGATACTGGCCGGCCGGTGAAGGAAGGGTCGAGAGTTTGCCGAGATAGACGCCACTCAGCCAGTCGGTCGGGATCTGGAGGCTGAATCCGACCTTCCAGTTGCATTCGATCACGTTACGGTTGCCGTCCTGCGGCGTCGGTTCCGCGGTGCCCTGCAGCGGACCAATCGTGCGCATGAGACGGGCGCCAGCGCCGCCGTAGTACCCCATCCGATAGATGCTCACGGAATACTTGTTCGCTGGGTACGTGCTGACGTGCACGTTGAGCGTGTCGCCAGCCGCGACGCTCGTCTGCGACGCGTACGCCTCGATGCCTCGTCGGCGATGCCATCCAAGCTCGTAGATTTCGTCGTCGTGTCGAACGACGCGGGTCAAGAGCCAGTCGGTCGATCCTGGTTTCGCATTCTCGACCTGAATCGGGTTGGACTGTGCCGCGGCGACGGCGACAGATCCAATCCAAACGGCGACGGTGAGGGCCAGTGAAAGTGGAGCGGTTAGCGCGCGAATCTTCATGCTCGTTCCTCGGTCAGCTGCAGTATATGCGCCGTAGCATGCGACACTAGCGGTCATGACGGCAGAACTCAAGACCCTGGAGGTAACGAGTCGCCGGCAATGGCGCGCGTGGTTGACGAAGCATCACGCCTCGAGTCAAGGTATCTGGCTCGTGTTCTACAAGGCGCATACCGGAATCAAGTCGATCCCCTACGAAGACGCGGTTCGCGAGGCTCTTTGTTTCGGATGGATCGACAGTCTTGTCAAACGTCTCGACGATGATCGATACGCGATCAAGGTGACGCCGCGAAAGCCGACCAGTAAGTGGTCGAACCTCAATCGCAAGCGGTGGAGGGAACTCAAACAGGCAGGCCTGCTCACGCCCGCCGGTCTCGCGGCCGCTCCAACCAACAACAGCTACGCGGCACGGCCAGTCATCCCCGAGCTCCCGGACTACATCGCGAAGGCGCTGAGGACGAATCCTCGAGCGTGGGAGTTCTTCCAGCAGCTGGCTCCCACCTACCGACGCAATTTCGTCGTCTGGATTCATGTCGCGAAGCGGCCGGAAACGCGGGCAAAGCGCATCGGTGAATCGATCTCGCTGCTGGCGGCCGGTAAGAAACTTGGCTTGAAGTAGAAGGTTGATTTCGATCTATGCAACGCCGCCGATCAAAACCCGGACGCGCTCGACAAGCGCTGGTCCAGTTTCGATCGGATCCCGGCGTGCAAAATCGGAAGGCAGCTCGACGACGGCCAGCGGCTCGACGAGTCGATTGAACATGTCGACCATGCCTGTCGTTCCAGCAGAGCGCAGCTCGTGGTCGACAAGCACAACTCGCGGCGTGGTCGCCTTCAGCAGCGTCACGGCGTCGGGCAAGTTGTCGATCGTCTTCACGCTCAATCCGGCCTGACGCAGCACTTCCTGGATGTAGGTGAGCAGTTCCGCGGATTTCCCGACGCACAGTACATTTGGCGCGGCAAACGGCGACGGCAAGTTCGAACCGGTCGGGATACGGTAAAAGCCGGCGATTGCTTCTGCCTCGGATTGATAACAGTCGAAGACGGCAGCCAATCGAGTGATCTTCAACGTTTCAGAGATTCTGCTAGTCAGACCGCACAGCTTCAGGTTGTCTCGTCCTGCTCGCGCAAGAATTCGAACGAGCATACCGAGACCGCCGCTGTCGATGAGATTTACACCGCCGAGGTCCAGCACGATCGCGGGAGTGTGTTCGAGGACTTCGTTGACACGTTGCCGCAGCGCCGCCGAATCGGGCCCCTCGACGATCTGGCCATGGCATTTCAGAACGGTGATGTCGCCGATGGTGCGGCCGGTGAACGACAGACCCATTGTTGCTACTTCGGCGTGACGCGGAAGAGGCCGCCAGGATTCGCGTCCTCGAGCATCCAGAGCGCGCCATCCGGACCGACTTCCACGTCGCGAATGCGATGGCCGACACTCCAGCGTTCGGCTGGCGTTGCCCCGCCCTTGCCGTCGAAGGTGATGCGGTTGAGCGTCTGCGTTGCCATCCCGCCGATGAGCGCTGACCCCTTCCACTGCGGAAACATCGCACCGTTATAAAAAATGAGGTTGCCCGGCGCGATGATCGGCGTCCAGTAGATCACCGGTTTCGCCAGGTCCGGTCGTGTATCCGGGTTCGGGATCGGCGCCCCGTTGTAGTTAACGGCATATGAGACGAGCGGCCAACCGTAATTCTTGCCAGGCTCGATCAAGTTCAGCTCGTCGCCGCCTCGTGGCCCGTGCTCGACTTCCCATAGTCGACCGTCGGGGCCGAACGCCAGGCCGTACGGTGTGCGATGGCCGCTGGTCCACGTTTCCGACGGTGTCAGGTTCGGCTCAGGAAAGGTGTAGGTGCTGATTACCGGCGCGGTCTTCGCCGCATCTGTATCACGCGGCGGATCGATCAGCGGAACGCTCGCGACCCCAGTTTTTCCGGCCATCGGGTTGCCGGGCGCGGGTTTTCCATCGAGTGTCAGCCGCAGGATCTTTCCCAACGCCTGATCCGGATCTTGCGCGGGGGTCATCCGTTGCCGCTCACCGACGGTCAGAAACAGGTACTGGCCGTCGGGCGAAAAAGCGATCTGCGCGCCGAGCTGTCCTCCCCTGCCCTTCGGCATCTGCCGCCACAGCACCTGCAAGCCTTCGAGGCTTGCCTTTCCCTCGCCAAGCACCAAACGCGCGCGCGCGAGAGCCAGACTCGATCCACCCTCGCCCGGTTCTGCGTACGTGAGATACACATTGTGATCGGTCGCGTAGCGCGGCGACAGGAACACGCCCTGCATTCCCAGCTGCCTCTCGTAGAAGACCGCCGGAACGTTGCTGACCGGCGTCTTCTCTCCCTGTTGCGTCACAAGCCACACAGGTCCAACCTTCTCGGTGATCAGCATGCGTCCATCGGGCAGGAACGCCAGGCGCCAGGGCAGATTGAATGTCGCCACCTGGGTCATCGTGAACGGCAGGCTCGCTTCCGGCTTTATCTCGCCCGCGTTGATTTGCGCCCGGACCGTGGTGGACACCGTAAGCAGCAGCATTCCCGCACTGAGAACCGTCTTCATGAAATCCCCTTCACCCGATAATACTTTGTCAACGGCCATTCAGCACGCGAGTTGCCAAGACGTGGCGGCGCGACGCCAGGACTTCGGACGGCACCGGCCGGGCGCCAGGCGTTCGAGCGCCGGCGATGCATACTTCAATTCCCTCTTCGCCTCGGCACAATCCATTTCGCTGAGCGCGAGACTGACGCCAGTATTCGAGTGAGCATCGAAAGGAAGGTGTTCGCGCGATTTCGTCCCTACTCGACGCGTAACGCCTGGATAGGATCGACGCGCGTGGCTCGCACTGCCGGCAAATATCCCGCGACCAGTGCCACCGACGAGAGCACTCCGAGGCTGAACGCCAAAACAACCGGATCGTAAGGCCCTACGTGGTACAGCAAACCGGATAGCAACTGAGCCAATCCCAGCGCCACAGGGATTCCGAGCACCGCACCAAGCGCGACCAGTCGCAGCGTGTTGCCCAGCACTAGCCGCCGTACATCGCGCCTGCTGGCGCCCAGTGCCATCCGAATTCCGATTTCCTGCGTGCGCTGCGTCGTCATATAAGCAACGAGCCCGCAAAGCCCGACAGCCGCGAGCGCAAGCGCGAGCAGCCCGAACACTGACGACACTCTGGCAACCATGTTCTGAGTCGCAAGCGAGGCATCGACACGGTCGCGCGCGGTCATCATCCCAACGACCGCCAGTCGCCGATCGACATCCGCCAGGGCTCGGTAGAGAGCCGAGCCGGTCGCGGAGGCGTCACCCGTGGTCCGAATCTGGATTTCGCCGGGGTTCCGCTCAACCTGCGTGAAGGGGACATACAACAGCGCCGGCGCGGCATCCCGAAGATTCGAGTACTTCGCATCTTCCGCAATGCCGACGATCTGCATCATCCTCGTCGCCGACGGACCACACGCTTCACTGCTGCAGAGGCCAACGCGCGCTCCAATCGGCTCCCGGTCGCCGAGGAACTGCCGGGCGAACGCTTCGTTGGCGATCGCGACGTTGGCCGCCTGTCCTCGATCGTCGTCGGTGAAGCCGCGCCCGCGACGGACGGAGATTCGCATGACCTCGAAGTACGTCGGCGTCACGGCATTCACGAACGACCGCAGCGTCCGGCCGTCCGGCGGGGTGAACCCTTCAACGGTGATGACGTTTCGCCACGTTTCGGATGACAGAAGACCGGAGACCGACGCGCTCGCACCATTCACGCCGGGGACGCCGACCGCGCGCTCCAGGAGTTGGCGATACAGCTGCCGCCTCGTCTCGATGGGCATGGATTGCTGGTCGGCGACCGCGCTGACGCGAAAGAGCACGACCTCATTTGGATCGAAACCGAGGTCGACATCTTTGAGCCTCATGAGGCTGCGCACGAACAATCCCGCGGCTACCAGCAGCACGAGCGACACTGCAATCTGCATCACGACCAGCGTGCGACCGAAAGGAATGCGGGATGTTGCGCGGCCAGCACCGCCTCCGCTCTTGACGACGGCAACCGGATCGAGTCGCGTCGCGGACAGCGTCGGCAGGAACCCGAACAACACAGCTGTGGCACACGAGATGACGGCAGCGAACACCAGCACGCGTCTGTCAGGACTGATGTCGAGCACCACTGGCAAGACACCGGAGAGCAGCGACGACAGCGCTGACGTCCCCCAGATCGCGACCAAGAATCCAGCAGCTCCCCCGAGGGCCGCGAGCAGCAATGCCTCGACGATGCCTTGACGAATCAGCCGCAGCCGCCCTGCGCCGAGCGCGAGACACACCGCGGTCTCGCGGCGGCGTGCGACCCCGCGGGTCAGCATGAGATTGGCGATGTTCGCGCAGGCGACCAGCAGCACGAGAGCGACGATCGTCATCAGGATCATCAGAGGCGCCGTGAGATTGTCGCGTAACCTGGAGACTCCACCGCTGGCGTCCGACACGCTCAGGCGGCTCGCGAGCACACTTCGGCGGAAATCCGTGCTGTCGGTCCCTGCCGCCACATCGTCGCGCACGCGTTCGTACACGGGCTGCAGCGCCGCGCGCGCCTGCGCGAGGCCGACACCCGGACGCCGACGGGCGAGAAGGTGCAGCCACGTCGTGCTGTGCCCGTTCCAGATCCACGACGGCGTGTTCGGCTGAGAGGCGAGCGGCATCCATAGATCGACGGTCTCGCCGGGAGTTTCGCTGACAAATCCGCGCCGCAGAACTCCGACGATGACGAATGGAGTGCCTTTCAAGCGTACACTGCGGCCGATGACCGCCGGATCGCGGCCAAACCGCCGTGCCCAGAATGCGTCGCTGATCACGGCAACCGCTGCGCCAGGCGGCTGCGGATCGTCCGAGATGAGCAGGGGACGGCCCACGGAGGTCGACAGGCCGAGCACGGCGAAGTAGTTGCCGGATACCCACTTCAGATCGATGACCTCGGGCGGGCCGTCGACGCTGATCGCGTCGCGCCTGGCTGTTGAGGCCGCGAGCACGTCCACCACGGATGCGCCGTCGGCCGCGATTCTGCGGTAGGCGGCATAGGAGAACGGCTCGGCGCCGTCCGAATAGAGTGCAGTCAGTGCGACAAGTTCGTTTGGATGCTCGACAGCGAGCGCGCGCAGCATGATCGCATTGACGGCGCTGAAGATCGCCGTGTTAGCACCGATGCCGAGCGCCAACGTGAGGACGACGACCGCGGCAAATGCCGGCGACTTGCGCAGCGTTCGCGCCGCGTACCGTACGTCGCGCCACATCTGGTCGACGGTTGTCTCCCAACCAACGTCTCGCGTGTGATCCTTCACCGCTTCGACGCTGCCAAGCTCCGCGCGTGCTCGTCGGCGCGCGTCCTCGAGTGTCATCCCAGCGCGAACCTTTGCCTCGACGGAAGACTCCAGATACGACTGAAGTTCTTCGTCGAGCTCTCGCTCGACGCGCGTGCTGCGAAGTAGCCCCCGCAGGCCGCCGGTGAACCGCCGCATGCTCGCCATCAGAGATCTCCCGGCGCGACCGCGAGGATTCGCGCGATCGCTGATGCCTGCGCTTCCCACTGCCGCGTCTCGCGTTTGAGTTGCGCTCGCCCCTGAGACGTCAACAGGTAATACTTCGCGCGGCGGTTATTCTCGGTCACGCGCCACTCGCCCCGGATCAACCCGTCGCGCTCGAGTCGGCGCAACGCCGGGAACAGCGACCCGCCGTTGATTTGGAATTTTCCGTCGCTGATTTGGCCGAGACGAACGCCGATGCCATAGCCGTGCAGCGGCTCGAGCGTCAGCGTCTTCAAGATCAGCATGTGCAACGTGCCTTTGACGAGTTCGCCGGGGATGCCGTCAGCCGCCATACTCCTCCAGAGAAACTAGATGAGACATCCTCATCCTACCTTGCTCCTCTAGTTTGTCAAGAGAAGTCGGGAACGGCCGATCGAACCCGCCGCGATCGTGCTTGCGAAGCCAGTCGATGGCGATGAGCTTGGGCCGGTCATTGCCGCTCTCCAAGCACGCGGGGTCCACAGGCGTCAGCGAGAAGGCTGAGCACGCCAGGGCACCGAGAACAGTTTCACCAGCACAAGCATCGTCACGATCTGCGCAAAGATCACGGTCACCACGAGCGTTGGATGACCCGCCAGCAGCTGCTCCGGCCCTGAGATTCCAGCAAAGAAGAGCGAGACATTGGCCAGGTTGCCCGCAACAACCACCGTCAGGAGCGCTCCGCTTCCGCGATAGATCCACCAGCACAGCACGCCGTACGCCAGTTCGATGACGAACGCGGCCGATGGCGCGGCGCTGTAGAGTCCCAGCCCCAGGTCATACTGCGCACCTGGCCACAGCGGGATGTCACGAGCGTGGGTGGCGATGTCAAGAACCAGATGCGAGACGATTCCAAGTGCCAGTGCGCGGCCGAGAGCAGGTCGGTCGAGCACCCGTTCGATGGTCCACCACACAACCAGGGCGCTCACCGTCACAGTCGCGACGGAATGCGAGTACGGGATATACGCCAGCTGAATATCCGCGACGGTTCGCACGGTTGAAGAGGTGGTCGTGCGTTCAACGCCAAGATAGTTGAGAATCACCCACATCAGTTCCATCGCCTGAACGGAGATCAGCAGCGGAATCATCGACACCGAAGGGAATCGGCGCTTGATGACTAACGCGGTCGCGGAATGGTCGACGGCAAACATGAATTCCTCCAGCACGCAGTGAAGTACCGATGGATCGATGCGGGCATCCACCGGCTGCTGCAGTTAGTTGATTGTGCTGAAGGCGGGGTGTCGGCTGCTGTGACTTTGGTCACGCCACACGGGACCAAAGCTCGAGGCTCAACCTGACCGGGTCGAGGATTTCGATGCGGCCTGGCGACGTGCGCACCAAGGACGCCGCGCGCAGCTCGTGGAGAACCCGCGCCACGACCTCTCGAACCGAACCGACGCTATCGGCAAGCTCCTGCTGATTGACGCTCGCCGTCAGGCGGCCGTCACTGGCTGGCCGTGATGCGGCCAAGTCGAGCAGATGTCGCACCACGCGCTGCCGAACCGTTGCGAAGGTATTCCCGGCGAGTTCTTCCAGGATGTCGTACAAACGGTGAACGCATTCCTGGGCCAACACCCAGGCCACGGCCGCGTCCTCGCGCGCGAGCCGCTTCACGTTCGTGGTGTCCATGAAGTACAGCGTGCTGTCCGTCAATGCCTGCACGAAGACCGGTGCAGGCCCGCCGACGAGTGCGGGCGCTCCGAGCAGGCCTCCGCGCCGAACATAGCGGACAGTGACCTGGCGACCATCGCTGGTGTCCATGTAGACGCGAAGGAGCCCACCGACGATCACCCCCAAACGCTCGGCGTCTGCCTCGCTATAAATGGTCACTCCTGCCGCGACATCGAGTTGCCGGCCGTTCGCCACGAGACGTTCCACCGTGTGAGCAGGCAGTGAACGACACGGACCCTCGCGGAGGAGAGCAACGATGATCTTGTCCGTGTGGTTTCCGTCCGCGATCTCCGACATTCTGCGTCACTTAGGCCGTGGAAAGTAGAACAGGTCTCCGGCCACCGGCTCTTGATCGGGTTGCTCTTTTGCTTCAGGAGCACGATGTCCGATTCGATGTTGGCGCGGGAGTAGACGATTCGGCGCTCCGAGAACTTTTCGTCCTGTCAGCGCGACGCAAGCGACCATACTTTCGGCCTCGCTGACACTCACGCCCGGCACGCGAATTTGGCGTCTACGATATCACCGCTCAAATCGGCGAAGGCGGGATGGCATTGGAGTGGTTCCGTGCCGCCTCACAAATCCTCCACCCCGCCTGGTGTCGACCCGGGAGGTGGGCGATGGTTTTGCGGAACTTACCTGCGCGCTGCCAACCGTGAGCGAGCGACATAGGCGCTGAGCGGACGTTCGCGTTCGCTCGAAGCTGGCAGTGCTGGACGTCCACACCGTGAACGTTGCATAGGTGTAAGCTCCGTCGCATGGACCTGGTGACTCATTTTCAGATGCTCGCAAGGTACAACCGCATCGCCAACGCGCGGCTCTTCGCCACATGCGCACAGCTGGATGATGCCGAATATCGGCAGCGCCGTGCGGGGTCTTTCGGTAGCATTCACGGATTGTTGAATCACATTCTGCTGGGCGATCGACGGTGGATGGCGCTGTTCGAACGTGGCGAGAGGGCGACACCGCCGCTCGATCAGATTCTCTACGACGACATTTCGAGCCTACACACTGCGAGGACGCGCGAGGACCTCCGGATCGAATCGTTCTTCGGCGGTCTCGATGCCGCGTTCTGGGGCCGTTCGTTTGCCTATACGAACAACCAGGGCAGAGACTACGTGGACACCGCGCACGTCGCATGCTGCCATCTGTTCAACCATCAGACGCACCATCGAGCGCAGGTCCATGTGATGCTGAGCCAGACCTCGACGCCGCCTCCGGCCCTCGACCTGCATCGCATACTCAATCCGTAACCACCCGTTGCAGGCGGCTAACGCTCGGTAGATAGCCGCTGTCTGCGCTGCAAGGCCCTCCGAGATGTGCCACGTCTGGTCCTAGCAATACTTCTGGCTGGGCCGAACAAGAAAGTCGCGCACTCGTGAATTTTCATTGCCGCCACTTCCAGCCACAACACGTTGAAAGGTAAGGCGCTTGTGCGAAGTCATCACCTTTGCTCGGGGCCGGACTAATCCTTGCGATTCTGCCGATGCGAACAGCTTCTTCAGGAGCGCATTGTTGTGAAGAGCGAGGTCAAGACTACGATGAGAACGATCACCCGCATGGCAGCGTTGATGGCGCTGGTTTTCGCGTTTGCCGCATCCGCTGCTGCGCAGCCGTCGAATGGAAACGGAAATGACTCGGTCGACTACGCGCCGACGACACAGACTCTCGCCGGCACGTTCCCGTTTGACCGCTCGTACACGCTGGACATCACGTCGCCGTCAAGCCTGAACAAAGAGGGAATGAAGGCCATCGCTGCCGGAATCACCGCGAACCTGCGCATCAACGTCGAGGACTTTCCGGAGGGCTCGAACGAGGCGGCAGCAACGGCGCTCGTGACGGTGGACGACCAGTTCTTGAACTTCAACGCTCTCGCGGAGACGCACCAGACTACGGTCCGGGTCCATGTCACCAACGGCACCATCCCCGGCGACTACGTATTCACCATTCAGGCGGATGGGCCGAACGGAATTGGCTGGGGCAACGCAGCCCACACACTGACCGTCACCGTTGCAGAGCCTGCGCTGTCCGACACGACTCCGCCGGCGGTCGTCATCATCTCGCCGAAGGACGGAGACAAGTTCACGTTCTGCAGCGCCGGGACCGTGATACCGGTGACCATTACGGCGAATGATGCCGAGAGTTTCGTCACGTCAGTCTGGGCGAAGGCCAACAACGCTCCGTTCGCGGTTTCCTTCCCAGGCGCATCCAACGACGTCGTTGCCAATGGCAACTTCACGGCCACGGGGATTGGCTCATATGCGCTCCAGGCCTGGGCAGACAGCGCGGGGGGCACGGGTACATCAGCCGTGGTCAACGTGTCGGTGAACTATACGATGTCGTGGCTGCCGCCCCTATCGCTCGGAAAGGTCATCAACGGCGCGCTCGCCATCAAATTCGCGGCGCGCGACTGCAACGGCGTTTTCGTCGCCGACAATCGGGTGAGCGTCGAAGTATGGGAGGGCACCGTCCGCCGATTTGTCGCGACCTTCGGAGAAGGGAGTGACGCCGTCCGCATCGACGACGTGCAGGGCCAGTACATCGCCAATTTCAACCCGGCATCGGGCGTTCACACTTACACCGTCAAGGTGTTGTTCGGTGGGTTCGAGCAGGCTTCGAAGATTTTCACCACCAAGTAACGTTCGCGGAACGACCGCAGGCTACCAGGGCAAGTACAGGCTCTGCTACATGCGAGGTCCTGCGGGAATCATCGTCGCGCTGGCTGAGGAACTCTCGGGCAACTAACGCGATAATGGGTGGGTGTCCGTCGTGCCCCATTCGATCATTGCGCGGGCCGGATTTCGGCCGACGAGAATCCGAGGCCGGCGCGCTCGCCGCTCTGGCGCGCGGCGCCTGGGCCGACGTGCCTATCTGGCCATGCGCGTCGCCCCGTGGGCTGCCCGGATAATCGTCGGGACGGTCCTGCTCGTAATCGTCTGGGCGACCGTGAACTGGGTAGTGCAGGTAGTCCGCAAGCCGACCGAGGTATTCGTCGCGGTCAGTGGCTCGCTTGCCAAAGTGCCGGCGCAGACCTGGCGGCAATACGGCTCGCTCTTCGACGAGCACTCCACGCCAGTCATCACACCGGAACTGCTAGCCGCTCTGGCCCAGGTGGAAAGCAGCGGCAACCCGGTCGCACGGACCTACTGGCGATGGCGATTCACCTGGAACCCGTTCGAGCTTTATGGGCCGGCCTCGAGCGCCGTGGGGATGTTCCAGATCACCGATGGAACGTTCTCAGAGGCTCGCCGCTATTGCATCCACGATCATGTCGTAGTCGAGGACGGCGCCTGGCACGACTCGCGCTCGTGCTGGTTCAACGCGCTCTACACACGTGTGGTGCCCGCTCATGCTGTGGAGATGACCGCCGCACTGCTGGATCGCACGGTCGCGCGAATCCTCGCCCGCAACCGCATTACGACCGCCTCGCTGCAACAGCGTCAAGACCTCGCAGCGATCATCCACCTGTGCGGAGACGGTGCGGGTGACCGATTCGCACGCGGGGGCTTCCGATTCACAGGCGGTCAGCGATGTGGAGACCACGATCCCCGCCGCTACCTCGCTCAGGTCAACACGCTGAAACGTCAATTCGCCCGGCTCGCTGCGGCTGACTGAGGTTTGCTTTCGCTCACCATATGCTGTGCGCGCCATCGATCACTGGCATTGCGGTACGGCGGCGGGCAACGGCGGGGAGGCGAGTCCAACGTTCCAGTGCCATGGGATGCCGCCCTTAGCGCGGCGCCGACAGACGACCTGCTCGTTGAGCTCGTACATGCCGGGCATCAGATCCACCTTCACATGCGGGGCATCCTCGATCGCAAGATACGCGCGCTCGCGGCCGTATGCTGGCCACGACGGCGCGTTCGCGGCAGCGGGAGTCCCAGTACGCGCAAACGACGCCCAGTAGCCGAGCATCGCATTCGTGAGCTGTGTCTCAACCGGCGTCGTCGGTACCGCTGGCCAGCGCGCCGGTGTCCGATCGGCCGTGCCGAAGACATAAGGCAGCTCGCTGGCATGAAAGGCGTGCAGGCCCCGCGCATCGGCGGCCGGATAGCCGTGATCGAACAGGTAGAGGAATGACGGCCCGCCCGCAACGGTCTGCTTGATGACGAGCCGCTGCGACGTCCAGCCGTAGAGAGCGTCGCGCGTGGTGGCGAGCATGCTCTCCTCGATATGGTTCGACGGGTACAGCGCGAGGAATGCGGCGGCCAGATCTGCGTAGCGTGCCCGAATCTCCTTCTCATACGTCGCGGCGTCCGCCACCACCGGCGGCATCAGGCTGCGCAGGGAGCGGATCTCTCCGCTATTGAAGCCGGCGAGAATCGGCACCTTCGCCTGGTCACCGCGATCGAACACATCCACGATCTGTCGGGTAAGGATCTGACCGTCGATCACGAAGAACGGAAAGAACCCCGCGCTCGCGGCCACGGTGGTCAGTGTTTCGGCATCCACCGAACGCAGTCCGGCAAGATCACCCGCGCCTGCCTTCTGAGCAAACGACAGACCCGCCGACTCTGCCGCCATGCCGCCGAACGGTGTGGTGCGCAGCTCCGGCGCGGACACCATGTAGGCGCTCTGCGCGACGGCCTTGGCGAACAAGCCGCGCGCCTTGCGCGCCGCCATGAGGTACATGACGCTCAGCCCACCCGCCGACTCGCCCGCGATCGTGACATTCGCGGGGTCACCGCCAAACGCGGCGATGTTGCGGTTCACCCAGCGCAAGGCCGCGATCTGGTCGAGCAGCCCGTAGTTGCCGGAGACATGCTCGCTCGACTCCGCGCTCAACTGCGGATGCGCGAGAAAGCCAAGCACGCCCAAGCGATAGTTGATCGAGACGACCACGAGGCCGCGCGCGGCGAGCGCCGCGCCGTCGTACAACCCATCGCTGCCCGAGCCGCTCGAGAGTGCTCCGCCGTGGATCCAGAAGAACACCGGCGCCTTGCGCGCGCCGGCCGGCGCCCAAATGTTGAGCGTCAGGCAGTCCTCGCTCATCGGCCGCGGGTCCCACGAGTAGATGCTGCCCGGCTGCGGCTTCGGCTGGACGCACACAAAGCCGAACTCCGTCGCCTCGCGCGTGTTCTTCCAGCTCTTCGCCGGTACCGGGGGCTTCCAGCGCAACGGACCCATCGGCGGAAGGGCGTACGGAATTCCCTTGAAGACATGGATGCCGGCCACGGTCACGCCCCGCAGCGTGCCGGCCGGCGCCCCCACGACGGGGGTGGACTCGGTGGCCGGGAGCGGCGACGAACCAAACGATGCGGCCACGAACAACAAGACGATGAATCGTTTCATGCAGTCACTCTACCGTGCATGTCCTGGCCGAAGGCGCGCGCAGAAACGTGATCTGTTTCCGGCGGATGCGCATTACCTCAGTCACAGGGCGCAACCGATCATCCGGTGCGCAATCACAACGTTCATCGGAGTACCGATCGGTCGCGAAGAATCATGTCCCAGGTGGACGTGAGCGGCAAGCTCAGGGCAATCAGCGTTCGCTGCCGATGACGTGCCGCCGACCCATCTCATTAACATGAGCCCGACCTCGCCAGAGAACAGCGTGGGCATATAATCGCTGGTCATGACGCTCGCCCCGGGCGAACGCCTCGGCCCGTACGAGATAGAGAGTGTTCTCGGTGCGGGTGGCTTTGGCCGGGTCTATCGCGCCAGGGACCCGAGACTCGCGCGATCGGTTGCGATCAAAGTGCTGTCCGACGAGGCCGCGGTCGTGCTGTCGTCCGGCGGCTTCACCGAAGAAGCGCGCGCCGCCGCTGCACTCAGTCATCCACATATCTGCACCGTCTACGAGGTCGAGCGCGACAACGGCGTCGACTACATCGTGATGGAGCTGCTCGAAGGGCATCCGCTCTCCGGCCTTATTTCCGGCAGCGCACTTCCCGTATCGACGGCGGTTCGGTATGGCGTGCAGATCGCTGACGCTCTGGCCCATGCACACGCACGGGGCGTTTTCCACGGTGACGTCAAGCCGAGCAATGTGATGGTTGGGCCGCACGGCCAAAGCAAGATCGTGGATTTCGGCCTGGCGCGGCGTGTTCGCGCAGCGGGCGACGCGCTCACGACGTTCGCCGCGACGTCGGCCGGCGCCGCCGCCACCGGAACTCCTGCCTACATGGCTCCCGAGGTCTTGCGCGGCGGATCAGTCGATGCGCGCAGCGACATCTGGTCATTGGGCGTGCTGTTGCACGAGATGATTGCCGGCGCGCTGCCATTTCCGGGTCGCACGGTTCCTGAGATGTTGTCGGCAATTCTGCGCGATGCGCCGCGCGCACTCCCGTCCGACACTCCCGCCGGACTTGGTGCGATCGTCCGCCGCTGCCTAGCCAAGGAGCCGGAGGACCGATATCAAACTGCCGGCGAAGTCCGCAGCGCGCTGGAGACGATTGCGACCGGTGAAGCCGAACACACAGACCGTGCGCCTGGCAGCTCGCGCCGCCGCTTCGGCGCCATCGGGGTGATCGGCGTCATTATCGCTATCGCCGCCGGTTTAACGGCGTTCCTGCTCGTCGGGCGCCGTCACGACACCGCTCAGGGGCCCACCTCGCTGGCTGTCTTGCCCTGCCGAACGCTGGCCGAGCGCGACCGTCTCGAGTACCTCGAGGTCGGCATTGCTGACTCGATCATCATTGCACTGTCGAACCTGGCGCAGCTGCGCGTGCGCGGGACGTCGACAATCCTCCCCTATCAGGGGCAGGACGTCGATCTTCGTGAAGTGGGCGAGTCTCTGCGGGTCGATTACTTGCTCACCTGCATACTTCAGCCGACGCCCGACCGCCTTACAGCGACGGTGCAGTTCGTCCGCGTCGCCGACAGATCGACGGCCTGGGGCGATCGGTATGAGGTGCGTCGCGACAATCTTGCCGGATTGCAGGATCAAGTCGCCGAACGCGTCGCTTCGGCGCTGCAGATTCGACTGACGGCGGACGAACGTGCGCGGCTCTACCGCCGGTACACCGACAATGCTTCCGCCCACGAAGCGTATCTGCAGGGGCGCGCCGTGCTGCCGAGATACACGCGGGCGGCGACGCTGGCGGCGATGGATCATTTCAAACGCGCGCTCGGACTCGACCCGACATATGCGCTTGCACACGCCGGGCTGGCCTCGGCCGCGGCCCGCATGCGCATCCGTTTCTCTACCGTGGACGACCGCGCATCATGGCTCGATATGGCCAAGCGCGAGGCCGACGAAGCGCTGCGGCTCGATCCCGACTTGGCGGAAGCCCACGAATCGCGCGCGGCCGTGGCACGGGAGGGCGAGTTCGACTGGGGACTGACGATGGACGAAAGTGCTCGTGCGTTAGCCCTGAATCCAAGCCTCGCCCAGCCGCACTTCTTCCGCGCCGGCGTGTTCTACCACATGGGGCTGATGGAGCGGGCCGAGCGTGAGATTGGTCTTGGTCAAGCCAACGATCCGCTGGATCGCGTCCAGGCGCTGCGCCTCCGCGGAACTACAGCCTTGCTCGACGGCCGCTATGCGGAGGCCGCGACCCTCATGGACGAAACCCAGCACATCAGCGAGGTGGAATCGACGGGCGCCTACACCGGACTGGTGCGGTACTACATCGGTCAGCGAGCAGAGGCAGAGTCGTTGCTCGAGACGCTAGGGGCGCAGCCGCGCGCACAAGCTGCCCTCGCCAGCTTTCTCGCAGCCCGCGGCGATCGAAAGCGAGCGTCAGCCCTGATCCGTGAGCTGGAGACTGCCGCCGATCTCGATCATCACGTCGCGTACAGTCTCGGTGCAGCGCACGCGCAGCTCGGCGATTCCGAGGAGGCGTTCAAATGGCTCGAACGCGCGGGCGCGACAGGGTTTCCGTGTGTGCCATGGTTCGAGCGCGATCCGCTGCTGGCGTCATTGAGGAACGACGCGCGTTACCGAAAGCTGATCGAGGATCTCGAGCGGCGAGTGGAGGAGTTCCGCAAGAGATACGACCGCACCTAGGGGCGCCCGAGCTGAGATGGCTCCGAGAGCCAAGGGATCAGAATCCTGACAAGCATCGGTCCGGAGATCAGGAAGGAATCCAACCATGACGCGTGCGCGAGTCCTCGCTCTCTTGGCGTGCCTCTACGTTGCCGCGGTGTGGCTTCATCCTCGTGTGTTCTCTCAGGCTCCTCCACCGGTCCGGCCGAAGGCGGAGCTCCTTCGACTGTCGTTGGCAGCCGAGACGCCCGGCCTCGCGGAGCCTTTCAAGGGTGTCACCGCGAACGGTCAGATCGAATCGGGGCTCTTCGCCATACGCTCGACCGGCGTCTCCACGGCAGCGGTCGGCAATGCGGCTGAAGCGTTTCTCGCCGGGCTCACGCAGGCACAGCGCGAGAAGACGCTCTTTGCGGTGGACGATCCGGAGTGGCGGAAGTGGATGAACCAGAGCTTCTACGTTCGGCAGGGCGTCAGCTTCCTCGAGATGTCGCCGGAGCAGCGCGACAAGGCATTCGGCCTGCTTCGCGCGTCCCTCAGCGCCAGGGGTTTGAAGCAGACACGCGACATCATGCGCCTCAACGAGACGCTCGCCGAGCTGACGGGCAACAACTTCGAGGAGTACGGCGAGTGGCAGTATCACCTCACCGTT
>DASTVZ010000205.1:0-2451 GCA_035758845.1 Vicinamibacterales bacterium
GTCGGATGCATCGCGAATCTCGAGTCTCGCGACGCCGATGTCAGACAACCGATCCTTTGGCTCTTTCGTGAGACAGCGGTGCAGCAGTCGCTGCACCGATACCGGGGTGTCCACGGGCAGCGCCGCCCAATCAGGCTCACCGCGCACAACCGCAGCAAGGATCTCCGTGATGTTGTCACCAGGGAATGCTGATTTCGCCGTCAACATCTCGAAAAGCACGCAGCCGAAGGCCCAGATATCAGTGCGCTTGTCGACGGCCTTGCCCTTCGCCTGCTCCGGCGACATATATGCGGCAGTGCCGAGGATGACGCCTTGTTGTGAAAGGCCCGATCTGAACGTCGGGCTGAGGACAGTCGGCGAATTGGAATCGCTGGACGCGGTGGCGCCGACCGGGTCCAACGCTTTCGCGAGCCCAAAGTCGAGCACCTTGACGACGCCGTCGGCGCGGACCTTGATGTTGGCAGGCTTCAGATCGCGATGGACGATGCCGCGATCGTGCGCCGCACCCAGCGCCTCGACAATCTGCGTCGCGATCGGCAGAGCGTCATCCAGCGGCAGCGGCCCACGCGTCAGCCGCTCGGCCAGATCCTCTCCGTCGACGAGCTCCATCACGAGCCCGCTGCCTTCCAGGCCATACACGTGGGCAATGTTCGGATGGTTCAGAGCCGCAAGCGTCTGCGCTTCGCGCGAGAACCGCGCCATGCGTTCGGGGTCGGCGGCGAAGAGATCGGGCACGATCTTGATCGCGACCTCGCGGTTCAACGCTGTATCGCGTGCGCGGTAGACCTCGCCCATGCCACCTGCGCCCAGCGGTGCTTCAATGGCGTACGGACCGAAGCGCGAGCCTGGCGTTAATGGCATGGGCTCGGGGTCCACTTCTTTTTAGGCGCGTGGGGCCCCACCCCCACGCGCGTGGCCTCGGGTCTTCGCCCTCGGCCACGGCCGCGGGCGCCCATGCCACCCGCGCCGATAGAGGAGACGATCTCGTACGAGCCAAGCCGGGCGCCCGACGTCAGCGGCATGGGCGGGCATTATAGCGTTCGCGCAATGAATCGTGAGGTGCGGAAGCTATCGACGCGCGGCAAGGGTCTTGCGGGTCGACTCGAGCGTGAATGCGAGTGATTCGCGGGGAATGCTCGACACGAACGGACCGATAAGCCACCCGAACATAGCCGGGATGCTTCGGGTCAGGGAAATTGCCTCGCACTGAACGTAGGTGCCGCCGTCCCGTTCCAGAAACCTCCAATACGTGTAAAGGCGCCAGAGATACCCACCATCGTGTCCGGGAGGCAGTTGGTGTTCCTTTGGCGTGTCAGGGTCCGCCACTTCCGCGATCCGAAGACTGTAGATGCGGCTCTGCGCGCGATCCGGGGCAGGATATGTGAACCGAGCTTCATTCTCCGTATCGACGACGACGGTGATGACCTTTTTCATGTAGAAGCGGAGGTCGACGCGGAACGTATCACCAGTTCGTGAGACGAGTTTCGAACGCGCAATAGCTGGCCGGAAGATCTCGGCGTGACGGTTGTAGTCCTGAAGGAGATCGACCGCTTGCCCGAGCGTGGCACCCGGAACGAACGCGGCGCCGAGCCAGTGATGAATCAGTCCGCCCGGAATATCAATTGTTTTTCCTGCCTCGCGTGCCGACAGCCGCTCGATGTAAAGTTCGCCGTGCTTCAATGCGGCGAGCTTTGCGCGCCGGTCCGTCTCTGCGAGCGCGTCGAGTCGGAGGAACGGTTCCGGCACCATTTGCGCCTCGGCCGCGCGCACGTACCGGTCGAAGGCGGCAACGGTGCGCGGTTGCAAATCGGCTGCAGCTACCGGTGATGCGAGGAGCGCGAGGAGAGCCAGGCTGATGACTGATTTACTGAAGGTCACGGCGGATTCCGCAAGCCAGTATGACGCGAATAGCGCATTTGACGCGAATAGCGCATTTAAGGAGAGGCAATCGTGAATCGAAACCGACTCATCATGACCACGGCGGCAACGGCACTCGTCGTCACTGCCCTCGTCGGCGTTCGCGCGCAGGACGATGCGCTGGATCCTGTGAAGGTCGCGCCGAACACGCACAAGATCGCGCTCGAGAACGCATTCGTGCGAATCCTCGACGTGCATATCCCGCCGGGATCCATCGAGCCGCGTCATCGCCATCCGCACGGTCTGAGCGTCTACTTCACCGATTGGGATGCCGAGGTCACTGTCGACGGCAAACCCGCGCAGGTGAATCCGCGAAAAGCAGGCACGTTTGCATGGAGCGATGCCGTCATTCATGTCGTCCGGAATGTTGGGAAGACGGAAGGGCATGTGCTCAGAATCGAGTTGAAGCAGTAGAGACAGGAAAGGAGAAAAGAGCCGCATGTCTCGAATCGGTTTTGAAACCAGTTCGAAGTGTTTTCTCTGGTATCGGTATTGCTCGCAGGCCGGCTGGAGGGTGCGATGTTTCCAATCGGA
>DASTVZ010000210.1:0-3901 GCA_035758845.1 Vicinamibacterales bacterium
GAGTTCGACGCGTCCGCGGATGATGCCGTTCGCCGGCGCCGTGGTCGGCGGCGCGTCCGAACCGACGTGCACCGTCGCCGCTGACATCAGTCCAGCCACCAGCGCCGCCAGGCAGGATCTGATGGACATCAAAACCAGTACACCAATTGACCGGACAGATACGTTCGGGCACGATCGCGTCCGCCATCGCGCCAATTTCCCTGAAGGCTGCTGCGCAACACGAAATTGCGCTGCAGGTAATATCCGACGCCCCCCTCGATGCGTCGCACCGGCGCATCCCACGGCAGGCCGGTAGTGCCAATCGTCGCGCCGTGCAACGTCGAAAACCCCAGACGGTCCGCGCGAGCGGCCACGAAGATCCGCGGCGTGACGCGATAACGTCCTTCAACCCACGAACCGAGCGAATCGAGCGTGGTCGTGGTGTCGGGAATAAGCGCGTGGGGAAATCCCCACCGGCTCCACACCAATTCCCATCGCACGATCCAGTGATCGCGCGAGTATTCGGCATCCGCTCCGAATGACTGCTGTGCAGGTGAGGAGTCGGGCGCGACGGCTCGAGACAGCCAGGCGCCACGCGCCGCTGAGGCGCCGAGAACCAGGCCGACCGCGGGCGTCACGCCGACGCGGGCCGCGAGCTGTTTCCCGCCGTTGTCGTCGCTCACGCGCGGACTCGAAAGCGTGCCGTTGGTCACCGAACCGGCGAGTTCCACGATGCCGGTCCTCCACGTCATCTCGACGCCGGTGTCCCACTGAAAACCGCTAATCAGGGGAATCCCCGGGCCCGGCAGCGCTGAGCCAATCGGGTAGCTCGAACGCCAGCCCCGCGCACGCATCCGGAGCACGTCGTCAGCTGTTGCCGGGATCGCGTCGCTCCGTAAAGACGTGAGGTATTGATAGGCGAGGGGATATCCGATCACCGGATTCCCTGTCTCATACTGCCGGCGTCCGAACGATCCGAACACCGGCGGGATCCGGCCGGCCTGAATGTCCAGCGATCGGTTGCGCCACGGCCGCAGTCGCACGTACGCCGCATATGCCGTCGGCGAGTCAAGATCTTCGGAACGAACCTCGCCGACGAACGACACCCACTCAGCGGGACGATAGAGCCCGGATACGCCGACGCGGAACATACGAAGCGCGTTGTGTTCGTAGTCGGTGTAATTAAAGAACGCGATTTCGTCGGCGTTGCCGCCGGTCGCGATTACTTCGGCCCCGAGCGCCACCTTCCCGTCGAACGCCTGGATCGGCCGTTCGGGGAGCGCCTGCGCGCGAGCGGAGGTCGGTGTCGCGCAGGTTACCAGCGCGAGGGTCAGCAGACAGCGGATAAGTCGCGAGGTAAACACGGGGGAACTGCAATTATAATCGGCAGATGGCGACGACTTCCGACTCCGCTCAGATCTTCACGCTGACTCAGGCGTCCGAGCTGCTGCCGCAAGTGAAGCATCTGACGGCTGACGCGGTGCGCCGGGCCGAAGCGCTTGCCGATCAGCTTCGCGGTGTGACCGAAGACAATCCGGAACACTCTCTCTTATCCGAAGCGTTGCGCGACGTCGTTGCCGGATGGGTCGAGGAGGTGCGCGCCCTCGGCCTCGAGGCGAAGGGCCTGTGGCTCGTCGACTTCGACAACGGCGAAGGGTATTACTGCTGGAGTTATCCCGAGCCCGCCATTACCCACTACCACGGGTACGACGACGGATTCGCCGGTCGCATCAAAATCCAGTGAACGGTCTGCGGACGATCGGCGCGGATCTTGATTGATTGCCGTCGTGCGTATATAACCAGAGTTTACCCGCTGGACGTCGTTCCACATAGAGGAATGCAGTCTGATGCGGCTCTATTCGCGAATTCGCTAATCTCCGAGGCTGAGGAGGAGACACCGACAGTGGCCTACATCATCTGCGAGCCGTGCATCGGCACAAAAGACAGCGCGTGTGTCGATGTGTGCCCGGTCGACTGCATTCATCCCCGCAAGGATGAACCCGATTTCGCGACGGCCGAGATGCTCTATATCCACCCGGACGAGTGCATCGACTGCGGCGCCTGCGTGCCGGCGTGCCCTGTGGAAGCCATCTTCGCGCTCGACGAAACACCGGAAAAATGGAAGAACTACATTCCGGTGAACGCGCAGTACTACCAGAAGTAGTTCCTGGCTGCCGCCGCGTGACTTCTGGCCTTCGCGATCGCGGTTGGAAGCCCCGAGCCGCTCATTCACATCCACTCGTGTGCGGAATCGTTCGTGGCTGATCAGGTGAACGCGCACGGTCGCTGCTGAACACGTACACCTGCCGCGAATGCACGGCGACCGCAGGCCGATCCACGAGTGCGACGGCCTGCTGGTTCGCAAAGCGCTGCCGAAAGTTCCGGATCTCCGATTCCTCGAGTACGAGGTAGGGAGGCGGCCCCACCGATTTCAAGTGCTCGATCGCGCGATCCAGCCACGTGCTATCGAGCAAGTCGACCCGCAGCGTTTTCAGTTGCGAGTACAGGCGGATGTTCCCGCTGTGTAGTCCGGAAATGACGATGGTTTCAGGCGGCAGCTCCTGCGCGAGGTATCGCCCGACGTCCGCGAACTTCTGTTCCCCGTCACCGATTTCGAGAATGTTGTGCGTCCGAATGTATGCCGTCGCATGCGCGACACCGAACGTCGTAAATACCATCGCGACGATAGCCGGCAGTGTGGCGCCGAACCTCCGGCCGAGTCGCACGATCGCATCAATGCTCAACACGAACATCACGGGCATCGCCGGGATCACGAACCTGAGATACCACCAGTCGTCAAATGGAATGTAGAACAGATAGCAGCCGAACACCGCGGCAATGTATGCCAGCAGGATCCAGCGCAGCGTCTGAGTCTCGGCGTGGGAGCCGCCCGAAAAAGCGCCAAGCAGGAACACGAACCCGTAGGCCCCTTGCGTTTCCCACAGCCAGCGTGGGTAGCGAGTGAGATTCGGCCACAGGTTCCGCCAGTGATAAATGGATGACGCATCGCCGTAACCGGACATGAGGACCGATCCGTAAAGATCCTGATTGACCCACGCTACAAGTGCGACGAACGGCAGACACGCGAGCGCCAAAGCGCCGAGGCGCCGTACTCGAACACCGGCCCGCGGGCCTGCGCTCCACGCCACGAGGCCTGCCGGGAAGACAACCAGTGGCGCGAGATTCGGCCGAATCAAGATCGCGACGCCGGCAGCAATTCCTGAGAGAGCAGCCGATATCGACGACCGCGATCGCAAGGCCATCACCAGCGACATCACCCAGAAGGCGGCCGCGGGCACATCGCTCATCGGCCACAGCGTCATGAACAAAATCGTTGGACTGCTGGCGGTCAAGAGCGCGGCGAGCGCTCCCGTTGCGCGACCCGAGACTTGCACACCGAGGGTGAAGGTCAGGACAACGAGGAGCGCTGCTGAGAGGGGCATCACACGGAACGCGCCGCAGTCGCCGGTGGCTTTCGTCAACGCCGCCATCAGCAGCGGCAATCCTGGCGCGTAGGTTGGAACGATGGTATGGGCCGCCGCCGGACGATAGCCAAGTGGCGTGAACGTCAGGTCTGCGTTTGGCCACGGCACTGCCGCCGCGAAATCCTGATGGACGTGAAGGTCACCGGCAAGCCAGAGACGTGCCTGGCTCACATAGCCATAGCTGTCCGATCCGCCCGCCGCGCGAGCCCCATACGCGATCCAGAGCACGATTACGGCTGCCGTCGCGATGGATGCGACCCACGGCGCCAGCCTCGAGGCCGCCAGATGCAACCAGCGGATCACGCTGCGCCTGTCCAGTTTTGGTCTGCAGCGATACGCAATCGTCAGGAACAGGATCGCGAACAATGCCGGGCGCAGCGCACCGCGGCTGGACAGGCGCACCCCGAACAGATGGACTGAAAACCCGCCGGATACCG
>DASTVZ010000228.1:0-2412 GCA_035758845.1 Vicinamibacterales bacterium
GGGAATCATCATCAGCACGGCGTGCGGCAGCGAGCGGCCCGCCATGACGAGGAACTCGAGAACGTTGTCGAACGTGGCAGTATCACTTCCGCCTTCGCGAATGATCGGCAGAATCTTTTTGAGATCCTCGCCGAGCACCTCCGATTCGAGCAGCGCTTCACGCGCTTTCATCCAGTTGATGTTGCCGCGGAGCGTGTTGATTTCGCCGTTGTGCGCGATGAAGCGAGAGGGGTGTGCGAGCGGCCAGGACGGGAAGGTATTCGTGCTGAACCGCTGGTGCACCAGCGCAAGCGCCGACTCGACGTCAGGATCGGCCAGGTCGGGGAACATTGGCGCAATCTGCGTCGCCGTCAGCATCCCCTTGTAGATGATCGTCTTCGATGACAGGCTGGGCACGTAGAACCACGTCCGATCCGGTAAGCCCATTCCGTCGACGGCATGCTCGATCCGCTTGCGGATCACATACAGCTTCCGTTCGAACCGAAGATCGGTTTCCGTGTTCGTGGGGAGTCCGTCGAACCCAGGCCCGCGACCGATGAACAGCTGCCGAAAGCAAGGCTCGACCGCCACAGCACTCGGACCGACTGACGAATCGTCGGTCGGCACGTCGCGCCAGCCGAGAACCCGTTGTCCTTCCTCGACAACGATTTCTTCGAACCGCGCTTCGACCCGCGCCCGCCAGGTTAGATCCTTCGGCAGGAACACCAACCCGGCACCGTAGTGGCGCTCAGGCGGAAGCGTAAAGCCGAGCCGCAACGTTTCGCGCCGCAGGAAACGGTCCGGCATCTGGATGAGGATTCCGGCACCATCCCCGGTGTTCGCCTCGCAGCCGCAGGCGCCGCGATGAAGCAGATTAATCAGGACCTTGAGCGCCTGCTCGACAATCGAGTGCGAGCGCTGGCCTTTGACGTGCACGACAAACCCGACGCCGCACGCATCATGCTCGTGGGCGGGGTCGTACAGTCCCTGCGCTGGGGGCAAACCTGGCATCTTCACACACGTGTTATCCGCTAGTCCGCCTCCATCTCAAAACGGAATCTACAGATGCTACCCATGCATTCTGCTTCTGTGCTCCCCATGCGCAAGGCGCATGGGTCGCATTTCTTCGCTGAATTAGATCGGCTTCTGGCTGCCGGCTTCTGGCTGCTGGCTTTCGCGTCAAAGCGTCCCAGGAACCCGCAGCCAGGAGCCAAGAGCTAGGAGCCAACAGCCAATAGCCAGCAGCGAGTCAACGATTCGGCCCCCTCGGTTCAGTCGCGGCGAATGTGCCTGTCAGCGGCACGCCCATCGGACCCACCGGGATGTAGACAACGGTGTGATTCGGTGAATTCACCATCATCTTCTGCGCTTCAATCGCCTCGTGCTGGATGTACATCGGGCTCAGCTGACCCCGGATGATCTGCATGGCATTGGCAATGCCCTGCGCCTGGACCTCGCGCTTGGTGCGTTCCTTGCGCTCGATTTCAATCTCTGTGTCCTTGCGTTGCAGTTCCTGCGTCGCTGCCAATTTCCGGGAAACGGCCGTCGCGACTTCCTCCGGATACTGCACGTTGCCCACGACAACGCTGCCGATCATGAAGGGACTGCCTGCGGCGTACCGTTGAATGCGCGCGAGGACCGCATCACCGATCGGAATCAACGCATCTTTGACTTCGAGACCGTTGCGGCGCTGTACCTCGTCTCGCGCGAACGTTCGCAGCGGTTCGCGTACGAAATTCCCGTACGCGACCTTGACAATCGCATCGGGATCCTTCTCGAGCGCCGAACGTGCGACTGTCGTACTGAAACGGTCCATGAAGAGCGGAATCTTCGTATCGTCCACGTGCCACACCGTGTGCACGCGGAACTCGATCTTCAGATTGTCGCGGCTCAGGACCGCCTCATCGCGCGAGAAGTCCTCGGTGTATGTGTAGGGGGTGATGCTGATGTTGGTGACGTCGAGGAGCCACGTCCGTCCGGCCGATGTCGGGCCGCGCTGGACGCCGTAAAAGCGCGAGTGCCCAATGACCGCGCCTTTCGTCAGATAGCCGACGTAACCGGCAGGCGTGAACGGATTCGACGAACCAAGCAGCCAGATGATCGCGCCGGCGCCGAGCAGCACGATGAGCACCGCCGCCATCGCCCCACGCTGCACGTGGTTCGATAATTCAAGGCCTGTCAAAGATCTTCGAGGGTTGGCAAACGACGACACGGAGGGCCTCCAATGAGCCGACGGGGTTAGCTGACGGGCTCGAGGTTGGAAGTCCTCTATCTCGCCGAAGCGCGTCGACGAGAGTCGACGTGCGAAGGCGGAGAATTCGCCCCTTAGCGCGCACTATATGCGCGCCGGTGGTTCCCCCGCGGCACCGTATCCGGCGCCTTAGGCGTTCTTGGGAATATAGGCCTGCTCGGTGGGATGTCAAATAGGGGTGT
>DASTVZ010000008.1:0-11301 GCA_035758845.1 Vicinamibacterales bacterium
ACCAGCCTGGTCAGCGGCACCTCGAAGTTCATGGTGGTCGCGTCGCCGAAGCTCGCCCGGGCCCAGGCGTCGTTCAGCAGGTACGACGCGCCGCTCGCGATGATCATCATGACCCGCATGACGAAAATCCAAACGAGCAACTGCACCTGCACCACCGGATCGGTGACGGCGACGAGGATGAACGAGATCAGCGCCACGCCGGTGACGCCGTAGGTCTCGAACCCGTCGGCACTGGGACCGACGGAGTCCCCGGCGTTGTCTCCGGTGCAGTCGGCAATGACGCCGGGGTTCCGGGCGTCGTCCTCCTTGATGTTGAACACGATCTTCATCAGGTCGGCGCCAATGTCCGCGATCTTGGTGAAGATCCCGCCGGCAATTCGCAGCGCCGCGGCGCCAAGCGATTCGCCAATGGCGAAGCCGATGAAGCACGATCCTGCGTAGTCGCCCGGAATGAAAAGCAGGATGCACAGCATCATGAACAGCTCGACGCTGATGAGCAGCATCCCGATGCTCATACCGGCACTGAGCGGGATCGCATGAATCGGATAGGGCAGGCCTCGCAGACCGGCAAACGCCGCGCGGGAGTTGGCAAACGTGTTCACGCGAATGCCGAACCAGGCGACGCCATAACTGCCGCCGATGCCGATCAGGCTGAACAGCAGGATGATCGCAACTTTGATTGCCGCGAAATGCTGCAGCAGCCCGAAGTAGAACACCATGATGATGCCGATGAACACTTCGAGGATGAGGAGGAATTTACCCTGCTGTATGAGATACGTCTTGCACGTCTCATAGATCAGCTCGGAGATCTCGAGCATCGATCGGTGCACCGGCAGGTTCTTCAGCTGCGTGTAGATCACGAGACCGAAGACAAGGCCAAGGACGCAAACCGCGAGTCCTCCCATCAGCAGCGTCCGACTGTTCACACCTTGAAAGCTGACGACGTTGAGATCCGGAAGCACGAGGTTGGCTTCGCCGCCGGAATGCGTTGTCTGCTGAGCCGCAGTCGCTGCCGGGGCCTGCGGCGCCGCCAGCGCAGCAGGAGCCATCGTTGCGGCGACCACGAACACCATGGCCGCAAGAAACCCGGCTC
This sequence comes from Vicinamibacterales bacterium, assembly GCA_035758845.1. Lineage (GTDB taxonomy): Bacteria > Acidobacteriota > Vicinamibacteria > Vicinamibacterales > 2-12-FULL-66-21 > JALZOC01. The sequence continues at coordinate 1,094 of DASTVZ010000008.1, forward strand.
GCACCACGCGTGGACAGAACGTTTCGGACATTGCTCTCCTTACCCCTGTACCGCCCGAAATCGGGCAGCACTCAAAAGTTTCAAATCGTACTCAAAGTAATGCGGATTATTCAAGCAGTGCTCGCGGCGACTTTTGTCGCGGTCGGGCCTGATTCACGCATCAATCGCCCGGGCGCTCGCTGAGATTACACACGGAAATCACCGACTCGGTCGACGCCGCGCCGCGCTCGCAACCGGCTTGAAAGGGCCATGCCACCGGTAAGAAAAATTCGGATACCCTGCTCCACGGTTACGTCGGGAAATGAGGCCTTGTCTCGCGTGCAGATGATCACGTCGCCAAGATAGAGATGATTGGTGGGAACGTACACCGCAAGCATCGGTTCGGGACCCTGGCCACGATCGACGGTGAACTCCTTCGTCAGAAAACCGAGCACGAACCCGCGAGTCGAATCCTCAACCAGAACGACGCGCTTGAAGCCGTACTCGTTGTCAGGAGAGAAGGCGACGACCAGCTGTTTCACCGGCGCGTAAATCGTTCGGAAAACCGGCACGCGCAGTAAATAGCCTTCGGTCCGCTGAAGCAGTCGCCGGCCGATCACGTTGGTGGCAAATGCGCCAACCAACAGCACGAACAGTGCGGTGGTGAGGATTCCCAAACCCGGAAGATGCGTCACGCCGAGACCCGGCATGCGCTGCAACCAGGCATCGTAGAACGGCCCGACGAAACCGTCGATGACGCGAAAAATCCAGATGAAGGCCGCGATGCTGATCGCGAGCGGCACCGTGACGAAGAAACCGGTGATGAAGCTGCGGCGAAGCCACTGCATCGGTCGAACTACAACCAACGCGCGGCAATCGCGAGAAAGAGCGCCACTCCGAGGGCGATACGGTACCAGGCAAATGGCGCAAACCCGCGACGCCGGACGACGGCGAGAAACGGGCGCACGACGACGAGTGACGCGAGAAACGCCAGGATGAAGCCCACGGCGATCTCGGCGGCGCGATCGGCCGAGAGGTGGTGGCGGACCTTCAGCAGACTGTGCGCAAATGCAGCCATCATCGTCGGCATCGCGAGGAAGAACGAGAACTCCGCCGCGGCGGCGCGATCCAGTCCCATCAGCATGCCGCCAACGATCGTCGCGCCGGACCGGGAGACGCCCGGCACCATCGCCAGCACTTGGCACGCGCCGATACCGAGCGCCCGCGTCAGCGGGGTTCGATCGGCATCGACGACTGTTGGCGTCGGCCGATACCGCTCAACCAACAGCATGACAATACCGCCAAGCACGAACGTCGTGGCAAAAACCTTCGGACTCTCGTACAACACGCCGGTCACGTAGTCGGCGAGAAATGCTCCGGCCACCACCGCAGGTGCGAAGGCGACGAGAATCATCCACGCGAAATGCCGCGCATCGGGGTCGGATCCCAGCCGGGTGACAATGTGGATGATCTTCGCGCGATACAGCCACATCACCGCGAGAATCGACCCGAGTTGGATCATCACCGTGAACACGCCACCGGGATCGTCAAATCCAAGCAGATGCGCACCAACGAGCAGATGCGCCGTGGACGAGACCGGCAGGAACTCGGTGAGTCCCTGAATCACTCCAAGCAGTGCCGCAACGAGCAGGATCACGAACGGCGCATCAGTCTACGACGCTCGACGACGGCCGGGTTTTCGCGTCTTCGATGACTGGAGCGACGCAGGCGGCGGCGCCGATGGCGGCGCCGTGGCCATCTTGCTGACGGCTTTCCCGCGCCCTTGCCAAATGACTGCAATCGCGGCGGCAATGAACACGCTCGAGTATGTTCCGGTGACGATGCCGACGATCATCGTGAACGCGAAACCGTGCAGCACTTCGCCGCCGAACAGAAACAGCGCGACCGCGCTGAGCAGGGCCGTGCCGGCGGTGATCACCGTGCGTCCGAGTGTCTGATTGACCGCTCTGTTGACGATGTCGTAGAGGTTGTCGCGCCGCATGCTGCGGATGTTCTCGCGAACGCGATCGAAAATGACGATGGTGTCGTTCGTCGAGTAGCCGGTGACGGTCAGGATCGCGGCGATGACGTTCAGCGACAGGTCGTAGCGGAAGAAAGCCAGGAACGCGAACGTGACGAGCAGATCGTGGACGGTTGCCACGACCGCGCCCACCGCGAAACTGAACTGAAAACGGAACGCGATATAGAGGAGGATGCCAACGAGCGACAGCACCGTCGCCAGTATGCCCTTTCTTCGCAGATCCTGCCCTACGGCTGGCCCGACGATCTCTGTTCCGGTGACCTGAAGATTGCCGATGCCGGCCGACTTCAACGCGGCAACCACCTTGTCGGCCTTCTGACTCAGTCCGGCACCCGATTCTTCACCCACATCCGGGACGCGGATCATGTACTGACGGGCCGCCTCGTCTCCGTACCGCTGGATGATTGCGTTCTGCCCCTCACCCGGCATCGAGCGCTCGAGCGCATTGCGAATCACCCCCGAGTCGGGCGGCTGCTGATCGAATTGCACGATCACGATCGTGCCGCCAGAGAACTCGACGCCGAGCGGCAACCCTTTCGTTTGGATGACAACAATGCCGGCAATGATGATCAGCCACGACAAGCCGATCGCAAACCAGCGCCAGCGGAGGAAATCGAAGTGAGGAGTCTTGAAGATCTGCATGATTCAGTATTCTTCCGTGTTCTTCCGTGGCTTAGATACTGAGCGTCGCGGTCTGCCGATGGCCAAGCACCGCCTCGAAAAGCGTTTTTGACACGAAGGTAGACGTGAACAGATTCGAGATCAGCCCGATGACCAGGGTCATCGCAAATCCGCGAATTGGCCCGGTGCCGAACTGGAAGAGGAACGCGGCGGAAATGAGCGATGCGATGTGCGTATCGAGCAGCGTCAGGAACACGCGCGAGAACCCGGCATTGATCGCCTGACGCACGCCTCTCTGCGCCTCGAGTTCTTCTTTGATGCGTTCGAATATCAGCACGTTCGAATCGACGCCGATGCCCATCGTCAAGACAAAACCGGCGATCCCCGGCAGCGTCATCGTCGCGCCGATGTACGCCATGAGACCGAGCAGGATGACGAGGTTGAAAATCAACGCGACCACGGCGTTCACGCCGGACAACTTGTAGTAAATGAGCATGAACCCGACGACGAGGAACAGACCGACGAGCGATGCCGTGACACCCGATCGAATCGAGTCGGCACCAAGCGAAGGGCCGATGACACGCTCTTCGAGGTAGGTGAGACCCGCCGGCAGCGCGCCCGTCCTGAGGATCAGCGACATATCCGCGACCTGCTGCGTCGTGAATGAACCGGTAATCCGACCCTCGTCGTTGATTTTTGTTTCGATTCGCGCCGCCGACGTCACCCGGCGATCGAGCACGATGGCCAGAAGACGCCCGATGTTCTCACCGGTCGCCTTCCCGAACTTGCGCGCACCCTCATTGGTCAACGAGAAGCCGACTGCGGGACGGTTGTTCTCGTCGATCGTCGGCCGCGCGTTGCGAAGGTCCGTGCCGGTGACCGCGGCCGCCTTGCGCACGAGATAGAAACTCGTGTCGCCAGAGGCCGCCGCCCCCTGGATCACTTCCATGTCGTCGGGAACCTTCCCGCCATAGCTTTGCAGCAGCTGATCCTGAGCACCGGCAGGGCCGGCCTCGACGATCTTCAGCTCGAGGATCGCCGTGTTGCGGATGATTTCCTTGGCACGCGCAACGTCGGTGACGCCGGGCAACTGCACGAGGATCTGATCGGCGGACTGACCGTAGAGGGAAATGTTCGGCTCCGCGACACCGAGTTCATTCACGCGCCGATCGATTGTTTCCCGTGCCTGGGTCACGGCCTGATCGCGCATCGTGACCGCGATGTTCGGCTTCATCGTGAAGGTGTACGTGCCACCGGCGCCTGCATTGCGGTCGTACTCGGTCGTCGTCTGGTCGTCGGCGATTCGGGTAAACTCCGCGTCCTTCTCAGCTGGAACGCCCTGGACCTGAAAAGAAGCTGGCGCGGACACGGTAATCGAGCTGACCCCGATTCCTGCCGTCTTCAGCGCTTCCCGCAGCTGTTCGCTGGTTGTCGTGGTGTGAATTCTGAGCGCGTCGTCGGTCTGCACGCGGAGAACGAGATGCACGCCACCCTTGAGGTCCAGGCCAAGCTTCAACTGCTTGGCGGCCAGCCATCCTGGCAACGGCATGTGATACCGCTGCGCGAGGATTGGATACACACCAACCACGAAGAAGATCACGAAGACTGCGAGGCTCAGGAGGAGTTTCCAGCGGATGTTCTTTTTCATGATTTAGTTATTCGTTTCGGGGACAACCGGCTCCTGTCCCTGATACCCGCCGATCGACGCCCGCGCAATCTCGATCCGGACCTTATCGGCAACTTGCAACTGGACCGACTTGTCGTTCACACGAGTGATCTGGCCGTAGATTCCGCCGGTCGTGATGATTTTGTCGCCGACTTTCAGTGCGCCCTGAAATTCCTGCACTTTCTTTTGTCGCTTCTGCATCGGCATCAGGATCATCACGTAAAAGATGCCCAGAATGATGACAAATGGCAGAAAGGACACCAACCCGCCGGGCTGGCTGGCGCCAGACATCGCTATAAGTAAAGGAGCAGGCCCTAGCTCGAGTCGCATTTCAAATTTGAGGTCGGCGGGAGAAGGTTTGATGGAACTCGCGGCGGAGTTTTTCAAACGAGCCGAACACTATAGCCTCCCTAATCCGGCGCATTGTGTCAAGGTAAAAGTGGAGATTATGCAATGAGTTGAGGGTAGCAGACGTCATCTCTCCGACGACAAAAAGGTGACGCAGATAGGCCCTCGAGAAGTGCCGGCAGGTGTAACACCCGCAGTCGGGATCGGGAGGGGACATGTCCTCGGCGTAGCGGGCATTTTTGATCACGAGAGGGCCGCGGCTGGTGAGGAGCTGGCCGTTCCGGGCGTTCCGCGTGGGTAAGACGCAGTCGAAGAGGTCAACGCCGCGCGCGACGCATTCAATCAGGTCGTCGGGCATCCCGGTGCCCATCAGATAACGCGGTCGATCGCCAGGGAGAAGCGGTGCGGTGTGAGCAACGATGTCGTACATGACATCGACGGGTTCCCCAACGCTCAACCCACCGATGGCGTAAGCTTCGAAGCCAATTTCCATCGTTTTCTGCACACTCTCGCTGCGCAGACCAGGATCCGTTCCGCCCTGAATGATTCCGAACTGCGCCTGACCGGGATTCGTGACGATAACCTCCGGAACCGACTCGGGATCTTCGCGCAACCGCAGCAGTCGTCGCCGCGCGCGTTGCGCCCACTCGGCCGAGCGCTCCATCGCCGTCCGTGCCACATCCGCCGAAATGTGTGTAACCGAACGACCGGGGTCTGACCCCGGGTGGGTAAATGAACGACCGGGGTCTGACCCCTGTGTAAGAGAGCAGCCGGGATCTGACCCCGGCCGGGGGCCTACGCACTCGTCGAGCACCATGGCGATGTCGGACCCAAGTTGCGCCTGAATGTCGACGGCGCGTTCCGGTGTCAGCTGGTGAAGCGAGCCATCAAGGTGTGACCTGAAGGTCGCGCCTTCATCGTCAATCCGTCGCATTGCGGCGAGACTGAACACCTGATATCCGCCACTATCGGTCAGAATCGGACGGTTCCAGCCGATGAACTTGTGAAGGCCACCGCATCGTGCAATCAAGCTATCGCCGGGTTTCAAGTACAGGTGGTAGGTGTTCCCGAGAATGATCTCAGCCCCGAGATCTTCAAGGTCCCTGGCCGTCACCGCCTTCACCGCGCCACGTGTGCCGACTGGCATGAACGCGGGGGTCTGGACGACGCCGTGCGGCGTGACCATTTCGCCGCGCCTCGCCGCACCGTCGCGCTTGACGATGCGAAATTCAAACTCGTTCGTCACGACCGTGCAAGCATAGCTTTTCCCCTTTTCCCTTTGTATGCTTCTCCCGTGAAGCGACTTCGCGTAGGTGTGTTGTACGGCGGACGGTCTGGAGAACATGAGGTATCGCTGGCGTCGGCCGCGGCTGTTTTCAGCAGCCTCGATCGGAAGCGTTACGAGCCCGTCGCGATTCGCATCGAAAAAGACGGCCGATGGGCGCTGGCCGATCGCCCGCCGACGACCATGTCCGCCGCTGAAGTGATCGAGCATGCGCGTCTCGAAGCGGCGCGGCCAAGCCGCAGCGGCCGCGAAGTGCACCTGATGGCGCGGCCGAGCGAGGAAACCATTCTCTCGATCGATCGACGATCGTCGCGGGACGACGAGGGACAGGCGATCGTAACCGGCCTGAATCTCGACGTCATCTTTCCCGTCCTCCACGGACCGTACGGCGAAGACGGAACCATTCAAGGACTTCTCGAACTGGCCAACGTGCCGTATGTTGGCGCCGGTGTGCTCGCCTCCGCCCTCGGCATGGACAAGGCGGTCATGAAGGTCGTGTTCGCCGCAGCCGGACTTCCAGTCTGCCCTTATCGCGCCGTGCTGCGCCACGACTGGCAAAGCCATCGCGACACGATTGCGACCGATCTGGAAAAGGCGCTGGGCTATCCGATGTTCGTCAAGCCGGCAAATCTGGGCTCGAGCGTGGGCATCTCGAAGGCGAAAACGCGCCCGGAATTGATGAATGCGATGGACCTCGCCGGTTCATTCGACCGCAAGATTGTGATTGAAGCCGCGGTTCAGGACGCGCGTGAGATCGAGTGCGCGGTACTGGGGAACGACAATCCGGAAGCATCAACGCCAGGTGAAGTCATTCCCTCGCGCGAGTTCTACGACTACGAAGCGAAGTACCTCGACGATGGATCGAAGGTGATCATCCCGGCGAACATTGGACCAAAGACGGCGGCTGAGATTCAGCGCCTTTCGATCCTCGCCTTCAAGGCGATCGACGGTGCGGGGATGGCACGCGTCGACTTCCTGTTGAGTCCCGACAAGATTTTTGTCAACGAAATCAACACGATCCCGGGGTTCACCACGATCAGCATGTATTCGAAGCTTTGGGCGGCCTCTGGCGTGGACTACCCTTCGCTACTCGATCGGCTTGTGGCGCTCGCCCTCGAGCGGCATGCGGAAAAACAACAGCTCCGCACCAGCGTGACATGAACCGGCGCAGACGCCCCTGCGCGATCGCCCTGCTCACGTTCGTGGGCGCCGCCGTCGCAGTCAGCGCGCGCCCCTCCCAGCCGATTCGCGGCGTCGACGGTCTCGCCCGCGCGTACGACTTCATTCTCGAAGCACGATTCGATCAGGCCGACGCTGAGCTCCGCCGCGCGTGCGGTCCGGCTCCCCCTGAGGCCTGCGACGTCCTGAGCGCCACGGCGGTCTGGTGGAAGATCCTTCTCGACCCGGAGAGTCGGGAGCTCGACGACGAATTTTCAACCACCGTCGAGCGCGCGATTGCCAGCACAGAGGCCTGGACCGATCGCGCCCCAGACGATGCCGAGGCGTGGTTCTACAAAGGCGGCGCGTATGCCGCCCGCGTCCAGTGGCGCGTGCTGCGCAATGAAAAGTTGTCCGCCGCCCGCGATGGCAAGACGATCAAGTTGTCGCTCGAACACGCCATCGAACTCGATCCGACGCTCGAGGACGCCCACTTCGGGGTCGGAATGTATAAGTACTACGCCGACGTCGCACCCGCGGCGGCGAAGTTTCTTCGCTTCCTCCTCCTGCTGCCAGGCGGCGACCGGCGCGAAGGGCTGGATCAGATGCTGCGCGCCCGGACGCGCGGCAAACTCCTCCAGGGAGAGGCGGACTACCAGCTCCACGTCATCTATCTGTGGTACGAGCGGCAGACGCCGCGTGCCCTTCAACTGCTCCAGTCGTTGCACGAGAAGTACCCGGCCAATCCGCTCTTCGTCGCGCAGACCGCCGAAATCCAGGACGTCTACCAGCACGACATCACCGCCAGCCTGGCGACGTGGCAATCGCTGCTCGCCGCCGCGCGCGAACAGCGGGCGAATGCGCCCGTACTCAGCGAGGTCCAGGCACGGCTCGGGATCGCGAAACAGCTCGAAGCGCTGCACCAGACCGACGATGCGATCGAGATGCTGCAGGCGGTGATCGCGTTGCAGTCGCCGGCTCCGTTCGGATCGCTGTCGCTTGCGTATCTCAGACTCGGGGAGGCATATGACCGAATGGGGGCGCGGGTGTCGGCCGTGGATGCGTATCGGGCCGCTATCGCCTCAACCGTGTCCCCCGATGTGAATGAAGTACGCAGCCAGAGCACCGAGCGGCTTCGCAAGGCGCCTGATCCTAAGCACTCCGAGGCGTACCGACTATCGTTGGAAGGGTTGCGCCGGCTGGAACACAACGAGATTCAGGCGGCAGCCAACGCTCTCACCTCGTCGCTGGCTCTCAACGGCGCGGATCCCGTTGCCCACTACCGATACGGTCGCGTCCAGCTGGCCCGCAAAGACGATGCGGAAGCGCTCGCACAGTTCGAACACGCGATCCGCGGCGCACGTACCTGCCCCGCTCCTATTCTCGGCAACGCGTACCTTGAAGCGGCGCGTGTGCTCGAACGGCTCGGTCGCCGCCCGCAGGCGATCTCCTACTACCACACCGCGACGTCGCTGTTCGGTGCGAGCGGCGACACGCGCGCGGCCGCGACACGCGCGCTCACGCGATTGGAACGCTAAAACGACTGCGGATTGCGGATTGGCGACTGCGGATTTTCCGATTGCCGATTGCGGATTGAGAATGCCGATTGCGGATTGAGCGACAATCGTCAATCCGCAATCTCAATCGTCAGTCGTCGATCAGCAAATCGACGGTCATCATTCCGCAATCCGCAGTCGATCTACAGTCACCCGTGGATGCGTCCGACAAATTTGGTGTGCGGTTTTTTGACAATTCGTGCACTTTATGCTTGACACGTAAATTTTCTCATCCATAATCTACATCTTGTATGAGGGTGGACGGCTCAGCCCACCTGTTGTAACGGTCGGGACGCACTAAATAAGCTGAGCTGCCAAGTTCCAAGGAGGAATAATGGCGAAGAAAGCCGCAAAGGGCGGAAAGAAAAAGGGCGGAAAGAAGCGCTAAGCGCTCGCCTGACCCAGAGGGGGTGTCGCGTGCTGACACCCCCAATTTTTTTGGCAGATGCAACACCTTCCGCGCCGCGGAAGTGAGCAACGAGGCGATGGGCACCGGCAGCCGCAGGCCGACGTGCCGGGAGGCAGCGGCGCTGCTACGACGGAGACAGGCCCTCGCGATCGGATCCCACGAGTGAAGGGGGGGATAAGCGCAATGGCGAAGAAGACTGGCGGGAAGAAGAAGGGCGGCAAGAAACGCTAAGCTGCCTCACCCGCTAAAAAGGGGGCGACGGTCGCCCCCTTTTTGGTTTCATCTCACCTCACTCATCGTTTTTCCGTCCCACACCTTGACGCTTTTGATCGTATCCCCCTGCTGTATCCGATCGACGACGTCCATTCCATTCACGACTTTGCCGAACGCCGTGTAGTGCGCGTCGAGGTGCGGTTGCGGAGAGTGCGTAATGAAGAACTGGCTGCCGCCGGTATCCTTCCACGAAAGCGCCATCCCCACGGTTCCTCGCAGGTATGGACGCTCGTTCAATTCGTCTCGGATGGTGTAGCCGGGCCCCCCTTCGCCATCCCCTCGCGGATCACCATCCTGGACGACGAAGTTCGAGACCACGCGGTGGATCTGCAGTCCGTTGAAAAACCCCTTGCGCGCGAGCGCCATGAAGCTCCATGACGTCTGCGGCGCATCCAGCACGGCCAGCTCGAATTCGATCGTCCCTTTCGCTGTTTCGATGAACACATGCGGCGAGTACGCCGGGCCGATTAGTTCGGCATTGTCGTAGGGCGACGGCGGTTGGCCTGGCGCCGGGCGAATGGCGGCCTGGTAATCACCGGCGGGATCGAGTTTCGCCAACAGGGTGGCGACATGCACGCGCACGGCCCAGTCCTTATCGGTGACGCCTTCCTTTAGGATTGCCATCGCCGCATCCCCGCCGTACTCGGCCAAAGCGGACAGAATCGCGGCCCGTGCGTCAATGGCCGCGTCAGCCGCCGAGAGGGCCCATGCCTCGCGCAGCGCGTCGACACCTCCCTGTGGTTTCAATTCGCCAACGATGCGCGCCGCCGTCGATCGGACGACATAATCCGGCTCTTTCAACTGCGCCATCGCGGTTGCGCCTGCATCGGGAGCTTTGAGGCGCGCGAGCGCATTCAGGACCGACGGTACGA
>DASTVZ010000023.1:0-2395 GCA_035758845.1 Vicinamibacterales bacterium
ATCAGGCCGCTCTCATACTGCCGCTCCGACGGCGCTTTGTTGCTGCGGTTGAACGGCAGGACGCCGCCGCCCTCGACGCGGTTTTGGACGAACAGGCCGAGATGTGGCCCCACAATCCGACAGTTCACGCTTTCATCGAGATCAACCGCGCCGTCGCACTCATGTTCCGCGAGCGTTGGGACGAAGCGGTCGCACAGACGCGCAGTGCCCTGGCCGGACCGTTCGCACCGACGCAGGAGTCCCTTCTACTGAACAATCTTGCCTGGTCGCTGGCGCAAACCGGCGCACTCGACGAAGCGGTCGCGATCGGCGAGCGCGCGCTGGCGGGCGCGCAGACGGAGCAGCTACGTTCCTTTGCAAACGGCACGTTGGGCTCGATCTACGCGCTCCGAGGTGAAGCAGATCGCGCGATCGAGCATCTGAACGCGGCTGATGCTATCACTAGCGGCGGAGGGGCCATTCAGGCGACGCGCCACTACTACCGAGCCGTAGCGTTCCAGTCAAAAGGCCGACTCAGCGACGCCATTCGGGCGCTCGAAGCCGCGCGCGATGCGGCACCAACCTCCCCGTTCGGCCGGCGTTCCGAGTCGCTTCTCGCGGACCTGCGGAACGCATGATCCGTAGTCACCGACTCGCACCGCGACGACTGTGATCACACGTGTGATCACAGGCTGTCAGCACTGCGTTTCATCCGACACCAACGGCAACCAACAGAGGACAGAGAAAACAGGCCGGAGACTCGCAAGTTCCGGCCTGTTTTCGTGTGTCCCGTCGGTCTGCAAAACTCTCTGCTCGGGCAGCGCGCGTCTGATGTGAGCTGCCTCCCGCGATCCCACGCCAGCCTGCCCCACCAAACCTGATCGCCCGCCACCCCCGCCCCCGGTCTCCGGGGTCCCACACTCCAACGAACGGAGCCGCCTCTCGATTGGCGTTGGGTCACACGGCGTGCGCAATGAACGAATCTGACGGTCTGAACGTCTTCGGCGCGCAGACCGGAGCAACCGAGCAGCGGGCGCCCCGTGCGGCAGTCCTCATTGAGTAGTCCCAGTGACCGCTTTATCGAGTCCTGCCCGCATCTGCAACGATCGATTCGACGAGCGCGCGGAAACTCGGGGAGATCTCAGCCACTTGCCTTAGGCGACGATTACACAGAATCTCCTCGTGATCGAACTTGACGATTCGACAATCGCCATCCGAATCACGATGTCCCAGGTCGAAACAGACCGGATCGTAGTCGAGGTCAGGTCCGCGCCCGAACTGCACGTACCCCGCCGGCGTCAATTGTTCAAACAAACCTGAGTCTCGCAGAATCGCACCCTGAAGTCCCTGCAATCCCGGCGGAAGACTTCCGAGCAGACGAACCCGTCCGACATCAACTTCCGTCCAGCGGTATGACAGGACAAGGCGTTCGTACAGCGATGGCATTGGTCCGGGCACGGACCGATACAGCTCCTGCAGCGCATCCGCCGACAGGCCAACCCGAGCTGGTCTCCAGTCGGTCCAGCCGCGATCGTCAAACGGCGCGGCCACAATCTCGGTGATGTCCCCCTCCAACTCGAGATCGAGCCCCACCCGCATGCCGTCGAAGGAGGAGAAGGCATCGACGAAACGCCTCAACAGGTCATCGTCATCGCGGTTCATTGTCTCTCACTCGTTACGTCAACCCTTACTGTATCCCAGCGGAACATGAGGATGGCGACCGTCAGACAGCACGCGAATACGCCGAGCAGAAGCGCGATGGAAGGCGCGATGCTACCCGCGCGGGATCGATCCGCGAGGACCGATACAAATCCGCTCATCGCATGGTAGGCCGGGGACCAACGTCCTCCGTCCTCGGTTACCGATAAGGATGACTCGGCGGCGGGCTGAATTCCGACGATGAACCCGATGATGATCGCTTGCGCGAGCAACTGGCTTTGCTGAATAGAGCCCGTTATCGCGGCGGTCAAGACGCCGATCGAACGGCTGCACAGGACGGCGGCTGTGAGGAACAGCACGAACGCTGTCGGCTGCGCCGGTAGGCCGAAGCCGAAGGCTGCGAGAGCAAGGAACGTCGCCGCCATGAACGACGGCACCACAAATGCGGCCCCCCCCAACGTGACACCGACTACGATATGCGCCGCAGTGGCCGGAGAGGCTCTGAAGCGGCGCAGCACACCCATGTCGCGATCCTGCGCGATGCGCACGCCTGCGCCGAACACGCCGTTCGTGAGAATTCCGACAGAGAGCGCCATGGCTCCGGCTGCTATCGGCGGCACGCCGATCCGTGTCATCGCCGTCAGGAATACCAGCGGCACGACCAACGTCAAGACCAGCACCGGCCGATCGCGCATGGTGAGCCGCGCATGCATCCTGACGAACAAGAGATACGGCTCGAGGCCGCTACTGCCGGTGG
>DASTVZ010000031.1:0-52525 GCA_035758845.1 Vicinamibacterales bacterium
GCTTCAGGTCGTCCCATGCCTCGCGCTTGTTGGCGGGACTGCGAAGCAGGAACGACGGATGGAAGGTCGGAATCAGCTTCGCGCCGCGGTAGTCGAAAACGCGACCACGCAGGCGCGAGATCGGCGCGTCCGTCTTGAGCAGGGTGCGAGCCGCGAACGCACCGAGCGCGATCACAACCTTGGGTTCGACCGATGCGAGCTGCTGAAAAAGAAACGGCTCGCACGTTGCAATCTCGTCCGGCTCGGGATTGCGGTTGCCGGGCGGCCGGCACTTCAGGACATTCGCGATGTAAACCGCGTCGCGCGTGAAGCCCATGGCTTCGATCATTTTCGTCAACAGTTGACCTGCGCGTCCGACGAATGGGATGCCCTGAATGTCTTCATCGGCGCCCGGCGCCTCACCGACGAACATCAGATCGGCGTTGGGATGGCCCACACCAAACACGATCTGCGTGCGCCCGAGTCCGTGCAACTTGCACCGCGTGCAGTCGCCGATCTCCTCACGAATTCCCGCGAGCACTTCGGCCGCGGATCGCGCAAGCGTGACAGGAACGGCAATTGGTTCCGGCTCTTCGGGCACACTTGGCGCTCCTGGCACACCGGGTACCCCTGGCACTCCGGGCATCCCTGGCACCCCAAGGCCCCTATCCCGCCAAATCCGATCCCGACTGATGCCGGCGACACCGAGCTCTTGATAAAACCTGAGGTGTTCCGCGAGAGGATTCACATTCTTCGCCTTAAGCTGTGAGCCCTGGGCCCTAAGCCTTGAGCCCTGATCCGAGTGCGTTGAGCCGCAACTCCGCCCGATCCAGGATACGCGACGCGAGATCGGCTTTCGGAGTCACCGCAATGGTCTCCTCAGTATCCTGACTGATGATCGTTCCGGCATTTGTATCGACCTCGAACCCGGCATCCGCGCGCGTGATGTCGTTCGCCACAATGAAGTCGACATGCTTGCGCAGAAGTTTGGCGCGGCCGCGCTCGACGGGATCGCCGCTTTCGGCCGCGAATCCAACGAGGATCGGCTTCGAGTTCTCGCCGCGGATGCGTCCGAGTTCGGCGAGGATGTCGGCGGTTCTCACGAGCCGAAGTTCGAGCGGACCGTCAGACTTCTCGATCTTGTTGGCGGCGGCCTGCTCTGGAGTGTAGTCGGCGACAGCGGCCGCCATGACGACAATGTCGCTGGCCATGGCCTGCTGCTGAACCGCGGCGTGCATCTCGGCGGCGCTTCGTACAGATACGAGCTCGACGCCGGCAGGTGCAGACAGCGACGATGGGCCGGAAATCAGTACAACGCGCGCACCGCGCTTAACCGCTTCCGCCGCGATCGCGTAGCCCATCTTGCCGCTCGATCGATTACCGATATACCGCACCGGATCGATGTCCTCGTAAGTCGGACCCGCGGTCACGAGCACGAACCGGCCAAGCAGCGATCCGCGCGGCTGTAGCAGCAAGTCGGCCGCTTCGACGATGTCATCCGGCTCGGCGAGCCGCCCTTTGCCGATCCAGCCGCACGCCAGGTAACCCGCTCCCGGCTCAACGAACCGCACCCCCCGCGCCGCCAGCGTCGTCAAGTTGCGTCGAACCGCTTCGTGCTCGAGCATGTTCGTGTTCATGGCCGGCGCCATCAGCACCTGAGCACGCGTGGCGAGGTACAGCGAACTCAGGAAATCATCCGCAATGCCATTCGCGAATTTGCCGATGATGTTGGCGGTCGCGGGCGCGACCAGCAGCAGCGAGATGTCGGTCGCGAGCGCAATGTGCTCGATATCGGCGTTCATCCCGCGCGCGTACTGATCGGTGATGACCGGCCTGCGGGTGATGGCTTCAAAGGTGAGTTCGCCGACGAACTTCGTCGCAGATCGAGTCATCACCGCCGTCACGTCGTGGCCGCGCTTCTGCAGTCCGCGCGCCACTTCGACGGCTTTGTATGCGCCGATTCCGCCCGTCACGCCGAGTGCAATTAACGACATCGTGATTTGGCGACTTCGGATCCCGGATCCCGCCCTTCGACGTGCTCAGGGCGCCCCGAGCTTGTCGAGGGGCGGACACCGGATCCCGGCGCCGCCAAAAGCCAGAAGCTATTCGATGATCGGAATCTTCTCTACCTTGCCTTCTTTGACCTCTTTTTGCGCCAGCTTGACAAGCTTTTCGTTGCCAGCGGTCCTCGGCGTGCAACCCTGCAGCAATTGGTGCGCACGGGCGCCCGCGACCACCACGAACTCGAACCTTCCGGCTGTTTCATTACGATCGGACATGTGCTCAATTTCTCCTGCTATTACCGGATGAACGTTCTGACGATCTCTTCTGCGGCGCCGCGCATCGAACGTAGACGCGCGCGTTCGGCGAGAACGATCGACCTGAGGCGGTCCACGCACGCCTCGAGTTCGTCGTTGACGACAACGTAGTCGTACTCGGTGAATGCGGCGACCTCGTCGCGCGCCGTCTGCAGCCGACGCTGCATGGCCTCTTCCGTGTCGGAACTCCGCCCGCGCAGGCGCTGCTCGAGAATCTGAAACGACGGCGGCAGCACGAACACGCCAACGGAGCCAACGCAGCGCACACGGACCAGGCGTGCACCCTGGACATCAATCACCAGCACGAGGTCACGGCCGGCGGCCAGGTACGCTTCGGCGTCGGCGGCGCAAGTCCCGTACAGATTGCCAAAGACATCCGCGAACTCGAGGAACGCCTCGGCCGCAATCATCTGCTCGAAACGGGCGCGGGTAATGAAATTATAGTCGATGCCGTCCACTTCTCCGGGGCGAATCCCCCTCGACGTGTAGGAACGCGAGAGCGCCAGGTCGGGCACAACCTGAACCAACCGTTCTGCAACGGTTGTTTTTCCTGTGCCTGATGGAGCGGAAACGACAAAGAGCAGGCCTCGTCTCGACGTCTCTCCGGATCCCGGATCCCGCCCTTTGACGGGCTCAGGGTGCCCCGAGCTTGCCGAGGGGCGGATCCCGGATCCCGTCGCCATTGTCCCCTCACTCGACATTCTGGACCTGCTCGCGCATCTTCTCGAGTTCGGCCTTCAGCGCAACAATCACTTCCGACACCGCCGGTCCTTCGGCCTTCGAACCCACGGTGTTCACTTCCCGATTCATTTCCTGGAGGAGAAAATCGAGCTTTCTCCCGCAGGGCTCCGGTGAGTCCGTCAGCGCGCGCCAGTGGTCCAGGTGGCCGCGAAACCTGACGACCTCTTCGCTGATATCCGATCGCCCGACGAACTTCGCGATCTCCTGTGCGATGGCCGCTTCGTCGGCCAGTGTGTCGGCGCGGAGTTCCCGTACGCGTTCCTGCAAACGCGTCTGCAGCCCAACCATCCCGTCGTCTGCCGCCGCACCGGCACGGGCAAACAGCTCGCTCAGCGTCGCCCGACGGCTTTCGAGATCGGCCCGGAGATATCCGCCTTCGCGAACCCGCATGGCGTCCAGTTCGTCGAGCGCTGCGCTGACGGCTTCTTCGACTCGTGTCGACACCTGATCGGCATCCGCTTCCGCATCCTCGGCGCGTTCTCGAATCGATAACGCCTGCGGGAAGCGGAGCAGGTCGCCAGGCGTCATCGTCCCCGAGACGTAGCCGCGTTCGCGCGCGCGATCGATGGCGCCGCCGAGCGCCTCGAGAAATGTCTCGTTCAACTCGACTTCGAGCGCCGGAACGCGCCGCTGCTGCACCGCAACCGTGATTTCGACACGCCCGCGGCTCACTCGCTTCTGCGCGAGTGCCCGCAGGCGGTTTTCGATCGCCGCCAGGGCCGTCGGCAGCCTGACCTGAAGGTCGAGGAACTTGTGGTTCACCGACCGAATCGTAACGGCAATCGTCGCGACGTCATCGTCTTTGGTCAGCGACGCGAAGCCGGTCATGCTCTTGATCATGACACCGAGGGGACTCGCCCGGCGACCGGCGCATGTTCGGTTGCGCGCGTGTCGAAGATCTGGAGCGCATAAAGCTTGGCGTAGACGCCACCAGGGCGCTGCAGCAGCTCGTCGTGCCGGCCGATCTCGGCGACCCGGCCTCGCTCGAGCACAATGATGGCGTCAGCTCTGCGTACTGTCGAGAGCCGGTGCGCGATCACGAATGACGTCCGGTTGCGCATGAGATTCTGGAGTGCGTCCTGCACGAGCAGCTCGGATTCAGCATCCAACGACGACGTTGCCTCGTCGAGAATGAGAATCGGTGAATTCCGGAGCAGCGCGCGCGCAATCGCGAGGCGCTGCCGCTGGCCCCCCGACAACATCTGCCCACGCTCACCGATCCGCGACTCGTACTTGTTCGGAAGCATGGCGATGAACTCGTGCGCATGCGCTGCCTTGGCAGCCCCCTCGATTTCTTCCGGGTTGGCACTCGGCAAGCCATAGGCGATGTTGCGGGCAATGGTGTCGTCGAACAACACCGTGTCCTGGGTCACGATACCGATCTGCGATCGCAGCGACGCCAGCGTGACGTCGCGAATATCCACGCCGTCGATCAGAATCGCTCCACCGCTGACGTCGTAGAAGCGTGGAACCAGGTTGACGAGTGTCGTCTTCCCGGCTCCGCTCAATCCGACGATTGCCACTGCTTGTCCGCTGCGAACGCTGAACGATACGTCCTTGAGGATCGTCTTGCTGACGCCGTCGTACGAAAAGCTCACGTTTCGGAACTCGATGGCCTGACGCAATCGACTCAGGGGCTGCGCATCGGCCCGCTCGGGCACTTCTGAGTGCGTATCAAGTATTTCGAAGATCCGTTCGGAGGCGGCCATCGCCTGCTGAAGCGTTGCATTTACGCGGCTGAGCTTCTTGATCGGCGCGTACATCATGAACGCGGCTGCGACGAAGGCGGCGAAGTCGCCTTCAGTCAGCACTTTCTGGGCTATCTGACGGCTTCCGTACCAGATCAGCCCGACGATCGCGACACCACCGAGCAGTTCCATGAGCGGCGGCAGCAGCGCAAGCGCGCTCGTCACCTTCAGGTTCGTGCGATACAGGCGTTGCGACGCCTGCCGGAATCGTTGCTCCTCCCGCGCTTCGGCGCCAAAGGCCTTCACGATGCGATGGCCAGTGAAGGCTTCGGCCGTGACGTGCGACAGGTGTTCGAGATGTTCCTGGCTGCGCCGTGTCGTGCTGCGAATGCGCTTGCCGAATCGAATGAGCGGATACACGACCAGCGGCGCGCCAGTGACGGCCACCAGCGCGAGGCGGGCATCCAGGTAAAAAAGATACGCAGCGAGCCCGAGGAGTGCCAGGCCCTCTCGCATCAGGTCGCCGATCGTCTCGGAGACCGCTTGCTGGACCTGGTTCACGTCATTGGTGATGCGCGACATCAGCTGTCCACTGGTATGGCGGCTGAAGAAAGTTGCTGACTGATCGAGGATGTGCCTGAAGAGCCGATCGCGAAGATCGCGCACGACGCGCTGGCCGATGTCGGTCATCACAAAGGCCGACGCGTATCCGGCAAGTCCCTTCACGAGATAGACGATGAGGAGCGCCGTGCACCACTCGACGAGACCCGTCCCGGTCGGCAGAACGCTATCGATAACCGGTTGGATCAGACCGGCCACGGCGGCGTTTGCGATGGCATACACCAGCATGGCCGCGACTGCCGCAGTGAATCGCCCGCGATAGGGGCGGGCATACGCGAACAGGCGCTGAAGCGGATTCACTCGGTGAACCGGTACTTGAGCAGCACCCAGAGCGCGACGAACCCGTCGCGCCAGGTAATCTTCTTCCCTTCGTCGTAGTTGCGTCCGTCGTACGTAATCGGAACCTCGTACACGCGATAGTGCCGCTTGAAGATCTTCGCCGTGAGCTCCGGCTCGATGCCGAATCCGTTCGATTCCAGGCTGAACGAGCGCAGCACTTCGGTGCGCATCACCTTGTAGCAGGTCTCCATGTCGGTCAGCATCGTGTTGTAAAGCACGTTGGTGACGAGCGTCAGGAAGCGGTTGCCGACGTAGTGCGTGAAGAGAAAGACCCGGTGACGGCCGAGAAACCGCGAGCCATACACTACATCCGCTCTCCCCTCGCAGATGAGGGAGATCAGCTCCGGAAACTCCTCCGGCGAATACTCCAGGTCCGCGTCCTGAATGACGACGAGATCGCCGGTCACCTCCTGGAACCCGCGCCTGAGAGCCGCGCCCTTCCCGCCGTTTGATGGCTGGAGGACGAGCTTGAACGGCAGCTCCTGCGCCAGCCGTGACAGGATATCCCGCGTTCCGTCCCGCGACCCATCGTCGACGACAATGAGTTCGGTGCGAATGGGCACGGCGAGGACCCGCCGGATCATCTCCTCGATCGTGTGCCGCTCGTTGTAGGCAGGCATGACGACCGAGAGCAATGGATCTCCGAGTTGCCCTCTCAGCCTGGACATCTACGCGGTGGCCTTCCGATAGCCGTGCGGATGTGACTCACGCCACCGCGAGGCCGTGCCGACAATGACGTCGATCTCTTCGAATGCTGGAACCCACCCCAACTCACGCCGAATGCGATCGCTCGAGGCGAAAAGCACGCCGGGATCTCCCGGACGTCGCGGACCTACGGTGTAGGGTACTTTGCGCCCGACAACGCGCTCGACCGAGTCGATCACCGCCTTGACGGACGTTGGCCGGCCGTTCCCGAGGTTGTATTGAGTGGATGCGGCGCCGTTGCGCAACGCGGCAAGGGAAAGAAGATGCGCAGACGCCAGATCGGTGACATGGACGAAGTCCCGGAGACATGTGCCGTCCGGGGTGTCGTAATCGTCGCCGAACACCTGGAACGTGTCGCGGCCGCAAGCCGCATCAATCGCGCGCGGGATCAAGTGAGCTTCCGGCGCATGGTCTTCCCCAAGTTCGCCGTCCGGGTCCGCCCCCGCGGCGTTGAAGTATCGCAATGCGATCGACTTGATGCCGTAGGCAATGTCGTAGTGCGGCAACGCGCGCTCGATCGCGAGCTTGGTCTCGCCGTACGCATTGATCGGTTGCTTGGGGTGCGACTCGGTGATCGGCGTTTCGACTGGATTGCCAAAGACCGCCGCCGTCGATGAGAAGACGAAATGCCGGACGTTCTCCCCAATCATGGCGTCGAGCACCGACATGGCTCCTGCCACGTTGTTGCGATAGTAACCCGCCGGGTTCCGTACGGAATCGCCAACCGACAGCCACGCGGCAAAGTGCATGACCGCATCGACGTCATGCTCTCGAATCGCGGCACGGATCCGCCCGGTGTCGTGAATATCACCGACGACGACGGCGGACGCGTGTCGTGTCGCTTCCCGATGGCCGGCAGACAGGTTGTCGAAAACGACCACCCGCGTGCCATTCGCGCGCAGCGCTTTGACGGCATGGCTCCCGATATATCCAGCGCCGCCGGTAACGAGAACACTGCTCATGGACGCCCTATGGAGAGGTAGGTGAACCCGTGGGCTCTGATTTGATCAGGATTGTAGAGGTTGCGGCCGTCGAAAATGACCGGACTCCGCAAGAGCTTTTTCATCCGTTCGAAGTCGGGCTCGCGGAATTCGTTCCACTCGGTGACAATCGCGAGTGCGTCGGCCCCCTTCAGAGCGGCATAACTGTTCTCGGCGAAGGTCACCTTCGACCCGAAAATCCCGCGTGCGACCGTCATGGCCTCGGGATCGTACGCCTGCACTGCTGCTCCAGCAGCCAGAATCCCGGTAATCAGCGGCACCGCAGGAGCCTCGCGCATGTCGTCAGTGCGCGGTTTGAACGAGAGACCCCACACGGCAATGCGTTTTCCCTTCAGCGGGCCGATCTGCGCCTGCATTTTCGCAAGCAACCGCATCTTCTGGCGCTCGTTCACCCCTTCGACCGCTTCCAGGATTTCGAACCTGTAGTCCTTCTCGGCCGCGAAACGGACCATCGCCTTCACATCTTTCGGAAAGCAACTCCCACCATAGCCGACACCGGGAAACAGGAACGACGACCCAATCCGCCGATCCGACGCCACTGCCCGCCGCACTTGATCGACGTTCGCACCGGTGGCCTCGCAGACGTTTGCCACCTCATTCATGAAGGAGATGCGCGTGGCTAACATCGCATTGGCCGCGTACTTCGAGAGTTCTGCACTGGCGCAGTCCATCAACATTATCGGCGCACCGGTCCGCGTAAAGGGGGCATAGAGCTCCTTCATGAGCTCCGCCCCGCGAGGGTCCTCGGCACCAATGACGACGCGATCGGGCTTCATGAAGTCGTCTATCGCCGCGCCCTGCTTGAGAAATTCGGGATTGCTCACGACGCTGAAGGGATGGGTCGTTTCCCGTCGAATGACCTCTCGAACCCTTGCCGCGGTCCCGACCGGAACAGTGCTCTTGTTCACGATCACCTTGTAGCCATTCATGGCGCGCGCCGTGTCGCGGGCCACGTTCAGCACATGCTGAAGATCGGCTGACCCGTCTTCTCCGGTCGGCGTCCCGACGGCGATGAAGATAATCTGGGAATTACGAACTCCCCGCTCCAGCGCGGTCGTAAATACCAGCCGTTTTTCGCTGCGATTGCGGCGTATGAGCTCTTCCAAACCCGGTTCGTATATGGGGATCTTTCCGCGCTGAAGGGCCCGGATCTTGGCCGGATCCTTATCCACACACACCACCTCGTTACCGTTTTCGGCCAGACAGGCTCCGGCAACCAGTCCGACGTACCCGCTCCCAACGACCGCTATTTTCATCCGCGACGCACCTTCCGACGATGTATAAACCGCTAACGGTAGCACAGCGGAAAAAATCGTGTCAATCTATTGAAGGCCAAGGGTTTGGCGTTATCCCTGCTGTGTTACGATCCGGCGCGCGTGGACATCCTGATCGACTACCGACCGGCTCTCCGCCAGAGGACCGGAGTCGGCCAGTATGTCCATGGGCTGGCCACATCACTCGCCGCCCGTTTGGAGGCCCCGGATTCCCTGACCCTGTTCTCGAGTTCGTGGAAGGATCGGCTGCCCGCCTCGGTGGTGCCGGACGCGAAGCAGATTGATGCGCGAGTTCCTGTCCGAGTGCTGAATCTTGCCTGGCACAGGCTGGAATGGCCCCCGATCGAGTGGCTGACCGATCACCACGCCGACGTCGTCCATTCGCTTCATCCCCTGCTGATACCGTCGCGATCGGCGGCACGGGTCGTGACCGTCCCCGATTTGTACTTCCTCGATCGCCCGGAACACACCGCTGCCGAAATCCGGCGAGACTACTCGTCGCTGGCCGAGAGTCACGTCAGGCGCGCCGACGGCGTCGTGGTGATTTCCAGATATACGGGTCGTCAGGTTGCACAACGGTTCGAGATCAGTCCGGATCGGATTACCGTGTGCTACCCCGGCAAACCGTCGTGGTCACGTCGTCCGGACCCTGCCGTGCGGGGGCCGGTCCTGTTCCTTGGCACAGTCGAGCCGCGAAAAAACGTCGCGCGGTTGATCGAAGCCTACGCGGCAGTCCTCGATCGCCGGCACGACACGCCGAACCTGGTGATCGCGGGGAGGTTGGATATTCCTAGGGACGAACTCCTCTCGCGCGCTCCCGCCGGCGCGAGTCACTCGGCTCGAGTGAGCTTCGCTGGCTACGTTGACGAAGCCGAGCGCAAGCGACTCCTTTCCACCGCCTCAATGCTGGTTCTTCCCTCTCTGGACGAAGGTTTTGGCATCCCGGCGCTGGAAGCCATGACCATCGGCCTGCCGGTTATCGCGTCGAATCGCGGCGCGCTACCCGAGGTGGTCGGCGATGCGGGCATCCTGATCGACCCAGAGGACGTTCGCGCCTGGGCCGCGGCGATTGAACGGCTCCTGAGTGACGATTACCTTCGACGGTCGCTCTCGGCGAAGGGCATCGAGCAAGCGGAGCGCTTCAGCTGGGACTCGAGTGCCGATGCGTTGTATGGCGCGTATCGCGCAGCCGCCGCACGCAGGCAGCGGAGCGCCACATGAGCGGCCCGCTTCGAATCGGGATCGATGCGCGCGAGCTGCTTGGAGAAGTGACGGGCGTCGGGCGCTATCTTGGAGAGCTGATTACCCGCTGGACCAGTCGCGCCGACGCCGCCTCGCGCCGTTTCATCCTTTACGCGCCGCAGCCGCTCGATCTCCCGCTGCAGAAAGAATCAACCGAAACTCGAGTCGTTCCCGGCGGCACCGGCACCTGGTGGGAACAGACGGCGCTTCGGAGTGCGGTGCGTGGTGACAAGCCTCATGTCTTCTTTGCTCCGGCTTACACAGCTCCCCTCTTCCTCGGCATACCCTTCGCAGTGACGATTCACGATGTCTCGTTTCTCGCGCATCCGGAATGGTTCCGTCCTCGCGAGCGCTGGCGTCGCCGGATCCTGGCGAACCGAATGGCAGCCTCGGCGTCGCTGATCTTTACGGACTCAGAGTTTTCACGATCGGAAATCGCATCGCTCCTGCACGTGGATGCAAATAGATTGAAGGTCATTCCACCGGGAGTGAGCCAGGTGCCCGGCACCGCGCCCGCCGACGTTTCTCAGCCGCGCGATCCGCTCGTGCTCTTCGTGGGAACCCTCTTGAATCGCCGGAATTTGCCGGAGCTGATTGCTGCGTTCGCGAAAGCCGCGACCGCTACACCCGCGGCTCGCCTCGTCATCGTTGGGGCGGATCGAACGTGGCCGCCCCAGGACCTGAAGCAGGCGGCGGCGGCGTACGACGTCGCCTCGAGGGTGGAAATCCGCAGCTACCTTCCGCACGAACAGTTGCGCGGCCACTACTCGCGCGCCTCGGTATTCGTGTTCCTTTCTGAGTACGAAGGGTTTGGTCTCACACCGCTTGAAGCGCTCGCTGCGGGAGTGCCCATCGTCGTACTGGACACGCCGATTGCGCGCGAGGTGTATGGTGACTCCGCGGAATTCGTCGGCGTCGGTGATATCGACAGCACGGCGAACGCAATCGCGAGATTCCTCGAGTCCCGCGCCGCCGCCCGCGATCAGCTCTCGCGCGCGCCGGCGGTATTGGCCCGCTACTCGTGGGATCGCGCCGCCGACGAGACGCTCCATCACCTCGAAGGGATCGGGCGGTGACGACCTTGACGATCGTCATCGTGAGCTACAACGCGAGCGCGCATCTCGAAAAATGCCTCGAGTCGCTCGCCGCCTCGCCCCCTTCAACACCTCACCAAATCATCGTCGTCGACAACGCATCGCCGGATGCCAGCGTCGCAATCGTCCGTGACCGCTGGCCCGCCGTGACGGTGATCGCGCAGCCGGCCAACGTTGGCTTCGCAGCGGCCAACAACGCAGCCATTCGGTCGTCGGAAAGTGAACTCGTTCTTCTCCTCAACAACGACACGATCGTCCCTCCCGGCGCGATCGATGCGCTGGTTGTGCGGCTGCTCGCTCGCCCTGACGTTGCCATTGCGGGTCCGAGGCTCGTTGACGGCAAGGGGCGGCCGGAGCTCTCCTTCGGACGGATGATTTCTCCCTTCAATGAACTGCGTCAAAAGGTGACGCTTGCTCTGTACCGTCGCGGTGTCGGAGCCGTCTCACGATGGATCGAACGTGAAACCCGACGCGAACAACTGGTGGATTGGGTCAGCGGGGCGTGCCTGCTCGTGCGACGCGCGGACGCTGACGCAGCTGGACTGCTCGACGAGCGGTACTTCCTGTACACCGAGGATGTGGATTTTTGCGCCGCGATACGCGCGATGGGACGGCATGTGCTCTTCACGCCGGCTGCGCATGTCGTGCACTTTGGCGGTCGATCGCGCGCCACCATTCCGTCGGCGGTCAACCAGGCATATCGACGCAGCCAGATGGCCTTTTACGAGAAACATCACCCCGCCTGGGCGCCGGTGCTGCGGACGTACCTCAGGGTAAAGGGGGAATTCCCGAAGTAAAATCCAGTGTCGCACCGCATGATTCGAAGCGTTTCCAGAACTTTAAGGCGCGGGGGCGAAGCCGCCCGGGTAGAAATGTGAGAATCGCCATCGATGCTCGCAAGATTCGGGACTACGGCATCGGTACGTATCTCCGGAATCTTCTCCGCCATTTATCGCGGCTGGATTCGGAAACCGAGTACGTTGTGTTCTGTTATGCCGTTGACAGCGGAGCCTTGGAGGAGCTCGGCCGGAACTTCCGCACGATAATCGAGACGGCGAAGCCCTACTCAGTGGGCGAGCAGCTCCGGATTCCGCTCGACCTGAGACGCGAAAAGATCGATTTGTTTCATGCGCCGCACTACGTGCTGCCGGCGTTGACGCCCTGCAAAGCGGTCGTCACCATTCACGACTGCATTCATCTCCGGTTTCCCCAGTACCTTCCCAACCGCCTGGGATACGCCTATGCGAGATCGGCAATGTGGATGGCGACGCACCGGGCCAATCGCGTACTCACGGTGTCGGACGCGTCGAAACGCGACATCCTGCACTATTTCCGGATTCCGGAAAAAAAGATCGACGTCATCCACAACGCCATCGATGACCGGCTTGGTGAAACACCGAGCCTGGAAGAGATCGAGCGTGTCCGTGAACGCTATCAGCTCAACGCACCCTACGTGCTCTATGCGGGCAACATCAAGCCGCACAAGAACCTCGAGCGGCTGATCGAGGCCTTCCACACGCTGCGCCAGGATCCGGATCTCGCGCACGTCAAGCTCCTGATCATCGGCGACGAGATTTCGAAGTACGCGACGCTGCGCCGGGCGGTTCATCGATACAAGCTGCACAAGCACGTCAGGTTTTTCGGCTTCGTCTCCGACAAGACGCTGGCCGTGCTCTATCGTCTCGCCCGAGTGTTCGTCTTTCCCTCCCTCTATGAAGGTTTCGGTTTTCCACCGCTGGAAGCGATGGCCAGTGGAACGCCCGTCATCACGTCGAACGTCTCGTCGCTGCCGGAGGTCGTCGGCGATGCGGCACTCCTCATCGACCCGCTGGATGCGAACGAAATCGCGCGGGCCATTCGGCGAGTGTTGATGGACTCGGATCTGCGAGAAGACTTGCGCGAACGGGGTCTTCGCCGAGTGAAAGAGTTCTCGTGGGAACGATCGGTGCGGCGGGTGCGAGAGATTTACGGAGAGGTGTTGGCGGAGTGAGTAGTGGTTGGTGGACGGCGGTTGGCGGTTCGCGATCCGCGGCTGATGATCTCAACACGTCTAGCCAATCGCTAGTCGCCAATAGCCAATCGCCACAACGTGTCGCAATAGTTCACGACTGGCTCACCGGGATGCGCGGCGGCGAGAAGGTCCTCGAAGCGATCTGCGAGCTGTATCCCCAGGCCGACATCTACACGCTCGTGCACGTCAGAGGCAGCGTCTCGGAGCGGATCGAATCGCATCGGATCCGTTGCTCCGCCGTGCAGCGGTTCCCGAGGGCCGGACGGCTTTACCGTCAGTATCTGCCGCTCTTTCCCATGATCGTCGAGACGTTCGACCTTGACCGTTACGATTTGGTCATCAGCAGCAGCCACTGCGCCGCGAAGTCAGTTATTCGACGAGCATCGGCGACGCATATCTGTTACTGCCACTCCCCGATGCGATACGCCTGGGATCAATTCGACTGGTATTTCGGTCCGGCTCAGGTAGGACAGGTCAAGAGCTGGCTGCTTCGTCCGGTCCTGGCACATCTGGCCCGGTGGGACGCGGCCACGGCGGGACGGGTGGACCGCTTTCTTGCGAACTCTCAATATGTTGCGGGCAGGATCCGCCGATACTATAATCGCGGATCGACTGTTGTGCATCCTCCCGTAGATACGACCTTCTATCGGCCTTCGGCGTCCGCGCCAGCTCAGCCACTCCAACCTGCGTTCCTCATCGTGTCGGCGCTCGTGCCCTATAAGCGGCTGGATGTGGCCATTGACGCCTGTCGTCGGGTAGGAGCGAAGCTCAAAATTGTAGGGCGAGGACCCGAAGAGTCGCGGCTACGGGCTCTGGCGACTGCAGCGGATGTGGACTTTCTCGGCTGGCGTACCAACGAAGAAATTCGAGACCTGTATCGCGAAGCGACTGCCGTCCTGCTCCCGGGAACCGAAGACTTCGGGATGGTCCCGGTCGAAGCTCAGGCCTGCGGCACGCCCGTCGTTGCCCTTGCGGATGGGGGGGCCTGCGAGACCGTCCAGGACCTAGTCACGGGGGTTCTCGTTCGCGACGGCTCGATCGACGCCTTCGCCGAGGGGCTCGATCGGGTGCGACCGCTGAAGCGCGATCCTGAGGAGTTCCATAGGCACGCCGAGCGTTTTTCGCGCGCGCACTTCATGGCCAATTTCCAGCAAGTGGTCGCGGAAGCCGTGGCAGAACGGGAGCGTCCGCGATGATGCGGCGGTATAACCGCCTGCTCGTCCTCTTCTTCGTCATCACCGACGCTTTAATCAGCGGGTCATCGTTCGCGCTCGCTTACATGCTGCGGTTTCATTGGCTGGCCGACATCATCCCGGTCACCAAGGGCCTTCCGCAGTTCGAGTACTACGGCAAGCTCCTGCCCTTCGTCATGGCCATCCTGCCAGTCGCGTTTCATGTGCAGGGTGTCTATCACCTCCGCCGCGGCCGCTCACGCGTTGACGATTTCTTTGCGGTCTTCGTCGGCAGCATCCTCGCCGTGGTTTTCGGCGTTGGAGGCACGCTGTACTACAACACCTACTATGTGCCCGACGCGCTGAAGGACCTCGGTGTCTACGAAGTGTCGCAACTCGTCTGGGCGTTCTACCTCGTGATCAACATCGTGCTTGCCTACGCCTCGCGCGAGTTTGTGCGCGAGGCACTGGAGCGTCGGTGGAAAGCGGGCATCGGCCTCAAGCGCGTGTTGATCGTCGGAGCCAGCGATCTCGGGAAACTGGTTGCTGACAAGGTGCTGGAACATCGTGAGCTTGGGTTCAAGATCATCGGATTCTTGGACGACAAAGCCGCCGGCGATCACATTGGTTATCGTGGGCTGCCTCTTCTTGGAACCCTGTGCGAGGCGGACGAGATCATCCGGCAGGAAAACATCGATCACGTATATGTCGCGCTTCCGCTCGAAGAACACGTGAAAATGCTGGGGATCGTCGAAGCCACGAACCGCGAAGCGGTCGAGGTGCACGTCGTCCCGGACCTGCTCCAGTTCATCGCGCTGCGCGCGCGCCTGGAAAACCTCGACGGCGTTCCGATCATCAGTCTCAACGACGTGCCGCTGAGGGGTTTCAACAGCGTTTTAAAACGCGGGATTGATGTCGTCATCTCGTCGTGCGCGCTGGCGGGATTGTCGGTGCCGTTCGCGATTATCGCGGCACTCATCAAGCAGACCTCCGAAGGCCCGGTGTTCTACAAACAGGAACGCATGGGTCTCGATGGCAAGGCCTTCCAGGTCTACAAGTTCAGATCCATGTATCCGGGAGCCGAAGATGAAACCGGCCCGGTCTGGGCGCGTGACGAAGACCCGCGGTGTACGCGGGTGGGCCAATGGCTTCGCCGAATGGATCTGGACGAACTGCCGCAACTCTGGAACGTGCTTCGCGGCGATATGTCGATTGTCGGTCCACGGCCGGAACGTCCGTATTTCGTCGAGCAATTCAAGCACCGCATTCCCCAGTACATGTTGCGCCACAAGGTGAAGGCCGGAATCACTGGCTGGGCGCAGGTCAACGGCTGGCGCGGCAACACGTCGCTCGAAAAGCGCATCGAGTACGACTTGTATTACATCGAGAACTGGTCCGTCGCGCTCGACATCAAGATCATGTGCCTGACGGTGTTGCGCGGGCTGCAGAAGCATGCATATTGAAAATTCTGATTGCTGAATGCTGATTGCTGAATTGGCGCGGTCTGAAGGCCGCGCTGAATACGCAATTGAATCCACGATCAACAGTCTCGATCGACAATCCACAATCAAAACAATCAGCAATCGACAATCAGCAATCGACAATTTCACAACTGACCCATGCGTATTGTCATTACCGGCGCCGCCGGCTTCATCGGTTCTCACTTGTCAGAAACACTTCTCGATCGCGGCCATTCGGTCATCGGCATCGACAACCTTCTGACGGGCGACACGGCGAACATCGCGCACCTGTTGGGGCGCGATTTCGTGTTCGTGAAGCATGACGTCACCAACTACATCCACATCGAAGGTCCTGTCGACGCGGTGTTGCATTGGGCGAGTCCGGCAAGTCCGATCGATTACCTCGAGCTGCCGATCCCGACGCTGAAGGTTGGCGCGCTTGGGACCCACAAGGCGCTCGGACTGGCAAAAGCCAAGAACGCGCGGTTCGTGCTGGCGTCGACCTCAGAGGTCTACGGCGATCCGCTGGAGCATCCGCAGAAGGAGACTTACTGGGGGAACGTGAATCCGATTGGCCCGCGTGGCGTCTACGACGAGGCCAAGCGGTTTGCCGAAGCGATGACGACTGCGTATCACCGCTTTCATGGTGTCGACGCGAAAATCGTTCGCATCTTCAACACCTATGGCCCGCGCATGCGGCTGCGGGACGGCCGGGCGGTGCCTGCGTTCATGAGTCAGGCCCTGACGGGAGAGGATGTCACGATCTTCGGCAACGGCCAGCAGACCCGCAGCTTCTGCTACGTGAGCGATCTGGTCGACGGGATCATTCGCCTGATGCAATCCAACGTGAACGATCCCGTCAACATTGGGAACCCGCACGAGATGACTATCGAAGAGATCGCCCGGACGATCGTCAAGCTGACCGGTTCCAAGAGCAAGATTGTGTATCGTCCCCTGCCTGAAGACGATCCGAAAGTCCGTCAGCCGGATATCACCCGGGCGCGTACGCTTCTCGGGTGGGAGCCAAAAGTACCCCTCGAAGAGGGTCTGACTCGCACCCTCGAGTATTTCCGGACTAAGGTCTAGAACTCGCCTAGGCGCGCCACAGGCGCGTGGGGGTCGGGGGCAAAGCCCCCCGTATCCGAACTAGACCGGGGTCAAACCGGGGTCAGACGTGTGGTTTGACCCCGGTTTGACCCCCGCCTGACCTCGGTCGGTCTTGGCTCGGAGGCGCTTCGTACCGCGCTCGATTTTGCCCGCCAGTTCGCGCTCTGCCTTCAACGCGCGCAGGGTCGTTTGAGATTCTTGCACCAGCTCGGTCAGGCGCGTGAAGTCGGCCATCGCCTGCTCCATGATCGTCTTGTGCTCGCCGAGGGTGTCCATGTTGAGGCGCACGTCCTCGAGCATGTTGACAATGACGTTCGTCTTCACCTGCACTTCGTCGACGACCTTTCGACGCCCGTCGATGGCCGCGATCCGCGTTTCTGTCTCCGCGATCGTGGCCAGGAGCCCGTCCAGCTGATCGCGCAGTGTCACCATCTCTGCCCGATGCGCAGCGACATACTCGAGATCCGCCTTGCTTCGCGCGCTGATCTCGTGAATGCCCTCGACTTCGCGTCGAACGGTCTGTACGAGTGTTTCACGCTCGGTGACGCGTTGCAGGGTGCCTTCGATTTCGTTTGCCATCTCGCCCAAATCGACGAGCTGTGTCTCGAACGCGCCGATCCGCTTTTCCGCGAAGGCGAGCTGTGAACCTCGTTTGTCGAGATCCCTGGCCGCAGCTTCCAGCCGCTTCAATTGGCCGTCAACCGCATCCAGTTGCGTCGCGACGTCGTTCTGGCGCGCCTGAACGCCGGCAAGCTCGTCGATCAGCTCATTTTTCACCGAGACCGAGCGGTGCAGTTCACTTGACAGCGCCTGTACCTCTGACACGCGAGCGGCGATCTCGCTTGACGCGAGCCGCGCCTGCTCGTCGAGCGTCGACAGTCGCCGCTCCTGCTCTGCCAGCGTGGCCTCGTCTTTTTGCGCCGCCAGGAAACGCGCGTGAGCGGTCTCGATCTGTTCGGTGAGCGCGGATAACTGCGTCGTCAACGGCAGAAGTTGTTGCTGAATCGCGCTGACCGCTTCGAGTTTCTGCCGCGCGTCGGCAACCTGAATGGCGACACCGTCTGCCTGACTCCGCAAGGCATCCAATTCGGCGCGACGCATGATCTGCTGCTCGAGTTTTTGATCGACTTCAACCGTCGTCGTCGTCAACGCGTCGAGCCGGCCCGCAACACGCTCGACAAACTGCTCCTGCGTCGCCAGCCTCGACATTCGGCGATCGAGGTCGCCGGCAAGCGCGGCCAGCGCTGCCGCCTTTTGCGTTCCGTCATCGACAGTTGCCAGCTTTTCCACGATCGCGTCGAGACGGATCTCCAGTTGAGGAATCCCCGCGCTGAAGGACTCGATGCGCGCAAGAAACGCTTCGACAGCCGTGCGATCGGTTGCGAGACGGTCGCGCAACTCGGCGGCCTGTGCATGCGACTTGAATAGCTCGCGCATCTCCTGACGGAGCCCCTCGAGCTGCTGCCGGCCCTTGTCGAGGCTGTCGTATTGCGAGGCTGTCCGTTTGGCGAGGTCGTCGACTTCAACAAGCGACGTCTGCAGCGACTCCAGGGTCGTCTGCTTGCGCTGTAACTCGGTCGCTTCGATGTTCAGTTTCTCGAGCTGCTTGGCCAGGTGCGCCACGCGCGCATCCGCCGCCTCGCGGCGCCGATCCTGCTCGGCGTGTTCTTCGAGTTTCTTTTCAGCATCCGCGACCGCGCCTTGCAGCCCTTTGACTCGCTGATCGAAGCCGTCAAGCGCAGTACGTTCCACCGTCATTCGTTCCGTAAACGCGTGCGCAAATCCGGCAAGCGCCGACCGATCCTTCTCCAGCTTCAGGAGATCGCGCGCGAAATCATCGCGTGCCCTCGTCCCCGCTTCGATCTGCCCCGATACCTGTTGCGCCAGCCCCTCGACCCGCTCGATTAGTTCTTCGGTGCGGGATACCTGAAGCCCACCCTCATTGAGCTTGTTGATCTGCACATCCATCGCCCAGATCATTTCGTTCAGGCGATTGGACTCGACAACCGCGCGTTCGACCGTGTGTTTCTGGTTTTCCAGCGCCTTGATCTTCTGGTTCACATGCTCCGCGAGCGCGTTCAGGCCGGTCATACGCTCCTCGGTGGTTCGCGCAATTTCGCGCAGTTCCTGGAGCGGGCCGAGCCTGTTTTCCACGCTGTCCACGGCCTGTGCGGCCGCCTGTGCTTCGTCGAGCGTGCTGCGCGATAGATCGCGTGTACGCGTCATCTCCTGCGAGATTTCGGCCGCGTGCCCGCGGAGCGTATCCAACTGGGCCCGGAGCTGGGCGTACTCGTCCTTCGAATCACGCACTTCCGACTGCGATTGACGGACCTGATCTCGAAGAGCGTCAAGGGTTGCCTGGTCGCGCTCGAGGGTCTCGGACGCGTCGAGCGCCGCTTGCGCCTGCGACGATAGCGTTTCGATCGCCTGCCTGTGTTGGTGGAGTTCCCCGCCCGGGGCCGTCAGCCGCCCCGTTTCTTCTCGGGCCTCGCGTACCGAATCGGCCAGTGAGCCAATGCGCGCGTCAATCGTCTCGAGTTCCTTGGCCCGGGTATCCGCCTTTGCCAGACGCTCCATCACCTCATTGAGTAGCGCGTGCGCCTGGCCAGCCTTTTCATCGACTTCTTGTAGCGACTTTCCCGCCGTCGCCAGCTTGCTCGACTGCAACTGCATCTGCGTCAACATCGTGCTCAGTGCGGCTCGCTCTTCGCGGCACGTCGCAATCAGCGCCTCGAGCTCTTCGGCCTGATTTCGGCCGTTTTTCCCTGATTTCTTAAATGCTTCCAGCATGGATTTCCTCGCGAGACGCGTGCGTTGCGGCGTGTCCCGGCGGCTTCGAAACACGACCAGGAAGAGCAATGGGGTGCTCTGGGAATATCGGACGATGGAAGGATCGACTTTATGGCGGGGTCGGCTGGTTAGAGAGCGCGCCGGTTCAATGCCCCAGGTGAACGACCTTAATCAGATAGTCGAACGCGGACACCAGCGTGATGACGAGCGAACCATACACGAACGCGGTAATCACGATCGATTCAACATTCAGATAGTTGAAATACAGCGTGATAACTCCGGTGACGATGTAGGTAGCGGTCGCAATCTTGCCGTAGATTGAGGGGCGGAAGGTGCGTGGACCGATCGCGAGATTGACGACGGCAACCGTAAGCACAATTGCAATATCCCGGCTGAGCACGAGAATCGTGAACCACAATGGCAGCCGGTTCGCCGTCCCAAGCCCCGGCAGCGTCAGCATCACGAACATGGTGACGAGCAGGAGCTTGTCGGCCATCGGATCGAGCCACGCGCCGAGTGTCGTTTTCTGGCCTGTCAGCCGGGCGATAAGTCCGTCGAACAGATCCGTGACCCCGGCAGCGAGAAAGACGACGAGCGCCCACCCGCGGTATCCGTACAACAGCAGGATTGCAAATGGCGGAATCAGTACCATCCGCAGCAGCGTCAACAGATTCGCCGCTGTCAGCTGATTCATCGGGATGAACGGCCGGACAACTCGACGAGCTTATTCACCGCCGCTACAGCTTCCTGTCCTGTCACGGGACGCGAGAGCTGAAAGGTGCCGTCGTTCGTCGTGGTCATGACGCCTGTGTCGACGACGACCGATGCCGCGTGATAGCTCAGGTGGCCGGCCGAAATATCGGGAAACCGTCCGCGCGCGGTCTTCAACGCGGCAGCCACACGCGGATTTGTCGGGGCAATCAGGGTCAACACATTCGACGCGGCCTGTGCAAGATCGCTGCGCCTGACCGCGATGGTGGGCTGAAACGTATGATTGGGAAACACCTCCATGACTCCGGCCCTGGCGGTCGAGAGGATCCAGGGTGCCGCCCAACTGCCGCGCGTGTCGGTGATGACAATCGCGTTCGAGCGCGGCGCACGTTTGAGAAGCTCCTCCAGTCGAACCCCGAACAACGCCGCGAGCTGCGCCCGGTTGACCGTCGGCGAGGTCTCAATCGAGCGATACTCCTCCGGCATCGCGGCAAATGCTGCGCGCGCACGCAATTCGTCGAGCTTCGCTTCGACCGCGTCGTTGGGTTCGAGTGATAACGCCGTGGTATAGGCGTCGACCGCTTTGCCGTACTCGGACTGTGCTTCGTAGATTTCGCCAATGGTCGTGAAGTTTCGAGACTCGGTCGGGTTGAGGGCGGCACCCTTCTGCGCGTGCTCGAGTGCGCGCGCGAGGTTACCCTCGCGTTTCTCGACGATCGCAAGCTCGCGATAGAGGAACGGGCTATCGGGAGAAGCCGCAATCGTCCGTTCGTACAATCCGCGCGCTTCCGGCAGACGACCGCTCTCCGCCGCCTTTCGCGCGGCGTCGACATCATCCTGCAGGCCGCGAAAGCGCAGGACTTCGATGCGACTTCGGAGCGTCGACAGTTGCGGATCGGCAGACACCGCGGCTTCGAAGCTGGCGAGCGCCTGGTCACGTTGGCCGAGCACCAGCAGCGCTTCGCCTTTGCCCGCCAGGGCCGGCGCGTACGACGGATTCGCGCCCAGGGCGCGATCGAAATGCGACGAGGCTTCCTTCCCGTCCTTGCGCGCCAGCGCCGTGTATCCGAGACCGGCTTCTGACGGATAGAACCCCGGGGACTGTTTCAGCGCCGTTGTGAAATTGCGCTCCGCGGCCTTTGCGTCACCCGCCTGCAGCCATTGCCAACCGAGCTCGTGGAGCGCGCCAATCGCGGGGCTACTCATCTGACCCGGAATCGATGGAAAGACGTAATCCGGAAAATGCGGCGTCGTCGGCGGCGGGACCGCCGGCGCGCGACTTGTCGCGCATCCGGCCAGCGCCACGAGCGCAAAAACGATCCCGACAAGCGGCGCACGACGCGTCATTGCAGTACTGCAGAGGGAAACTGCTCGAGCACGCGCCGCGGCACTTCCGCTTCGATCGACACACGGCCGTCGCTCGCCACGTGACGCAGAATCCGGCCAATCCGATATAGATGCGCGATCCGATCGCGATCGGCGTCGCCGGCATCGAACTCCATGGTGACATGCGCGGTGTCGAGGGCCAGCCGTACTTCCATCGCCGCGACAAGGTCATCGCGTCCTTCACCAGTGATCGCCGACACGCACAACGCGCCGGGATACAACGCGTGGATGCGTGATCGCTCGGTGGCGGAAATGGCGTCGCACTTGTTGAAGACCTCGACCGAAGGCACACGATCCGCCCCGACTTCGGCAAGCACGGTGTGCACGGCTTCGATGTGACGATCCCGCTCCGGACTCGACGCGTCGATGACATGGAGCAGCAAGTCTGCCGACGCGACCTCTTCGAGCGTCGCGCGAAAAGCAGCCACGAGTGAATGCGGCAACCGCTCGATGAACCCGACCGTGTCGGACACGAGCAACTCGCGGCGATCCGGCAGGCGCACCCTGCGGACGAGCGGATCGAGGGTCACGAACAACGCGTCGGACGCGACCGCTTCCCCGCCGGTGAGGCTATTGAACAAGGTAGTCTTGCCGGCATTGGTGTAGCCGACGAGCGCCACGGTCGGCACTGCCGCCTTGTGACGGCGTTCGCGGAGCTGCGACCGCCGTTGCCGAACGACATCGATGTCCTTCGAAATGACGCTGATGCGATGGCGAATGCGGCGCCGGTCGGTTTCGAGTTTGGTTTCGCCGGGACCTCGTGTTCCGATACCACCGCCAAGACGTGAGAGTTCGGTCGCGGAACCGACGAGTCGAGGCATGAGGTACTTCAGCTGCGCCAGCTCGACCTGAAGCTTGCCCTCCCGCGTGCGCGCCCGACGCGCAAAGATATCGAGAATCAGCTGCGTCCGGTCCACAACTTTTCGCTCGAGACGCTGCTCGAGATTCCTGAGCTGTGCCGGCGACAATTCGTTATCGAAGATGACGACATCAACGTCGAGTTCATCGCATGATGTCGCCAGTGTCGCGATCTTGCCGCTGCCGAGAAATGTCGCCGGATCCGGCTTCGCCCGCTCCTGAAGCACACGCAGCACAACCGACGCTCCTGCCGCGGAAGCGAGGCCGGCGAGTTCGTCGAGAGAATGCTCGGGATCGAAATGGCGGGAATGACCGCTGAACAGCCCGACAAGCGCCGCACGCTCCTGTCGATCCGGCGTGGTCGATCGCGAAGCCGAATGACGTGTCACTGCAGCGATTTTATCACGCGCTCCCATAGCACTGCGCCTTCGCGCAGCAGTATCGGGCGCGCGTCCTCGAACGAAATGATCGTGGATGGCGCACCGCCCGGAGCGCGACCGGCATCGACGAGAACGTCGACATCAGGCAGAGCGGAGGCCACAGCGTCGGCAGAGTCCGCAGCGGGTTGACCAGACCGGTTGGCGCTCGTGGCGGTGATCGGAAATCGAAATGCGCGGGCGAGCTCCCGCGCGATTTCGTGGGCGGGAACCCTGATCGCGACTGTTCCCCGTCCACCAAGCGCTTCAGGCGTAACGGCAGAGTTCGCCGCAGCCACAATCGTCAGTGGTCCTGGCCAGAATGCCGCAGCCGCCCGTCGCTCACGGCCGGTGAAGTTGGCCACCAGCGTCGCCTGTTCGAGCGTCGCCGCCACGAGCGGAACCGCGCTGCGCGCATCACGTCCTTTCAACCCGAACAGCCGCTCGACCGCATCCGGCCGCCGTGGATCGACCGCCAGCCCGTACAGCGTGTCCGTGGGAAACGCGACCACGCGTCCGGCGCGCAACGCCTCGACGGCCGCCGCAATGGCGTGCGCTAGCGGCTGTTCGTCGTTGACGATGATGCGAACCAACTCAGATCTCTTCAGTCGCGGGGGCGGTCGCACTCACCATCGGGGCAACGATCATCAGTCGCGAAACGATGGCAGCGAGGCTGGCGAGCCCGACGGCGTCCAGCATGAATACGGCGCGGATGCTGGTTGCGCCGAGTATCCCATTTACAATTGGGCTCAACGCGAGACCGGCCAACGATGCCGTCGTCAATAAGCCGAACCCGGCGCCGCGACCGCTCGCGGGCATGACGCTGCTTGCGGCAGTGTAGGCGGCGGTTGTCGCAATCCCAATCGCAATCCCAAAAATCGGTGTCCCCAGCACCAGGAGCCAGGGCCCGGTGGCTAACACATAGATGAACGCACCCGCCGAACCGATCGCCGCGCTCACCGCGATGACTCGTCTCGGCGACGCTCGCCGCAGCAGCCGGGCGCAGATGTGATGCCCGACCGCTCCGGTGCCGGCCGCAATCGAGAACAACACGCCCGCGACGATCGGCACGCGGCTGACCGGGGTTCCGACTTGGGCCACGAACAAAGGCAACACCGGGCCGAAGCTGCGATCGACGAATTGCAATCCAAAAACGACCGCCATCAACAGAATGAAATTCTCGAATGCCAGCATGCTGCGGAACGTCACCCGTTCATCCTTGGTTGCTACGGTGTGCGGTGCGCGATGTTCGTCGTACATGAAAACAACGAGGAGGACGGCAACGAGGTAGAAGCATGCAGTCACCAGAAATGCGTTTCTCAATCCGGCGATCTGGGCAACGCTTCCGCCGACGATCGGGCCTATTGCCGGTCCCAGTCGTTGCGCGGTCTGGACGAACCCGATGGCATACGCCATGCGGTCGCGCGGCGCCGAATCCGCTGCCATCGTCAGGGTCAACGACCCGTATCCGGCAAAGAATCCCTGGAGCGCGCGGAGAGCAAACACGTGCCATGGACGCTGCACGTACGCCATCGCGCCCATGACGATGACGAAACTCACAAGCGAACGCTCGACCATGATCTTGCGACCGTAGCGGTCGGCGAGGCGTCCCCAAAACGGCGCCAGAATCGCGGTCAAGCCTGGAGTGACGCCAAGGCTCAACCCGGACCACATCGCGATCTCGCCGACATCGTCGACGCCAAGGAGCTTGAAATAGAGCGGCAGGAACGGCATCACCAGCGTGAAGCCGGTAAAGCCAATGAAGCTGGCGGCGGTAACGGCGAAGAGGTTTCTTCGCCAGTGCGAATGCATCCGGTGTGTTAGTCCGTGCTAATTCCGATCCGTTTTCCGGGATCCGGGATCCGATCCGTGTTAATCCGTGTTCTTCCGTGGCTTAGAACTGCACCTTTTCTTCCGTGGCTTAGAACCTCACCTTCACGCTCTTCGTCTGCTCGACGTGAATCGTGTCAATGAACCGGATGCGCGACGGCCGACTCTGCATGATCAGCGAGCTGGTTCGCACGCCATCGCCGAAAAAGCGGACACCTTTCATCAGCGTTCCATCGGTCACGCCGGTCGCGGCAAAGATGATGTTGTCGCCGCAGGCGAGATCCTTTGAGGTGTAGACCTTGTTGAAGTCCGAGATGCCCATCGCCTGGCAGCGTGCTTCGTGCTCGGGCTTGTTCACCATCAAACGGCCATAGATTTCGCCGTGCAAACAGCGCATTGCGGCGGCCGTCAGCACACCTTCCGGCGCGCCCCCAATTCCCATGACCGCATGAACCCCGCTGCCAACCACCGCGGCGGCAATACCTGCCGAGAGGTCGCCATCGCTGATCAGTCGGATCCGGGCACCGGTCTCGCGGATTTCCTCAACGAGCTGGGCGTGCCGCGGTCGATCGAGGACCATCACGACGAGATCTTCGACATCGCGATCGAGTGACTTCGCGATCGCGCGCAGATTGTCTCGGACGGGTGCGTCGAGCTGAACCGAATCCTTCGCTCCGGGGCCGACCACCAGTTTCTGCATGTAGAGATCAGGCGCGTGCAGCAACCCGCCACGGTTCGACGCCGCCAGGACCACGATGGCATTGGGCGCGCCGGTCGCGCACAGGTTCGTGCCTTCAAGCGGATCGACGGCGATATCAATCGCTGGCAACCGTGCGGCTACCGCCTGGCTGACCGCCCCCAGACCCACTTTTTCGCCGATATAGAGCATCGGCGCTTCGTCGCGCTCCCCTTCCCCGATGACGATCGTGCCGTTGATCGGCACATCGTCCATGCACTTCCTCATCGTCTCGACGGCCGCCTGATCGCTTTTGCGCCAGTCGCCCAGCCCCATCGTGTGCGCGCAGGCAATCGCCGCTTGTTCGACGACGCCGAGGAATTCAAGTGACAGATCTGAGTCCATTGAATCTCTAATCACTGATCACTGATCGCGAATGCCTAATCCCTGAATCCTCGAATCGCTGAATCGCGCCAGGCGCCAGTAGCCAGCCGTCAATAGCCAGGAGCGTCATGCCCCGTACTTCGGTAATTCACACCGTGTGGGGCGGTCTTGACGCAGGCCGAGCACGTAATCTGCCTGCATGATCTTGTGAATCTCGCGCGTGCCCTCGTAGATCACCGCACCTTTGCAGTTGCGATAGAACCGGCCAACCGGGTACTCGTCTGAGTAGCCGTTTGCGCCGTGAACCTGGACGGCGTCGCCAGCCGCGCGCTCGGATGCAACGGTGGCAAACCATTTGGCAAGACCTGTCTCGCGGGTGTTGCGCCGGCCATGGTTCTTGAGGAACCCGGCGCGCATCCAGAGCAGCCGCGCCGCCTGATAATCGGACTCCATTTGCGCGATCATCTCCTTCACCAGTTGATGCTCGGCAATCACGGTTCCGAATGTCTTTCGTTCTTTCGCGTACTTTGCACTCGCGTCACGACAGGCGCGAATCAACCCGGTCGCGCCCGCCGCGACCGTGTATCGTCCCTGGTCGAGCGCAAACATCGCAATCTTGAATCCTTCTCCCGGTTGACCGACCACGTTTGCTTCGGGGACCGCGACGTCCTCCATCTTGAAGAAGCCGGTGTTGCCGGCCAGGATTCCCCACTTTTCCTTCAAGGTTCCGCTCGAGAAACCCTTGAACGATCGCTCGATGATGAATGCGGTAATGCCTGACGGATCGCGCTGTTTCTTTTTCTCGAGATCGGACCAGGCAAAAACGAGAAAGTTATCGGCGACGTCGGCGAGTGAAATCCACATCTTTTCGCCCGTCAGGTAATACCGGTCCCCCTTTTTCACCGCCACGGTTTGAATCCCGCGAACATCACTCCCTGCCGCTGGCTCGGTGAGCCCATAGGTCGCGATCTTCTGCCCCTTGGCTTGCGGCACGAGGTATCGCTGTTTCTGATCTTCGGTTCCCCAGGAAAGAAGCGTCAGACAGTTCAGTCCGGCGTGCACCGACATAATCACGCGAAGCGACGTATCGACGTACTCCAGTTCCTCGGAGATCAATCCGAGGCTGATGTAGTCCATTCCCGCGCCGCCATACTCGGTCGGCACAGAGCAACCCAGCAGACCGAGTTCGGCCATCTGGGGAAGAATGTTTTTGTCGAACCGATGTTCGCGATCGAGGTCGCGAATGCGAGGCGCAATTTCACGCGCGCCCCATTCACGCACGGACTGCTCCAGCAGTTGTTGCTCGTCTGTGAGATCGAAATCAAGCATGGGGAATTGTAGTGCAACGCCATCTGATCGATTGCGGATTGCGAAACTGAA
This sequence comes from Vicinamibacterales bacterium, assembly GCA_035758845.1. GTDB lineage: Bacteria > Acidobacteriota > Vicinamibacteria > Vicinamibacterales > 2-12-FULL-66-21 > JALZOC01. The sequence continues at coordinate 27,184 of DASTVZ010000031.1, forward strand.
GATTGCCGATTTGTAAGATTGACGATTGTCGATTGAGATTGACGATTGTCGATTGCAGCCTCGCCCTTATATCGGCAATCGGCAATCTCAATGGGCAGTCGGCCCTCGGAGAAATCTGCACTCGCCAGTCGCCAATCCACAATCGACGTGACCCCCGCGACTCGGGTATCAGAGTCTCGCGATCTCGACGCGCGCCCCCCGCGAGACCTTGAGCGCGTCCGCAGCACTCCCCCCGTTCACCGCAAACTCGAGGTGGTCGCTACTGCCAAAAAGACCGCAAACCTCTCCCGCACGAATATCGGCGTATGTCGCGACGACCCCGGCGACCGCGTGATCGCCGACTTTGAGCGCAACGGTCTGGCCGCGCGTGAAGGTCTCGAATGTCTTTCGATCGATGTTCGTGACCAGGTTGCCGAAGCGATCGACGAGGAGGACGACCCCGCCGAGCTCGTCTCCAACTTCAGGCTGCGGAATTTCGAGCTGGTGGTAGGTGGAAACGGTGCGGCCGAGAGCGGAAAGCTGAATGCCTTTGGCGAGCCACGCGGCCGCCGGCGCGAAGCGATCCCGTCCCTCGAACGTGCGGCTGACGGTTGGACGCGCGTATCTACGCTCGGTCAATTCGACGACGCGCTTGGGCGGAAAGTCGTGGAGAGCCGCTGTCAGCACGCCGTTGTCGGGGGCGACGAAACGGTAGTCGCCCGCTTCGGCCGCAATCCCCCGGCGCAACGAGCCGACCCCGGGATCGACGATCGCCAGAAATATCGTTCCGGCGGGAAAGTACCGGCAGGACGCCGCCAGCTGCAGCGCGCCTTCCAGAACGTCGTGCGGCGTAATTTCGTGCGTGATGTCAACCAGAGTGACGTCGGGACAGATCCCGATCATCACTCCCTTCATCGTCCCGGCGTAGTGATCGCGCGTGCCGAAGTCGCTCAGCAGAGCGATGACCGGACGCATGGGAGGCTAACTCCTGCGCTTCAGCAGGATCTCCCGGGTATTGCTTTTCAGCAGGAACGAATCCGACACGACTAGGCCCTCGAACATCTTGATGATGTCGCGGTTGAGCAGCACGTGCTTCGCGCCGCCAGCGCCGGCGTGTGGACGATGACGAAGAGATTTTTCGTCGGCGATTTCGTACTTGGTGAAGGGAGCCTTTACCGGTGCGGCGGTACTGCAGAAGAACCCCATGACGGATCCGCCCGGCCGCAGCATACGAACGATCTGTTTTGCGAGCGCCTGCGAAGCGGCCTTCGGCAGGAAATCGAACACATCCCAGCACAGGATTCCGTCAACGCTTCCGTCGGCGTGACGGAAGCGCTTGTCCATCGCCGGCGCGAGTTCGTCCAGCGTGTTTGCCCGCGAATGGCGATCGTAATCGGCAAACAAATCTTCGATGAAAAGTTTGCACCCGAGCTGCTCGCCAAAAAACGACACGTTGGCGCCGATCACCGGACCGAGGTCGATGAGCACCGGTGCCTCGGACTGATGGGCAATCGCCGACAGGAACTTGGGCAACGCTTTCGACGGGACGAGCGTATCGCCGCCGCGCACCGACGGCGCGTCACCGGGATGGTCGGCCTGGCCGGGGCGTTTCCCCCCCCAGCGGAGGATGTCTGACAGCATGTAAGGACAATCGCGCAGCCGGACGACCGTGCCGTGTCACATTTCGCGACGGGTCACACGACCGCCCGGCGACCGATGCGATGGCTAACGATTGGCGCCGGCGGCAGCCGGCGTCTGCTGTCCGGACGACTGCGTCGAGGCAGTCGCAGCGGGCGCCTTGGTGTCAGCCTTCGGTGCCGCGCCGCCCTTCTGCATGTCGATGCTGCCGCGGAAGTGCGCACCTTCGGCAATCGCCACCCGGGGGGCAGCGATGTCGCCATCCACCGATCCGTTGTCGCGGATGTCGACTTTTTCGGAGGCGCTGACGTTGCCCGTCACCTCGCCGAGGATGATCACGGCTTTGGCAAACACCTGGGCCTTGATGCGCGCGTTCGCACCGATCGTGAGCACGTTCTGACGCAACTCGATCTTGCCTTCAACCTGGCCTTCAATCGTGAGATCTTCGCTGCCGTTGAGCTCGCCTTTGATGACGACCGATTTGCCTATGTTCACAACAGTTCTCTCCTGTCCACGCTGAGGGTCGCTGGCTGGCGCCGAACGCGACGTTGGCTCCGCGGTTAGCGGCGCAGGGCTGTGCTGCGCCGGGGCAGGCCCCTGGCCGGCCGGTGCACTTGGCTTTGCCGCATCATCCCGTTTCCACATTGGCAATCTCCACCTTTAGTTATCGAAGTTCCGCGGCTCTGGCTGCAGGGTCCGGTCAGTATACGCACGCGATTTACCCGGTGTCTAGTCCTTTTATTGCTGCGAGTTAGAGGCGAATGCTACCATTGAAAGATCGATCATGCGGATCTACTTCGACCACAACGCGACGACACCTGTCGATGCAGCCGTTGCCGAAGCTATCGCTCGGGTGATGACGAGCGAGTTCGGGAATGCCTCGAGCGTTCACCACTTTGGCCAGCGCGCGAAGGCGATTCTCGACGAGGCACGGTCGGCCGTGGCCGCACTGATTGCCGCAGAGCCATCTGAGATCGTCTTCACCAGCGGCGGGACCGAGGCGGACAATTTTGCGCTGCGAGGCGTGGCTGAGGCTCTCGAACCTACCGGCAGGCGGCACCTGATTGCCAGCAGCATCGAGCACGAGGCCGTGCTGGTGACGTTGCGAGCACTGGCGCGCCGGGGCTGGCAAACCACCCTCTTACCCGTCGATCAGACGGGCATCCTCGACCCGGAGACACTGAAGTCCGCGATGACCGACGATACGGCGATTGTTTCGGTGATGCACGCCAATAACGAGATTGGAACCATTCAGCCCGTCGCCGAGCTCGCTCGCCTCGCGCATGATCGCCGTGCGCTGTTTCATACCGACGCCGTTCAGTCGGTCGGAAAGATCCCGGTAGACGTCGGCAGCCTCGGAGTCGATTTGCTGTCCCTATCCGCGCACAAGTTCAACGGACCGAAGGGGGTCGGTGCGCTTTGGATTAAGCGCGGGTCGCGTGTGACATCCATACTCACCGGCGGAAAGCACGAGCGCAATCGCCGCGCCGGCACCGAGAATGTTCCGGGAATCGCAGGTCTTGGAGTCGCCGCGCAACTGGCGAAGACGAAGCTGACCGCCGAGGCTGCACGTCTTAGCGTTTTGCGCAACACGCTCGAGGAAGCCATTCTCGCCAAGGTGCCGGGCACGGCGATCAACGGCGCTCGCGAGCCGCGCGTCCCGAATACCACAAATATCAGCTTCGAGGCAGTTGAGGCCGAGAGCCTGCTGATTGCCCTCGACCTGGAGGGCGTCGCCGTGTCCACGGGCTCAGCCTGCTCGTCGGGCACCCTCGAACCATCCCATGTGCTTCGTGCGATGGGCCTCCCCTCGCCACGGACACAGAATTCCATTCGTCTGAGTCTCGGGGCGGGAAACACCGAAGCCGAAGTCGACTTCGTCGTCTCGAAGTTACCCGCCATCGTCGACAAACTCAGAAGTCTCACTCGTGCCAAGGTGCGGGCCTGACACATGCGAATTGTTGTCGCCATGTCCGGCGGTGTGGACTCGTCGGTTGCGGCCGGGCTGCTGGTTCGCGCCGGACACGACGTCATCGGGATGTCGATGCAGTTGTACGACCAGTCGGGCGCGCAGACGTCCGACGCGGGCCCCGCCTCGCGGGCCTTCGGCACGTGCTGCACGATTGACGATCTCCACGATGCGAGACGGGTCGCCGCCAAACTCGGGATTCCCCACTACATCGTCAACTTCGAGCGCGAGTTCGCCGACACGGTGATTTCGAACTTCGTCACCGAGTATTCATCGGGACGCACGCCGATTCCATGCGTTCACTGCAATGGGGATCTCAAGTTCGCGACGCTCGCGAGCCGCGCCGAGGGGCTCGGCGCCGATTTCGTCGCGACCGGTCACTACGCCCGGGTCGACTTGGACCCTGAGACCGGACGATACAGGCTCAAGCGCGGAACCGATCCAACAAAGGATCAGTCGTACTTTCTGTTCACGCTGACGCAGGATCAGTTGTCGCATGCGATGTTTCCAGTCGGCGCGCTCGACAAGACGGCGGTCCGCGACTGCGCTCGCGAGCTGGGTCTTCCAGTCGCAGAGAAGCCTGACAGCCACGAGATCTGTTTCGTGGCATCCGGGGAGCACACGTCGTTTCTCGAAGAGCGCGGCACGTCAGCGCAGGGCGGTGCTATTCGCGATGTTACGGGGAAGACCGTCGGCACGCACGCAGGAATCCATCACTTCACCGTGGGACAGCGAAAGGGACTGGGTCTTTCCTCCCCCATTCCGCTCTACGTCGTCGCACTCGACGCAGGCGAGCAGACGGTCACCGTCGGTCCGAAGGAGTCGCTGGAGCGCATCGGGCTCACTGCGTCGCGCGTGAACTGGGTCGAGGGCCCGCCGCCGGCCGCAGGTACGCGCGTCACCGCGCGCATCCGTCATCGTCATCAGGAGGCGGCCGCGACGATTACTCCCCTTGCGGACGATCGTGTGAGCGTCACATTCGATGAACCCCAGTACGCCGTCGCGCCCGGCCAGGCCGTCGTCATGTATGAGCGGGACGTCGTGGTGGGTGGGGGTTGGATCGACTAAGAAAGGTAAAAGGAAATTACCTTTTCCCTTTTGCCTTTTGCCTTTTATAGATCCGCAGCTTGCACTTGGGGTTCTCCCAAGTGTTGGGGTAATTCATCAAGGTAATGCTCGGCATCGATGGCGGCCATGCACCCCGTCCCTGCCGCAGTGATGGCCTGGCGGTAGATGTGATCCTGCACGTCGCCGCACGCGAATACGCCGGGCACGCTGGTGCGGGCGCCCATATGCGTGACGATGTAGCCGTTGGCGTCGAGTTCGATCTGATCCTTGAATAACGCCGCGTTCGGGGTGTGACCGATGGCGACGAACACCCCTTCGACCGGCACTTCCTTGCGATCGCCGGTCTTGTTGTTCCTCAAGACCATTCCGGTCACTTCGCCCTTCCCCAGATCGGTGATCTCTTCGACGTCGGAGTTCCATTCGAACGAGATCTTCGGATTGGCGAATGCTTTGTCCTGCATGATCTTCGACGCGCGCAGCGTGTCGCGCCGATGAACCACGATGACGTGAGACGCAAACCGCGTGAGGAAGATGGCCTCTTCCATCGCCGAGTCACCACCGCCGACCACCGCAATCGGCTTTCCGCGGAAGAAATACCCATCACAGGTGGCGCAGGTCGAGACCCCGTGGCCCAGCAGGCCGCGTTCGGACGGCAACCCTAGAAGGCGCGCCGACGCTCCGGTCGCGATAATGATCGCGCGTGACATGTATTCAGCGTCCGGTGTCCGGACGGAAAAAGGATGCGATCGCAGGTTCACGCTGGTGACGTGGCCGCGAATGATTTCGGCGCCGAATCGCTCGGCCTGGACCCGCATCTCGTCCATCAGTTCGGGTCCCATGATCCCGTCGCGAAACCCCGGCCAGTTCTCGACCTTCGTGGTCAACATCAATTGACCACCGGCTTCGAGACCTTCGATCACGAGGGGTTTCAGGTTGGCGCGCGCGGAATAAAGGGCGGCGGTGAGTCCGGCCGGTCCCGAACCGATGATGATGACGTTGCGGAGGTCGGGCATCAGCAATCAACAATCCGAAATCACAAGCGACAATCGATAATCAGACGAATCAGCAGTCACAAATCATCAATCGGCAACTCTCATACGTGCTTATCAATAATCTTCTTGAGCGAGTCCTTGTCGGCGAGGCCGACAACCTGCTCCACGATCTGACCGCCTTTGAACAAGAGGAGTGTCGGAATACCGCGGATACTGAATCGGCCGGCGATGCCCGGATTGTCGTCCACGTTGAGTTTCGCCACCGTGACCCGGCCGTCGTAGTCGGAAGCGAGTTCATCGATTGTGGGCCCCAACCGTTTGCAGGGGCCGCACCACTCGGCCCAGAAATCCACGAGGACCGGCTGCGATGCTTTGATGACGGATTGCTCGAAATTCGTGTCAGTCAGGGTGGTGATCTTCTCAGATGCCATGTATCAGTGCCTCGTGAATACCCGTTTAGGGTCTCGTCTGGGCCGCCGCAAGCGCCCCTTCATACACTTTGACATACTCGCGGGCGGAAGCGTCCCAGGAGAAGTCAAGTTTCATGCCGTTTTGCTGGATCTTCCGCCATTCCCTGGGTTTGCGGAAGAGCTCCAGCGCCCGCCGAACGGCCGTAACGAGGTCCGCCGGCGAGTATCCCTTGAATTTGAAGCCATTTCCACCGGGTTCGGATGCGTCCTTGACGGTGTCTTCCAGCCCTCCGGTACTCCTCACAATCGGGGGCGTTCCGTATCGGAGGCTGTACATCTGATTGAGTCCACAGGGCTCATATCGGGATGGCATCAGAAACATGTCGGCGCCCGCCTCAATCTGGTGCGCGAGACGCTCGTCAAAACCAATCATGGTCGAGACGCGATCCGGAAACTGGACGGCAAGGCTTCTCCACTGGTCCTCGAACTGGCGATCGCCGCTGCCGAGCATCACCCATGAGGCGTCCAGAGACATCAGCTCACCCACCACGGCGCTGATCAGGTCGAATCCCTTCTGAAACGTCAGCCGGGATATCAGACCGATCACCGGGCGATCGTCGGCGCGGTCAACAGGGAGACCCGCCGTCTCGAGCAGCCGGCGCTTCGCGACTTTCTTGCCCGAGAGATCGGTGCGTGAGTACGCCGCGCCGATGAAGCCGTCCAGGTCGGGATTCCAACGTTCGACATCGATGCCATTGAGAATGCCGATCAGCGCATCAGCGCGGCGCCTGAGCACCCCCTCGAAGCCAAATCCGAATTCGGGCGTGAGAATCTCGCGCGCATAGGTCGGGCTGACGGTCGTGAGCTGCTCGCTGAAGTTGACGCCACCCTTCAAATAGCTGATCTGGCCCCAGTACTCGAGCGCCTGCATGTCCATCAGTTCATAGCCCAATCCAAGCGACGGCAACGTCGCCGCCGGGAAGATCCCCTGGAATGCGAGATTGTGAATCGTAAAAATCGCAGGCACACCACCGACTATGGGGTCCGCCGAGAAATGCATTTTCTGGTAAACGGGGACGAGGCCGGTCTGCCAGTCGTGTGCGTGAATGATCGACGGTCGCTGTCCGACCAGGCGAACGTACTCGAGCGCGGCGCGGCTGAACACCGCAAACCGCCACCCATTGTCGGTGTAGTCAACGCCGTCGACGTTATAGAGCCCGCCTGGCCGATCGAAGAGTTCAGGCACGTCCACGAACACGACCGTGACGCCGGGCCGCTCCTCGCGTGAGTGAAACGAGACTGGTTGCGATCGACCACCAATCGACAGGCTGGTCGCCTGCGAGCGCGCTCCATATAAATCGATGCCGCGATATCGCGGAAGCACGAGCGTGACGCGATGTCCGAGTCTTGCAAGCGCGTCAGGCAACGCAGCCGCAACCTCTGCAAGACCCCCTGTCTTCGCGTACGGGTGAGCTTCGGAGGCGACCATCAAGATCGACAGCGGCGGGCGCGGCTTCGGTGGACGTTTGGGAGCAGATGACTTCGCTGCAGGCGGCGCCTCGGACGTCGTTGGCGCGGGCGATCGTTGCTTGCTGGGAGATTTCGCTGCCGGCGGCGGTGGCGTCGACTTATCCGCTGTCGATGGCGACGTTTTCGTGGAGCGTGCGACCGACTCGGGTCGCGATGAAGTCCTGCCTGCAGGACGTTTCTTGTTCTCAGGCATGCGCCTCAAAATCATCCCATCACTGGCAGATGCGATCAACTTGATCAATCAACATCCTTCACCGTCACGCTGAAAACGTACCCACGGTTTAACGTAGAAGAATCGAAGAATCGAAGAATCGAAGGGGAAGCGGTAAAGAGCAAGCCGGCTGGCGCCCAGTGCGCCAGCCGGACACGTAGCCACCGCATCCGCCGCCAGCCGGCCTTCGGCCGGCACCAGGGAGCACGAGCATCACAGAAACAAACAGATCCTGACCGAGTGCTGCTTGTTTCTGTGATTCTCGCGCTCCTTGACGCGCGAAGCGCGTGGCGGCGAATGCGAAACAGCAGCTTCGGATCTTCGTTTCTTCGGGTCTTCGACGTAAATCGTGGTACGTCACTGCGCGACAGTGAGCCCTGTCCATATCGACTCTTCCACGCTACGATCTTCCGAAATGAAGCGCCGGCTTGCGCTCTTCGTCGTGCTCGTCATCGTTCTAGCGGCCGCTGGGTTCTGGTTCGTCCGCACTCGGCCGATCAGGACGAGCGCGGGTGCGGACCTCGGCCAACTGCCGCGCGGCGTCGCGCGCGATCGGCTCAACGTCGTCGTCGTGACCCTCGACACAACTCGAGCCGATCGGATTGGCGCCTACGGATCGCGGGATGTCGAGACGCCGGCGTTCGATCGTCTCGCGACTGAAGGCGCGCTGTTCGAGCAGGCGGTGTCGGTCGCGCCGCTGACGCTGCCCGCACATTCGAGCATCTTCACCGGAAAATTTCCTCCCGAGCATGGCGTGCGCGATAACGGCGGATTTTTTCTCGGCGCCGATCAGCTCACTCTGGCCGAGATTCTCAAAGGCCGAGGCTATCGCACCGGGGGATTCGTCGCGGCGTATGTGCTCGCAGGCAAATGGGGCATCAATCAGGGATTCGACACCTACTTCGACGACTTCGATCTCAGTGGGGTCCGTGCCGTTTCGCTCTCGGCGATTCAGCGACCGGCGAATGAGGTTCTCGACAAAGCGCTCCCGTGGATCGAGCAGTCAACGGACACTCCTTTCTTTGCCTGGATTCATCTGTACGATCCGCACGTTCCGTATCGTCCTCCTGAGCCCTTCGCGACGAAGTACAAAGGCCATCCCTACAACGGAGAGATTGCCTTCGCGGACAGTCAGATCGCGCGGCTGCTCTCAACTCTGCAGACGCGCGGCCTGTACGACCGAACGGTGATTGTCGTGATGGGCGACCATGGCGAGAGTCTCGGCGATCACGGCGAGAGTGCACACGGGTTCTTCGTCTACAACAGCGTCACGCACGTGCCGCTGGTCGTTCGTACACCCTTCAGCAGCACAGGTCACAGGCGGATTGCCGATCCCGTGCGATCGGTCGACATTATGCCGACTGTCCTCGATCTGCTGGGAGCACCTGCCGCAACTGGCATCTCCGGCGTCAGCCTCGTGCCGCTGCTGACGGGAACAAAAACTGAACTTGCACTCGACGCCTATTCGGAAGCGATGTATCCGCTGCATCACTACGGATGGAGCGACCTTCACGCCCTTCGCTCGGGACGTTACAAAGTCATCGACGCGCCGCGCCCCGAGCTCTACGACATCGAACGCGATCCGAATGAGACGACGAATCTGTTTGCCGAGCGCCAGGCGCTCGCGGATCGCATGATCGCCGGGTTGCGCACGCTGGAAGGCGGCTTCAAGAAGGTGGTCGCCTCACTGCCTGCTGCGGACATCGATCCTGAGGCACGAGAACGGCTGGCGGCGCTCGGATACGTCGGGACGTTCGTCGCGAACGCTTCCGATCCGCGCACCGGGCGGGCCGATCCCAAGGACAAGATTGGCCTCTTCAACAAGCTGAACGAGGCAACCGATATCTCCAGGGATCGCGAAAACGATCCCGAAGGATCGTTCACGCGAGTGGTGGCGCTGCTCAATCAAGTAATACAGGAGGATCCTCAGGTCATCGACGCGTGGTTCATGCGCGGAACGAAGTACCTGGCGCACGGCGATCTCGAGAAGGCGGTGGCGGATTACAGGCACACACTCTCGCTGAAACCGGACTACGACCTCGCCGTCTCGAACCTCGCGCAGGCTTACCGCCGCATGGGCAACGACGACGCCGCGCTTGCCGGGTTCGAACGTTACCTGCAGCTCGATCCAAAGGATCCCTTCGTGCACTACCAGATGGGCGAAATCTGGCTGGACCGCGGCGATTTGCCCCGCGCCGAATCACTTTTCCGACGCGCCCTCGAACTCGATCCGAGCGTCGTGGCGGCGAAGAATGCTCTTGGCGTCATCGCGCTTCAGCGCGGAGACGCGACAACGGCCGAGCGGCTCATCCGAGAAGCACTCGCCACCAAGCCGACGCTTCGACTCGCGCATTTCAATCTGGCGCTGGTCGCCGAGCAACACGGCGACATCAGCACGGCAGAACGCGAGTATGTCGATGAACTCAAGGGCCACCCGGAGAACTACAAGGCGGCGTTCAACCTGTCGAGGCTGTACGAACAGGTTGGTGACCGCGAGGGTCAGATCGAAGCGCTGAAGCAATCAATCGTCAGCAATCCGAGGTTCGCCGAAGGACATTTGTTCCTCGCAAAGGCGTACCTCGATGCGGGCTCAAAGCTGGATGAAGCCGTCAAGCTTGCGGAGAAGGGACTCGCGCTTGCGCCGCGTTCAGAGTACGCGCCACTCGGACACTATGTGCTCGCCGACATCTACAACCGGCAGGGACGCGTGCGGGAAGGCGCGCAGGAGCTCGCGCGCGGCCGCGCACTGGAGGCGACAACGCAAAAAGGGAAAAGGGAATAGCCCCTTTTCCCTTCTCCCTTTTGCCTTTTCCCTTTAAAAGCTCCACCTTCCCCCAAACGTAATCTGTCTGGCGGTTTGCACACCTGTCGGCGCCTTATACAACACGGTATGTCCCGAAATTGTTGTGTTCGGGACCCTGCCCTGTCGCGTCGTCACCGTGCCGGTGTTGAACAGGTTGGCCATGTCGGCGTAGACGCCGAACCGGTGGTTCTGCACCCGGAACAACTTCTCCGCGCGCACATCCAGGTTGTGGAAGAAATCGTTCCTCTGGCTGCCGCGCGGCTCGAGGAAGATTTCCTTTCTGCTGTTCAGTGGCAGGTTCAGCTGTGAGGTCGTGTACCGCTGGAGTGGCGTGAACGGCCGTCCACTCAACGCCGTGTAAACCCCTCCCAGCATCACGTCCACTTTTGGAATGTTGTACTCGACGTTGAACTTCATCTCGTGCCGGCGCGAGTTGGTGAGCTCGCCGAACGAGTTGATCAGCGCGGTGTTTGGCGACCCCCACTGTACGCCCCCCAGCCAGTTGCCGAACCCGGTGTTGTCCACGTTTCCTTCGGCCTTCGCCAGCACGTACGACAACTGATACCCGATTCGCCGCCTGAAGGCGCTGTCGAACAAAATCATCAACGCCTTGTAATTGCGCCGCGGGTCAGCGGTTCCAATCACGTTGCCAGCCGTGTCGACGTACTGGTACCCCTCGACGTTCCGAATGAAGAAATCCTGATCGGTTGTCGAACGGTTCGCCCAGTTGTAGCCGGTGTAGGTCGTGTTCGTCAGCGAGTTGGTCAACGTCACCGGCCGCCATTGCGAGCCGTTGATGACGTTGTTGATGAAGTCCCCTGTCTTTCGCCAGATTCCCGTCACCGTCAGGCGCCCGGTCCTGGTCAACTGGTTCTCCCACGCGACATTGAACTCGTCAGTCCGGGGATGCCCGATATCGTCGCTGATCCCGTACATGAAGCCAGGTGTTACGACTTCTGGCGGACCAGCAACCGAACCGTTCGGATTCAGCGGCGTCTGCACGTAGTCCTCAATCCCGGGCGTTGCCGAGATCCAGAACTGCGTCGCCGTGCCTTCGTAGTAGCGGCCGTAGAACGATCGGAGGACGGAAGAACCTTTGCCCGTGAGATCGTAGGCCACGCCGATACGCGGACCCCACGCGAGGTCTGGTGTGTACACCGTCTTCTTCAGATCCGGGCTGTAGCCGCGAATACGATCGAGCCGCAACCCGAGATTCATCGTCAGCCGGCCCGCGGACCACTGATCCTGCGCATACGCGGTGAAGCGCTTGTTGTCGCCGTGGAACGTGTAGCCATAGCTGATGCGGTAATACGGAACGCCGCCGTATGCGTAGATGTAAAAGCCCGCCGGGCCGTACGGTTCATACTGGGTGCCGACGTGACTGCGCTCGATCTCCGCGCCGAACTTCAAGGCATGTCGTCCGAACGCATCCGCGTAGCGCGTGAGCGAGGCCTGCACCTGGTTGCGGCTGCGATCCTCGTACTCCAGCCCGCCGCCACCGCCGGTGTACTCATCAGTCAACGCGTCGTAGGTGAACGGCGACGGATCCACCGGATCGAGATAGTAGTAGCCGGTGTAGCCGGTGAACTTCGCCTCGAGGAACGTGCTGGTCCCCATCACCTTGCGCCACTGCGCATTCCACACCCACTCGGGCGCGTCTTCCGTCACCGTCTGCTGATCGGTTGATTTCGATCCGGGATACCCTTGCCGTCCCGTGACGTTGTACGAGTCGTATTGCATCCCGAGCACAAGCGTGTCGTTGGACGAGGGCTGCAACGTGAACTTCGTGTTGAAGCGAGGACTGATGTCCTGCGACGTCGCGATCGGTCCTGTCGGATCGGTTGTCGCTTCGTACCGCTGGATGCTGGCAAAGAAGAATGCCTTGTCCTTCTTCAACGGACCGCCCATCTGCACGGTGTAATCCGCGAGCTTCTTCGTAACCGCCGCCTCTCCCAACGCCGGGTTTTCGTCGAGCATGGACTCGGAGATGTTGTTGGAGGCGAGCGAATCATTCGTATAACGAATGGAGAAGAGTCCCGTGAATGCATTTCCGCCCGACTTGGTCACCGTGTTGATGATTCCACCGGTGAACCCGCCGTACTCCGCGGGCGCGCCAAGGCCGCCCACCTGAATCTCTTCGATCAGGTTCTGATTGAAGAAGGTCCAGGCCGAGCCGCCTTGCGGGTCGCGGGTGTCGACTCCATCCATCAACAGCGCGTTGCCGTAGCTCGCCTGCGCGCCATATGCCGAGCTGTTGTTGATGCCCGGTGCATAGTTCAACAGGCCGGTCGACGTCGATGAGTAGATCGGCGTCAACTGCAGCATCTCGTTGCTGATGTTGGTGTGCGTCGCCGAACTCTTGACGTCGACGGTGGACGCGGCCGTCACTTCGACGGTCTCCGTCACCCCACCGACTCTGAGCGCGAACTCCGCGGTCACGGTTTTTCCCAGACTGACGACGACGTCCGGTTGCGACTCTGAGAGGAAGCCGGTGAGCTCCGCCTTGAGAGTGTAGGTTGCCGGCGCGACGCCGACGAACCGGAACGTCCCGTCTGCGTCACTCACCGTCGTCTGCGATCCTCGGGGGCCCGTGAGCGTGACGTTCACTCCAGGGAGCACCGCTCCCTGTTGATCGATGACTTTGCCTTCCACAGTACCGGTCTGCGTCTGGGCCGCTGCGAGCGGTACCCACGCGGCGCACACGATCAGGCACAAGAAGATCGTGCGTGCCATGCTTCGTATGTTCATGGTTGTCACGGCCCTTCTACTTCTTGCCCGGTGAGTGAATGCGATCGTTCTGAGCCGAGTACAATGCGTACCCCACCCCTGCCCCCATCACCGCGAGCGCGATGATGCCCGGCTTCGTTTTGAAAAAGCCCGGGGAGGCCCCTGCGGACGACCCTTGACGATCGTCGCGCGCGACGGCCGTCGTTGCCGGCTTAGCTGCCGCATCGCGCACACCAATCTTCTCCACCGACTTCTTGATTGTTGGCGGTGATGGAGTCGTCGCCGTGTCGCTCGCGGCGGCGGGTAGCGGGATGAGCGCGGCGACGGCGACGAGCGTTGCCGCTCGTATCATCCTTCCGCACCACGATCTGGTTCTGACTGTCACCACATCCTCCCCTCTTTGTACCCACTGGCATCTGCGCCGCGAAAACTATCACAAGAAGCGGGGCGCGTACTCCGTCATTTACGTCGGGATGAGCGGAGCGAGCAACTCCACTCGCGTGATGGACTTCGCCCACGTTCATACATCCCATCCCACTCAACCATTCGTCACTGCCGGCATGCGAGTCATCACTACCCGCGCACAAACTGAAACAGATTCTTATTTATTGAGCCCAGCCGAGCTTGCCTCGAGAACGCGTGACCATTCGTACCATCCCTCCCCGCCTCCGCACCTGACGGTGCTTCGGCGAGGCAGGCTCAATCGCACCTGACGGTGCTTCGGCGACGCGGGGTGCGTTTCCCTGCTCGACAGTCGCCGCTGATGTAAGATTCCGGCGTGTCCGAGCCCAGGCTGCCGCCCCCCCCACCACAGCGATCCGAGTCGCGCGAGATTGCCGAGCTCCGCCGGTTGAAACAGGAGCAGCCAGATCTCGCGGCCGCCGCGGATTTGCAGATCGAGTTGCTGCAGCTGCAGCGTCGCGTGCAGTCACGTGTGTCGCTGCCGTCGATACGACTCGACAAGGATTCGCTCAACGCACAACTCGCGTCGGCGCCGGTCCTTCAGTTCGATCATCTGCCGCTCGAATGGGGCGAACTGCGGTTCCTTTTGCGCGCGACGGCATCGGCGATGCGAAGTCACGGCGCGCTGGAAGAGTCGGACTTCCGGCGAATCGAGGCGCTGTGCCGCGACTCAGAGAAGCTTCCGATCGTCGCGCGATCGTGGTACGAAGCGGCAAAGACGGGCGCGCCGCCAATTCACCCGGACGGCGCGGGCCTCGAGTCCGTGTTCGTCGAAGCGATGAAACCGTTCCTCACCCGATCGGCCGACGCGATCATGGCGAAGAGCGATTTCGCGGGATGGACGCGCGGCACCTGCCCGTTATGTGCAGGTGAACCGGACTTCGCGGTGATCACCCCGGCAGCTGACCGCGTGCTGATCTGCGGACGCTGTCTTGCGCGGTGGCGCTTTCACCAGCTGACGTGCCCGTTCTGTTTGAATTCGGATCGCGACCGCATCACGTCATTTGCGAGCCGCGACGGTCAATACCGTTTGTATGCGTGCGATGAGTGCGAACGCTATCTCAAGGCGTACGATGCGAGGCGGGCGTCACGGCCTGTCATGCCGGCGGTCGATGGTGTGGCGACACTGCCGCTTGACGCGGCAGCGATTCAGAAGGGTTACAAATAATAATAAAGAAAAACTGCCTTACCGACTCTCTTGCGGCAGCTCTTCCTTAGCGAACAGCGTTGAGGCTTTCTCCTGCAGCCAATTAAAGAGGTGCCGCGTTTCCCAGAAGCGGGCGGGGTTTGACTGCGCGCCGAGAACGACGAAGGCTACCTGGTTGTTGCTCTGGGGCAGTCGAAGCAGTGTCGCGAGGCAATAGCCCGACTTGCTGATGAACCCGGTCTTGCCGCCAACCACATCCATTCCTTCCATCACGAGACGGTTGGTGCTGTGAATATTTATGGTCCGGCGGTTGGTCCTGAACGTATACGTGGCCGTCTGCATGACCGGCGCGATACGCTCGTCGGCGGCGGCAAACGAGATGAGGCGCGACAGGTCGTATGCCGATGAGACGTTGGCCGGATTAAGTCCAGACGGATCGGCAAACGACGTATTCTCGAGGCCGAGCTCGAGCGCTTTCTCGTTCATCCGCTCAACGAATGAGGCGGTTCCGCCGTGCGACACGCGTGCAAGCACTCGTGCGGCGGCATTGTCGGACGCGATCAACGTCAGATGCAGCACGTCGTTGAGCGTCAACCGCTCGTTTGCCTTGAGAAACGTCGTCGAGGCGGCGTAAACGTCGCTGCGCTCGACGGTGACTTCCTGGGACAGGTCAGGGCTATCTTCAAGGAACACAACCGTCGTCATCACCTTGGTGATGCTGGCGATCGAACGCTTGTCCTGGGCGTTTTCCTCCCACAGGACCTGGCCGTTGGCCGGGTTGAAGATGATGGCCGCGGCGGCGCGGATATCGGGGACGAGTTCACCGCTTGCATCCGTCTTGTAGCGCGGCGTCATCGCCTCCCGCAGCGCCCGCATCCGGGCGATCTCGCGCGAGCGTGCGGCGGCGCGGGCACGAGCCAGACGAGCCTTCCGTGCCTGCGAGGCAGACGCGGAATAGGCTGGCGTACGGGCGACTTTCGGAGTCGAAGTACTCTGAGCGGAGGACGTCCGAGTGGTTGACTTTTTTCGGGTGGTCTTCGTTGCGGCATCGGCGGCCGGTGCCAGACAGACCGACATTCCCAGCAGCAAAGCAGAGAGGCGAACTAAGGATTTAGGACGGATCAGGCGCACGAATCCTCCGAGAACCGGACGACACCGGTTGGCTGGGTAGCAACCGATGCGATGTTATTGGAGCGAAATGAGTTTATCAGCAAAGGCGCCTCCCTGGCAACCATTTGTGTAACTCAGCCGCGACGTTTCTGCGCGCTATCGCCCAACCTGACTCTGTTGGCGTGCCTCTGCGGCGGCACATATACAAGCGGAATGCCAGAGCTGTACTGTATGGTCGCCTGCCTGGATCCGGTGTGCGGGATCCGGGATCCGGGATGCGGGACCCGGAACGGTCGCATTACGGATCCCGGACAACGGACGCCGGCACGCGAAACTGACATAAATTGGCGGCCCCTATGACAAAAAAAGACGATGAGTTCAGGGCGCTGAGGGGGACGATTCAGCTGCGCGGGACCGTGCGGATGGTGGTGGTGCCGGTTGTCTTCGTTGGATGGGCCGCCACCGCTGTCGCGACAGCGGCTGTCATAACGGTCGCCGTCAGCACGCTGGTGCCCCTGCTGATCCTCGTCGCGGGGTTCGAGTCCGTGTTCGCGCTGCATGTCAACGTAGAACGTATCGGCCGATATCTGCAGGTCTTCCATGAGGGAGAAGACACGGGCTGGGAAACGGTGGCCGCTCGCTTCGGCCCGCGATTCGCGCCGACTGCGCCGGACCCGCTGTTTGGCCGCCTCTTCGTCCTCGCCACATCAGTCAACTTCCTGCCGGCGGCGCTTGGGTGGGAAAACATCCCCGAGCTGGTCGTGCTCGCGGTGTTGCATCTTCTTTTCATCAACCGGGTGAGGCTGGCAAGAGCATTCGCCGCCGCGCAGCGGGAACGGGATCTCGAGCGGTTTGTTGCGCTGCGACGCGAGATCACCGACGGTGCGGAGACCACGGGACGAGATCAACACGGAGAAACGGGGGTACGGAGGTAGGCATTACCGTGCCAGCGCGATAGCGAGCAGGACGGCGCGCTGTGTCCCTTGCCACGAATTTGTCGAGTCAAAGGTCTCGTCAGTCGAATGCGTCGCTGTGGCCTTTCCGCCGCCATCGATCGTGATTGCGGGAATGCCGAGGCTCATAGCGAGATTGGAATCAGTCGATCCTTCGTCTAGCGACACAGGTAATCCGAGGGCGCGGGTGACCGACACGGCCGCCTGAACGATCGGCGCGTCGGCGCTGACGCGGCCCGCCGGGCGGTTGCCGACGGTCGCTTTCGACACGGTCAGTCGACCGCGATTCTCCCAGCGATCGTTCTCCTCCTTCAGCGCAGCATCCAGGGCTTTCTGGAGTGACGCGTCGAGCGCCGCCAGAGCAGCACGGTCGCTCGAGCGCAGGTCGACTTCCATCCACGCTTCAGAGGCGATTGCGTTGACAGACGTGCCTCCGCCGACACGACCGACGTTGAACGTGGTTTTCGGAAGCGTGGGCACTTCAAGATCCGCGATCCGCGCCATGGCGCGGCCGAGGGCATGGACCGGATTCGCGAGGCCGAAATCACCGTAACTGTGACCGCCGGCGCCCTTGAACGTCACCCTATACCGCAGGCTGCCCACACCGATGTGCGTGATTCCCAACCCGGCACCGTCGATGGAGACGAACCGATCGATTCGTCCTTTCAGCTCACCGTTGAAGAGTTCCTTGACCCCGCGGAGATCTCCGAGGCCTTCCTCTCCGACCGTACCCACAAATGTAATCGGGCCCGGTGTCTGAATCTGGGCTTCTTCGAGCGCGCGAACAACGCCAAGAAGTACCGCGAGACCGCGACAATCGTCGCTGATGCCGGGACCTTTGAGGATTGACCCGGCGCGAGTCATCCGGATCGCGACATCCTCGCCAAAAACGGTATCGAGATGGGCGCTGAGGACGAGGTGCGGCCCGGTAGCGGTGCCGGCGCGCTCCCCCAGAACGTTGCCGGCGCGATCGATGCGGACGTTCTTCAGCCCCAGCGACTGGAACGACTGACGGAGCGCCTCTGCGCGGTGGCTTTCCTTGAACGGCGGAGCCGGTATCTCGCAAAGTCGAATCTGCTCGTCCAGAAGTTGCGGCTCCGTGCTCTTGAGTCGATCGATCGCGGTCTTCACCGGCAACTCTCGCAGCAGCTGACTTCCAATATCCGCCGCGGCGTTGTGCCGGGGAACGCGGGCACTCTGATGGGCGTCGAACAGAATGACGAAAGCGAGAGCGGCTGCCGCGTGATGCAACATGCCCGGTATCGTAACCGCTCTATTGTTTCGCTGTTGGCTTCTGCTGCTAGCTGCTAGCTGCTAGCTGGTGGATTTGACTTTGCGCGGGGACAGACCCAAAAGCTGAGAGCCATCAGCCAAAAGTCAGAAGCAACATGCGAAAGGGATCGGCGAAGAAATCCAATATGTTGGGCGCAGTGATTCAAAGGGTGGCTGTTTTTGACACCGTCGTGGGACCGTCGCTCGGGAGTCAATTCGCGCCGCAGACGACAGTTGTACGAAAACAGGCGCAAATGCGCTAATAGCGACAATCATGTGCACCGATCAGAACTGCAAGCCAAGGTCCAACTCTGCGGTACAGGAATTGCTCAGTGTCGGTTGGGGGTCAGCATGATGAGTCTAGTCCGTCTTCTGGGGTTCACGACGCTAGGCTGCGGCTGCGTGACAGGTCGGTATCGGGAAGTTGCGACGAACCGCGAGATCACCTACGTCGAGGAGAAAGGCGCGGACTGCACGCTGCAGTCACATCGTCGCAATCACACGCTCGCGCCGGCGCGCGCGGCCATTCACACGCTCACCGCAAAAGCGTCATAGCTGTTCGAAGGCGGCACACACCTGTGCCGAAACCACATCGGGCGCGCTACACTGAACGCCCGATGCTGCACGCACGGAAGCCGAGCCAGCTTCCAAGACCCCACACCATCATCAAAGCTCGTCGCGGCACGCTTCGGTTCTATCTCGGAGACTGTCTTGACGTCCTCTCGAGTGTTCCAGCCGGATCGGTGTCGGCGGTTGTCACCTCGCCTCCTTACAATCTTGGCGTCCGCTATCGCAGCTATCACGACTCGTTGCCCCGTGAGCACTATCTGGAGTGGACGGCAGAGTGGATTCAAGCTGTACAGCGTGCTCTGGAGCCGGACGGTTCACTGTTTCTGAATGTCGGCGCAAAGCCAACCGATCCATGGACGGCCATGGACGTTGCGCAGGCGGCGCGTCCGCACCTCGAACTTCAGAACACCATCCATTGGATCAAGTCGATTGCGATCGATCGTGACGCGGCGGGTGTTGCCACCGATCTCGATCGCGACATCGCGGTAGGCCACTACAAACCGATCAACAGTTTGCGCTTCGTCAACGATTGCCACGAATTCATTTTCCATTTCACGCCGCACGGCCGCACGCCGCTCGATCGCCGCGCCATTGGCGTGAAGTACCAGGACACATCAAACATCGCCCGCTGGCAGACCGGCGGCCACAACCGCAGATGCCGCGGGAACACGTGGTTCATTCCTTACGACACCATTCAAAGCCGCGATAAGGATCGACCGCATCCGGCGACCTTCCCTCCACGCGTGCCCGAGTTCTGCTTCAAGCTCCACGGCATTTCGCGGTTGCGAACCACGATGGATCCGTTTCTCGGTCTCGGCAGTACGGCCGTCGCGGCGGCGCAGCTCGGCGTCGACTTCATCGGGATAGAGATGGATGAGCACTACCTTATGGAGGCAATTGAACGCACGCGGAAGGCCGTGGGATAAGTCGAGCAGCCTCCACTTTTCTTCGACTCATCTCATCTTCGTATCTTCGACGTAAACCGTGAGTCCGTCTCAGCGTGACAGTGAAGAGTGTTCGAACTTGTACAATGCGAAGCAGCACTGATGTTCCAATCTATCCGCATTGTCGGCCGCGGACGCGTTGGCAGGACCGTAGCAGCGCGGCTCGTTGAGCGCGGCCATCAGCTCGTCGACAGGGATGCGGAGCTGGTGTTGTTGTGCGTGCCCGACGCGGCAATCGCCGAGGTGGCGCGGTCGATTGCACCGGGTCCTTGGATCGCGCACACAAGCGGCGCCACCTCGCTTGCGGCTCTGGCGCCGCACGGCAAGCGCTTCGGACTTCATCCCTTGCAGACGATCGTGCTCGGTCGCGGACCCGAACAGCTCGACGGAGCATGGGCGGCGATTACGGGTGAGGACGAGGAAGCGGTTGTGCGGGGAACCTGGCTCGCACGCGAACTAAACCTGCTCCCCTTTCACATTCGTGAGGAACTGCGCGCTCTCTATCATGCGGGAGCGGCAACGGCATCGAACTATCTCGTCACACTCCATCGCGCCGCTGTTCGCATGTTCGAACTCTCGGGTGCACCACCGGACGCCCTGCTGCCACTGATGCAACGCGTCATCGATAACGGCTTCGAATTGACGGGACCCATTGCGCGGGGTGATTGGACGACGGTTGAGGCTCACATCGCGGCCCTCCATCAGTACGCACCGGATCTCGAGCCTCTTTATCGCGCGCTTGCGGATGCGCTTGGCCGGAGTCTGAAGACCCCGGCCCTACACGGAACGGATCGGGTCGAGCGACCGTGAAGATCCTGCGCACGATTGCTGAAGTGCGCGGCCACCTGCGTCCGCAGCGGGGCTCGCTTGGATTGGTGCCGACGATGGGCGCGTTGCACGACGGGCATGTCGCACTCTTCCGTGCGGCGGGTCGCACCTGCAACCATGTGGTAGCCTCCATCTTCGTCAACCCTGGTCAATTCAACGACCCGGCGGATCTCGCCGCGTATCCGCGTCAGGAAACACGCGATGCCGCACTCGCGCGCGACGCCGGTGTCGACGTGATCTTCGCCCCGGCGGTCGAAGAAATGTATCCGGGCGGCGACGCGACATCGCTCGTCGTGCAGGGGGCCGCGCTTGGCTTCGAGGGGGATTTCCGCCCAGGCCACTTCAACAGCGTTGCCACCGTCTGCCTCAAGCTGTTCAACATCGTTGAGCCAGAGGTGGCATTCTTCGGCCAGAAGGATGCTCAGCAGGTTGCCGTCATTCGCCAGGTGGTTCGCGATCTCCGGCTTGATCTGAAGATCAGTGTCGTTCCAACCGTGCGTGAAGCTGACGGCCTGGCGCTCTCGTCGCGCAACGTGCGGCTGTCAGCCGCTGATCGGCTTCGGGCGCTCGCGATCCCGCGTGCGTTGACCACCGGCATCACCGCTTACGTGGCAGGCGCAGATCCTGCGGCGGCAGCGCGAGACGAGCTGGAAGGACTGGAGGTCGATTATGTCGAGGTGGCCGTCTTTGCCGGCGAACCGACGTTGGTCATCGCGGCGCGCGCCGGAGCGACACGGCTCATCGACAATGTCCCGCTGAACCATCCGCAGTGGGCAGGGTTGCGGTGACTTCTTTATTGTACCCGTGGCTTCCGGCGTTGGCCGGAAGGACGTGAAACCGTGAGAAGATCGTCTCTATGAGCGAGACCGAACGTTTGACCCTGGCGGACCTGACGGACCTGGCGCGTCAGCGCAAACGCATCGCCATGGTCACGGCCTACGACGCGGCGAGTGCCGCGCTGGCCGACATCGCCGGTCTCGACATCATCCTTGTCGGCGATTCCGCCGCGACGACGATCCTCGGTCACCAGTCGACGCTGCCCGTGACGATGGAGGAGATGCTCTTGCTCACCCGCGCGGTGACGCGCGGGCGGCGACGGGCGTTTGTCGTCGCCGACATGCCGTTTGGCGCGTATCAACCGGGCGAGGGCGAAGCGCTGAGAAACGCCATTCGATTCGTGAAAGATGCCGGGGCGGACGCCGTCAAGCTGGAAGGTGCAGGCCGCACGCTCACGCGGATCGGCGCGATTCTCGACGCCGGCATCCCGGTCATGGGGCATGTCGGGTTGACGCCGCAGTCGGCGAGCCTCGCCGGCAGTTACAAGGCCCGCGGCCGCACCGCGGCGGAGGCGCGGCGAATACTCGATGAAGCGCGCGCGCTCGAACGTGCCGGCTGCTTTGCCGTCGTGCTCGAAGCGATCCCCGCACCGGTTGCGGCGCGGATCACCGATGCACTGAAGATCCCGACGATCGGCATCGGCGCAGGCCCGTCGTGCGATGGTCAGGTCCTCGTCTGGCACGACCTGCTCGGTCTCACTCGCGGGCACGTGCCGCGTTTTGTGAAGCGATACGCCGACCTGAGCCAAACGATCCTCGACGCGTTGCAGCGGTATGCGGCCGACGTCAGATCGGCGGCTTTCCCCGACGACACGCACACTTACGGAATGCCGGCCGAGGAGCTCGCGCGATTCGAAGCGCAGATCGGCGATTCGCGAGTGGATCCGGAGTTTACCAAGCCGTTACGAAAACCCTGAACGCAAGCCCTCGATGCGAGCAGCTGTGTTACGCTAGTCGACGTCCTTTCATTCCAGTTTTCCTGTGATTTGGCGTGTTTTTCTTTCCTCGCGCACTATGGTTCGTACGTCTCAAGGAGTATCGATGAACAAGGTGTTTCGGTTGTTGACCGCAGTGGTCTTCGCGGTCGTCTCCCTGTCCGGTGTCGCGTTCGCGCAGACCGCGGCGACCGGCAATATTGAAGGAGTGGTGACCGATACGACCGGTGCGGTCCTGCCGGGCGTAACGGTAGTCGTGAAGAACATGGGAACGAACGTCACCCGCGAGCTGGTGACGGACGAAGCGGGCCGTTATCGCGCGAACGCGTTGCAGCCCGGCCTGTATGAAGTCACCGCAACGCTCGGCGGGTTCCAGGCCGCCACGTTCGGAAATCTCGAGGTTCCAGTCGGCCAGACCCTGGCCGCCGACATAAAGATGCGAGCCGCGGGCGTCACCGAAACGGTCACCGTTACCGCTGAATCACCACTCATCGACACCCGGCGCACCGACGTCAGCAACGTTGTTGGCGAAACCGCAATCCAGAACTTGCCGATCAACGGCCGCCGGTGGGAGAACTTCGTGCTCCTTGGCCCGGGCGTCACCAACGACGGCAACTTCGGCCTCGTCAGCTACCGCGGCATTTCCGGTCTTTACAACAACAACACGGTGGACGGTGCCGATAACAATCAGGCCTTTTTCTCGGAAGCGCGCGGCCGCACGCGCACGTCGTATTCGATCAGCCAGGCCGCGATCAAAGAGTTCCAGGTTGGCGTGAGCAACTTCTCCGCCGAGTTCGGTCGCGCTGCGGGTGGAACGGTCAACGCCGTCACCAAGTCCGGAACGAACGCGTTCCGCGGTGAGGCGTTCTACTTCCTCCGTGACGACAAGTTCACCTCAAAAGACCCGTTCTTTCCCGCGGGCGTCAATCGTCCCGACGAGCGCCGGCAGCAGTTCGGCATCAGCGCCGGCGGACCTGTTCGTTCCGACAAGGTCTTCTTCTTCGTGAACTACGACGGCCAGCGCCGTAACTTCCCGTACTTCGTGCGCCCCAGCCAGTCCACGTTCATCGGCGGCGCGTGCACCGCCCCTGGATGCGCGTCAACAGTTGCGTTCTACAACGGGCTGAGCGTCTTCAACCCGCGCGAAGGCAACAACGATATCGTGCTCGGCAAGCTGGACTACACCGCCAGTAACAAACACACGTTCACCGCGCAATACAACATGCACCGTTGGGACTCGCCGAACGGCGTTCAGACGCAGCCCGTCATCTCTGTCTCCCCTTCCGCCAATGGAAAGGACGTCGTCAAAACCGATTTCGGACTGTTCTCCCTGAACTCGGTCATATCAGACAGATGGCTGAACGAGGCGCGCGTGCAGATCGGACGCGATTTCGAGGCGCAGGAGCCGAACACGCCGAACGGTCCGGGAACGACGGTCACCGGCGGCATCGATGTCGGCATTCCGAATTTCCTCCCGCGCCCCAAGTATCCGGACGAACGCCGTTATCAATTCGTCGATAGCGTCACGTGGTACGCCGGAGCGCACAGTGTCAAATCCGGCTTCGACATCAACTACGTGAAGGAAAGCCTGATCAATCTCTTCCAGGGAGCGGGAATCTACGCGTACGGCAACATCAATAACATTGCGTCTGACTGCCTGCCCGAAACGCGCGCGACCGGCTGCACACCTCTCATTACCGGCACGTCCGCGGACCTGCGGCATTACACCAGTTATAACCAGCAGTTCGATTTGCGCGGCGCGGGCTTTGCCGGCGACGTCCAATTTCAGACGACTGACTACAACTGGTTCCTTCAAGACAACTGGCGCCTCAACAACCAGCTGACGTTCAACCTGGGTGTTCGGTGGGAGTACCAGAAGTTTCCGCAGCCGACCGAGACCGAGACGAACGGCGTCAAGTTCACCGGCAACCCGTTGTATCCCGCAACGGTCAGATTCCATCAGGACAAGAACAACTTCGGTCCGCGCGTGGGATTTACATACGACATCATGGGCGCGCACACGACCGTCATTCGGGGTGGATGGGGCCTTTACTACGGTCGTTCCAGCAATAGCGTGATCTCGAGCGCGCTGACCAACAACGGCCAGACGTTTGCGACCTACAGCTTTACCAACCCAATAACAACCCCGGGAGCACCTCAGTACCCCACCGTGTTCACGGCTCCTCCAACCGGTGCTGCCCGACCATCTATCCAGTATCTGTCACCATCGCTCGAACGGCCGCAGATCAGCATGGCGGAGTTGACTGTCGATCGGGCGATCGGTACCGACATCACGGTGTCAGCGTCATATCTCTATAGCAGCGGTTCTCACCTTCCGACCTTCGTCGACACGAATCTCAATCCGGCGAACTCTCAGGTCGAATTCATCGTCGACAACCAGAGCAAGGGCGTCTTCCCGTTTTACCGCGGGAGCCGGCCCGACCCAAACCTCAACAACGCGATTGAAGTTGCGGACATTGTCGACTCGACCTACAACGCGATGGTGCTGCAGGTGAACAAGCGGTTCAGTAAGGGGCTGTTGTTCAACGCCAACTACACGCTATCGAAGTCGGAGGATACCGGTCAGAACTCGACGACGTTCATTTCGGGCTTCGCGACGATGGTCGATCCCTTCAACAACGACGCCGAAAAGGGACCCGCATCCTTCGATCGTCGTCACCGCGGCGTTGTGAGCGTGCACTATGCTCCCGACTTCTTGTGGGGGTTCCAGGTTGGTGGCACTGGAACGTTCGAGAGCGGTCTCCCGTTGAATCCAACTATCTCAATCAATAGCGGGGCGATGACCGCCGCGTCACCGCTCAGCGCAACGACCGTCAACGGAAGTGGCGCCTCGAATCGCGCCCCGTGGGACACGCGCAACGGGTTCCGCCAGACCGGCCGCAAAACCATCGACATGCGCGTATCGAAGCGTTTCCACGTGGGGGGCACGCGTCAGAT
>DASTVZ010000106.1:0-21872 GCA_035758845.1 Vicinamibacterales bacterium
GCATTGAATGATACAGACAGGATGCGTCGTGTTTATTTCTCGATCGCAAACCCAAACGCATACAACGTGCTGTCAGCGCCGGGCACGTAGACGTTCCCCTGCCCGGCGGACAACCCGCCACGCACGGACGTGGTGATCGTGCGCATGCTGTTCCACAGATCCTTGCCGTTCGAGGCATCGATCGCGTAGAGCACCGCGGGCACTGCCTTCGTTCCAGTCGATGCCGCGAAGAGCACGCCGTTGACGACGAGCGGCGGCAGCGGCGAGGCGATGTCGCGTGACGTCCAGCCTGGCTGCAGCGCGAGCCTGCCACCGTCGTCGCCCACCTTGAACGTCACGATCCCGCGAGCGGACGGCACCGCAATCCATCGCGCGCTCTGGGCATCCTCCCAACTCGCAAGCGCGCCTGGATCGAACTTCTCGGTGCCTGCAACAGCAGCGGTGGCAATCGGCCCGCTGGCCAGCGCAGCACTGTCAAACAAGTACAGCTTGCCGCTGCCGCTCGCCGCGATGATCTCCTTGTCCTTCAGTGCAAAGATCAACGGCGACGAACTGAAGTCCGCTCCGGCGACGGTCGCCGATGCTTTCTGCTTCAACGTCTTTGATTCGAGCGCGATCAGCTGATTCGACATCGGCGACGAACCATTCGTCGTCGTGAGATAGACGGTACCGTCGCGGCCGAGCGTGAACCCGGCACTTCCGGCGATGTTCGCGTCCTTTGGTTGAAACGCGACGACGTCCTTCTTCTCCGAACCGAGTTGCATTGCCCACACGCCGTCCGGTTGGCTGCCGCATCCATGCGTGGTTGCCGCATACGCGACAGCGCCGCCGCCGTCAGGCGCATTCGCAATCAGCAGTCCCGCCGCGCGCGTGTTTGCCGGAACGAACAATGTCGGCGGCATGAGGTCGATACCGTTCTGCACATTCAAGGCGTGCAGGAATCCATCGCTGCCGACGACGTACGCGGCATCGTTGCCTGGTACGAAGGGACCACCGCCAAATCCGCCGCCACCACCCGCACCGCGTGCTCCAGGAGGGAGACCACCCGGCGTGTTGCCTGCGGCAGCCGCCGCAGATCCAGGTGCAGCGCCGGGCGCACCCGCTCGACCACCCGGGGCACCAGGACCACCGGCGCCGCCACCGCGCTGCTGACCGGCAGTGGCCAGAGTGATGGCGCCTTTGCCGGGCTCGCCAACGCCACCACCGGATCGACCGCCACGACCGAAGCCGCCACCACCGCGGCCGTCGACCGCAGCGGGCGCAATTGCCGTCGGTCGGGACATCGATGCGACCAAACCGCCCGGACACTCGTGGGTCACGTTCAGCATGGGCGGTGGACTGGCCGAATAATTGATGTGGTATCTCCACAACGGCACGCCTAGATCGATATCGATGGCGTGAACGGTTTCCGATTGGGTGCCGACGAACGCGATCGACTTGAAGCCGCGGAAGCCGATGATGCGATCGAGCAGGATCGGCTGGGTCAGCGCCGTCGCCGCCTTCGGTTCGTATTCGAGCTTCAACTTCCACAAGAACTTGAACGCCCCGAATTCTCCCGGCTTCTGCATCGTCTGCACCGATATGCGCGGATCGTTCTTGATCGATGCGGTCCGCTGCGCGTCATAGCTGCCGGTCGTCCATTCAACGCCGCCGCGTCCCTGCGCATGGAGCAGCGACGAACCGACCACCGCAGCGGCAGCGATCGCCAATGCCGCGTTCATGTATCGCTTCATTGCCGCTCCTTTCGCGCGGCAGGCGCGTTCGTCGTCGAGCTCCGAGCGGGCAGACTCGCTGCGCCGAAGCAATACAACATGCCGTCGTACGTGCCGATGTAGACGCGGCCGTTCGCAACCGACAGACCGCTGAAGTGATTCCACGACGTGATCTGATCCTTGCTCGACCAGAGTTCGTCTCCGGTTTCACCGTCGAGCGCGTACAGCACTGCGTGCGTGGATTCGAGGATGCGTCCTTGTGATCCGCCTACGTGTCCAGGCTCGGCCCAGCGCTGCGTTGTACTTTCGCCGCTGCCGTATGCGTAGACCACACCATTCGCGACCACCGGCGGATCCGCCATATACATGTCGCGTGAGATCCACGCAGGAATGAGCGTCGGCTTCCCCGTCTTCGGATCGTCGACGACCTTGAACGCCGCGACCGCCCCGTAGACAACTTGTCCATGTTCGATTGGCGCTTCGAAGCGCGTGTGCTTGGGCCCCCAGAACGGCGTCAGCACCCAGCGGGTGCCTTTGGCGTCCTGCCACGTCGCCAGCGCGCCCCAGACGCCCATCGTGAAATTCACTTCTTCATTGCAGAAGAGCGGCGAGCGATATGCGGGCGTCCGATGATCCTCACCGCCTAGCGACGCCGTGTCCATCAGCCAGATGCGGCATTCCTTGCTGGATGAGACGATGTATTCCTTGCCCTTGTACTCGAAGATTGGCGACGACGTGTTGAAGTCGAGATCGCGTTTGCGCATCCAATAGGCATCGACCGGCGCATACCAGTCTTTCAGCTCGAGCGCTTTTGTCTGCGGGTTCTGCTTCACGCCGATGAATGCCTGTCCATAGATCTGCTGCGCGGGCACGTAGTCTCCGTCGCCACTCCCCGCGTAGACGGTGCCATCCTTGCCGACCGATGGACCCGTGCGAGGCCACAACCCGCCACTTCCCGGCGCCCAGTTGCCGACCTTCTTCGTTGCGAGATCGTAGGCGTAGAAGTTGTTCGGATTGCCGCCGCAGCCCTGTGCCGTCGACGTGTAGATGACGCCGTTCACCAGGTTCAGCGCGTACGGCTTGCCGTTCGGTGGAACGAACAACGATGCCGGCTCGATCTCGTTGCCCGTCGCCACATCAAGTTTGCGAAGTCGTCCGTCCCACGACACCGCGTAGGCGACGTATTGTCCAGGCGAGGGCTGATCGAGAACCGGAGTCGCGGTCAGTCCACCAGGACAGAGCGTGCCACCGCCGCGGCCGCCCGTTTGTTCCTGGTAGGTGCTGTCGAAGTGCTTCGACCACAGGAGCGTGCCCTTGTCGACATCGATCGCGAAGATGTTGTCAGACACCCCCGCGACGATCGCAATCTCCTTGACCCCGTCGGCGGTAGTGACGTTCCCCGCGATCAACGGCGGAAACAGCGAATGCATCTGCCGTGGCTCGTTGTTCAATTTGAGCTTCCACAGCAGTTTCATCTCCTTGACAGTGGTCTTGTTCAGGATCGTTTCGTTGCGCTGCCACGCCGTGCGCTGCGGATCGCCGCCGTCGGTGAGCCAGTCGGCTTTCTTCTGCTGCGCGGTGGGCGTGACGATCCAGATCATCGCGGTGCCAAGCCCCGCGAGACCTGTCAGCAATCGTCGAGTCATAGGGTGCAACTCCTAGTGCGGTGCCTTTTATCAAAAAGCCGCCAGATACGGATCGACAATCTATGTATCGGCAGTTGTTTCGGTCTGCAAAAACCAACTCGATGAATGACGCTTTGATAACTCAGAAATTGGAAGAAGATGCATGAACCGCCCCGTTTCCATTTTCTGTGTTGCAAAACGCGAACCGGCGATTCAACGATCCGCGGATTCGATGATTCAACGATTCGACGATTCGACGATTCGAGGATTAGTGATTCACGATGAGTGATCAGTGATTAGGGATTCGAACTCACCGATCCACGTGATCGAGCATCCAGATGTCGCTGCGGGATTCGCTCATCGGCAGAAGGAGTTGAGTTGCCGTAATCGCGATGTCCATCTGGACCGTGCGCGGCGTCAGCTGAAACTGCGCGGACCGGAAGGACGTTACGGGGAACGGCTCGCCCGACGGTGCGCCGGTGGTGCTATCGAAACGCCGTCCCCACACGTTCGCGATTCCCGTGCGATTCGACACGAAGTACAAGACGCGTCCGTCAGGGCCCCAGCGCGGCTTGTCGTCGAACCACACACCTTCGGTGATCGGCCGCCACGCGCCGCCGGTCGACGGCACGACGTAAACCGTCGACGTCGGTTCGTATGACAGATCGTGCGCGAGGAACGCAATCCATCGCTGATCCGGGGAGAAGCGCTGATTGTAGAGGTTGCGCAATGGATCGGATGCAATGACGCGGACGTCACCCGCATCAGCATCGTTCGGCACCGGAATCACACAGGTCGAGTACCGATCTGATTTGCTGAATCGGCAGGCGCCCAGAATCGCCTGACCGTCTTTCGACCAGTCGTATGCCTGCATATCGACCGTTTCCGGTTTGGTGAGAACGCGCTCGCCGCTGCCATCCGTGTTGAGTATCGCCACCGCGATACCGCGGTCTCGGCCGGCACACCGCGAGAACGCGAGTTTCGCACCATCAGGAGACCAACGTGGTCTGCTGAATCGCCACTCCTGACTCGACAAGAGCAATCGATCCTGCCCTTCGCTGATCGATCGTTCCCACAACTCGTTGCGGCCGGCCCGAACTGTGTAGAACGCCACTTTCGACCCATCGGCTTGCGCGTCGAAATCTACTTCTTGGGTACTGCCTTGTGTAACTGGATACGGCTGGCCGGTAATCCGACCGTTTCGCGGTTCAAATGGAAACGCCCACACTCTGGTGCGGCTTGATGCGGTCGTGAAGAGAACACGCCCGCCGTCCGGTGACAGCGCGATGCTTGTCTCTTCTCCGGCACCCGTCGTCAGACGCTCGGGCCCATCCGTCCAGTTGCCCGTTCGAGGATCGATCGTCACCCGCCAGATGTTTCGCGTATCGTCCGCGCTCGCCTCGAAATAAATGTGGCGCCCCGATTTCGACCAGACGAATTTTCCGGGTGCCAGGCTCCGCAGGTCACGCTCGACCTGCGTCGACATCTCGGGTGCCGACGCGTTGCCACCGTCGAGGGGCACCGTCAGGAACGTCATTCCTCCTCTGCGCATGCTTCCCCAGATTGTCACGTGACGGCCATCGGGATGCCATGCCGCATGAAGAGAGAAAAACTGACCGAGCACATCGGGACGAACGGGCTGGGGAGGCTTTCCATCCAGTCCGCCAACATAGATGGTCGGCAGGTCGGGGAGCACGTCCGATCGCTTGAAGATGATGTGGGTCGAATCGGGCGACCAAAGGGGCTCGTAGCCAAAACCGGAGATCATCCGTTCCCGGCCGCCCTCCGCGGGAATCATGTAGAGGCCGCCGCCGTCGCGTTCGGATCGAAACACGATATGGCGGCCGTCAGGTGACCACGCTGGTTGTGTCTCGTTGAACGGCGAACTGGTCAAACGTATCGGATCAGGATCGCCCAGTCGTTGCTTCCACAAATCTGCGTTCCCGGCAGGAGGGATATCGTGAGCAATCGCTCTTCGCCGCCGAGCGTCTTGATCGTGGCATTCGTCACGATGCTCAGCACGATCACCTCACCCGCCTTCGCCCAGACGGCGACGGGCCAGATCACCGGCACCGCTCGCGACGCCAGCGGCGCGGTCATGTCGGGCGTGAAGGTCGCGGTCACCAATCAGCAGACGGGTCTGACGCGCGAAACAAAAACGGGAGGGAATGGCGACTACGTCATTCCTTTGCTGCCTGTCGGCGTTTACATCGTCACCGCGGAACAGACGGGCTTCAAGACGGCGATTCGTTCCGACGTCACGCTCACCGTGGATCAGATTCAGCGCGTGGACATGACGCTTGCGCCCGGCAACATCTCGGAAACGGTCGAGGTCCAGGCAAATGCCCTGGCGCTTGATACGGCAAGTGCGTCGGTCGGTCAGACGATCACAGAGAAGCAGGTGACCGAACTGCCCCTCAACGGACGCAATTTCCTGCAGCTCCTGTTTCTGGGTGCCGGTGCCGTGGAAACCACGGGTGAGCAGGGTGGAATGCGTCAAGGCGTCGGGAACGCGATCAGCATCTCAGGCGCGAGACCGACTTCGAACAACTTCATGATCGACGGGACGTCGAACATCGACACCGCGCTCGGGACACCAGCCGCGGTGCTCTCGGTCGATGCCATCCAGGAATTCAAGGAGCAAACGTCAACGTATTCAGCGGAGTACGGATTCAGCTCCAATCAGATCAACATCGTCAGCAAGACGGGCACGAATCGGCTTCACGGAACCGGGTTCGGGTTCTTCAGGAACGAAGGATGGGACGCGCGAAACTTCTTTGACAACGGCGGAGCGCCGAAACCGAAACTCGATCAGAAGCAATTCGGATTCGTCGTTGGCGGGCCGGTGGTGCTGCCGATGTACGACGGACGGAATCGGACGTTCTTCCTCGTCAACTATGAGGGGACGCGGATCGATCGCGGGTCCACCGCGTTCTACACCGTCCCGACCGCGGAACAACTCGCCGGCCGATTCAGCACGACGATCGTCGACCCGCTCACCGGACAACCATTTCTAAACAACACCATTCCGCCCTCACGCTTCTCACGGCTCGCGCAACTGGCGCTCCGAAGCAACTGGTTCCCGGCGCCAAACTCGTCAGCCGCGCAGGGGAACTATGAGGCGGTGAGAACGTTTCCTCAGAATCAGGACCAATTCACGATTCGGGGTGACCAGGATCTGGGCAAACTCGGCCGGGCATTCTTTCGGTATACCGAGACGGGCTATGAGAACACCACGGCAGCCAACATGATCGATTCCGGCAACCGCGTGTTCGTCCAGGACACCACCAACTGGCAGGTCTCGCACAGTTGGCCGATTCACGCCAACCTGGTGAATCAATTTCGCATCGGTCGCGTCGATGCCCGGGCCGATCAGCACGGCATCGCGTGTCCGCAATCCGACGTCGATTTCCTCCGAGTCACGGGAACGTTCACCAACATTCCGGACACCCAACGGGAATGCCCCAGCATCGGCATGCAGGGCTATTCGGGCACCGGCGGCGCGGTCAACGCCTACACGGCGAGCAACCAGCCGATGTGGGACGTGAGCAACACGACCACATGGGTGAGCGGAGCGCACACGCTGAATTTCGGAATCAACTACCGCCGCTGGTGGCTGCAGCGCGACCTCGCTACGGGATTCCTCGGCAACTATGCGTTCAACGTCGGCTTCACGGGGAATGTCGTGGCCGACATGCTGCTCGGGTACTACTCGGGTGTTGGCATCTTCCAGCCCGCCGCCTATAGCGTGCCCGGCGCCGCCGGCAATCCTCGCGAGTTCAACTTCAAATACATCGCACCCTACGTTCAGGACGATTGGCGGGTGAATTCCCAGCTGACCGTCAATCTTGGTCTGCGGTGGGATTACCGGAATGTTCCCTACGAAACACGCAACCGAATGGCGTGGCGCAACCTGGACTACGCGCCCGGCGGTCTTCTGGTCGCCGATGAATCGCTCGTCTCGGGTGGAATCGTGGATGGGCGGTACTACCAATACGCGGGCGGGCGAAGCCCTGAGAACCCAGATGAGTTCAAGGTCTTCGCGCCGCGGCTCGGATTCGCGTGGCGGCCAATGGGTGAGAAGACGGTGTTCCGCGGCGGTTACGGCGTTTTCTACGACTCCGCAGAAGGCCGGGAGATCGATGGAGCCGCCGACGTCTACCCTTACGTCAGCCGCGGCAACTACATTCAGTCGCTCGGGCAGCCGACCCCGCTGCAAACGACCGACGTGCTCTTCCCCAGCTTCGCTGCACCCGGAGTGGCAACGCCAGCGGCGAACACGTTTCTGGCCGTCAGCCAATCACCACAGCCGAGAAACCCGTACATGCAACAGTGGTCGCTTGGCGCGCAGCGCGAAATCGCGCGCGGCACGACGTTCGAATTGAACTACATCGGCACGCACGGCACCAACCTGCTGATGCGCCGCAATATCGCGCAAGCGTTTCCCTATGACCCCGCACGCCCGTTGTCGGTGGATGCGCGCAAGCCGTATCCGAACTTCGTCGTGTACATCGATAGCGACTGGAGCGGACGATCCAATTACAACGCGCTCAACGGGAAGCTCGAACATCGAGGCCCTGACTCGATCCTGACGTTCGCCTACACATGGGCGAAGAGCACGGATTCCAAGTCAGCGGCCGCTGGCATCGGCGCGAGCGGATTCAATGGGTGGCAGGGCTTCCTCAACAATCACGATCCCGAGCGGGACTACGGGTTGTCCGACTTTGACGTCGATCATCGGTTGGTCGGCAGCTTCGTCTACAACTTGCCGTTCGGGAAAGGCGGCAAGATCGCCAGTGACGCGACCGGCGCGAAGGACGCGCTCGTAGGAGGCTGGCAAGTGAACGGGATCTATACCTGGCAGCATGGGTTCCCGATCACAGTTACCGCCGCCGATCTGGGGGGCTTGAACGACACGTTTGGGACCAACCGGGCAAATCTGGTTGGCGATCCCAAGGTGGATCAGCGAACCGTGACGCGTTGGTTCAACACGGCCGCTTTCGCTCAACCGGCGCTCGGAGAACTCGGAGACCTGGGACGCAACACCGAGCGAGGACCCGGCATCAACAATCTCGATCTGGCTTTGTTCAAGAACTTCGAGTTCGCGCGCCAGATACGGGTGCAGTTCCGGCTCGAGTCGTTCAACGCGCTGAACCACACGCAATTCGGCGGCGTGTCTACCAATATTGCTTCGTCGAACTTCGGCGTCGTCACGTCGGCACGCCCGGCTCGGATTAACCAGCTCGGCCTAAAGCTGCTATTCTGAGTCGTCTTCCCGGGACGGGGCGCCCTGTGAACGGGCGCTCCGTCTCAGCTTCTCGTCGCGCTGGCCAGCGCCGGCATCAATCGTATGTGGCGACACGTGCACCGAACGATCCTGGTCGTCGCGGTGATTCTTTGTTGCGCTGCGCGCTCTGAACCCGCGAGTGTCCAGCAATCCGACGCCGCCCTGCAGGCACATGCTGCGGCGGGCGAACGTGCTTTAGCCGAAGGACGCTACGCGGACGCAGAAAAAGAATACGAAGCGCTTCGCCGGCTCAGCCCGGGAACAGCAGAAGTTCATGCCCGTCTGGGATTGATTTACTTTCAGGAAGGTAAGTTCGACGCCGCGATTCCCGCGTTGCGCGAAGCGATCAAACTCAAACCAGGTCTTCCGAAAGTCGACGCGCTTTTGGCGATGTCGTTGTCGGAGATCGGCCGCTACGAAGAGGCGCTGCCTGGCGTCACGAAGGCATTCTCTCAATCCGCCGATCCTGTCCTTCGCCGGATGGCCGGGCTGCACCTGCAACGGATTTACACGGGACTTGGACGCGACCAGGACGCCGTCGATGTCGCGCTGAAACTCTCGCGTCTCTATCCGGACGACGCCGAAGTGTTGTATCACTCGGGCAAGCTGTTCGCGAACTTTGCCTATCTGCAGACCATGCGGCTCGCGACCATCGCACCAGACTCTGTCTGGCTGCATCAGGCGGCAGGAGAAGCAAACGAGTCTCAAGGCTTGTACGATGCAGCCCTGCGCGAATACCGACAGGTTCTCGCCTCGGCGCCAAATCGACCTGGCATCCGTTTCCGCATCGGCCGGACATTGCTCGAACGCTCGAACAACGGCGCCTCGAATGACGATGCGACGGAGGCACGGAAGGCGTTCGAAGCAGAGCTGGCCGTCGACCCGACGAATGCGAACGCGGCATATGAACTCGCAGAAATGCATCGCAAGGCCGGAGAGCTGGAACCGGCCCGCAAACTCTTTCAGCAAGCGCTCGCGCATTACCCGGCATTCGAGCACGCGCAAATTGGACTGGCGCGAACGCTCATCGCGCTCGGCTCACCCAGCGAAGCGATTCCACACTTGAAAACCGCGATCGAACGCAATCCCGGCAGCGACGTCGCGTACTACCAACTGGCACAGGCGTTCAGAGCACTTGGCAACCCGGCAGAACAGGAGAAGGCGCTCGCGCAGTTCAATCGGCTGCGCGATGCTGCCCAGCGCAAGGCGGCAATGCCACAGACCAAACAGGACGTCACGCCGCAAGTCATCGACGCGAAGCCGCCCAAATGAGCGGGTGACGCTGTGACCTCCACACCCTCCCATTTAGTGTGCGCGGGGGCAGCAATGGGTGCTTTTCTCTTGCTCGTGACCGCACGCGCCGCGGATCCCGTGGCATTCACCGACATCACGAAAAACACTCGCATCACGTTCTCGCACGTCTGGTCGACTGACAAGAAGTACATCCTCGAATCGATGAGCGGCGGTGTCGCGGTCTTCGACTTCGATAACGATGGCTGGCCCGATGTGTACTTTGTGAACTCGCCGACGGTTGCGTCCACGAGTGCCCCTCGAAGCGCACGCAGTGAGCTCTGGCGGAATCAGGGAGATGGCACGTTTGTCGATGTGACGGATAAGGCAGGTGTCGGCTACCCCGGGTGGGGCATGGGCGCAGTGTCCGCCGATTTCGACAACGACGGCTGGGACGACCTCTACGTCACCTGCTACGGCCCGAACCATTTGTATCGCAACAATCACGACGGCACGTTTTCGGACGTCACGGAGAAGGCGGGCGTCGGCGATCCGCGATGGTCTACGGGCGCAGCATTCGCGGACTACGATGGCGACGGATGGCTGGATCTGTTTGTCGCCAACTATGTCGACATCAAGCTGAACGCGCTGCCGGAGTTCGGGAAAGGGAAGTTCTGCGAGTTCCATGGGGTTCCCGTTCAATGTGGACCGCGCGGACTGCCGGGCTCTGGCGACTCGCTCTATCACAACAAAGGCGATGGCACGTTCGAAGACGTATCGGCCAAGGCCGGTCTTGCCGATCCAGATCGGCGCTTCGGTATGGGTGCCGTTTGGACCGATTTCAATAGTGACGGACGGCCGGACCTCTACGTCGCCAACGATGCGGGTGCGAATTATCTGTACAAAAACAACGGCAACAGCACGTTTACTGAGGTCGCGCTTCAGGCGGGCACAGCGCTCAGCGAGGACGGCAAAGAGCAAGGTTCGATGGGCCTGGCGATCGGAGATTACGACCACTCCGGCGGCTGGAGCATCTTCGTCACCAATTTTGCCGACGAGTACAACGCACTCTATCGCCACGACAAAGAGTTTCAGTTCACGGACGTGTCGTTCGTTTCACAAACCGCGAAGCCCAGCGTTCCTTTGGTCGGTTGGGGCACGCATTTTCTCGACTACGACAATGACGGCTGGCTCGACGTGCTGGTTGTGAACGGGCATGTCTACCCGCAGGTGGAGCGTGCCGGAGCTGCCTCGTCGTACGCGCAGCCGAGACTTCTCTTTCGCAACAATCACAACGGCACGTTCGCGGACGTGACATCAACTTCAGGGACCGCGTTGACCGAGCGCGCCATCGGCCGCGGTTCCGCCGCCGTCGATTTCGACAACGACGGCGATCTCGACGTCATCATCAACAACCTGGACGGCGCGCCGACAGTGCTGCGGAACGATGGTGGAAATCGCCAGAACTTCCTCGTTGTCGATCTCGAGGGAAAAACGAACAATAGGAGCGCGATTGGTGCCGTCGTGACCGTGCGTGCCGGCGATCTCGTCGCGCGTGGACAACGGCAAAGCGGCGACAGCTATCTGTCTCACAGCGACCCGCGGCTGCATTTCGGGCTGGGAACGCGCAGGAACGTCGAGTCGATCGAGGTTCGATGGCCGAACGGAACGGTTCAGCGATTCGCCGACGTCCGCGCGAACGCGTTCGTCAAAGTTGTGCCGGATACAGCCGGCGTGCAGGTTGTCGGCCCCGCACCGAAATAACCCACCAATTCACCAATTCAGTGGTCATTCCGCGCGTAACGCCGACGCCGGATCGATCCGTGCGGCGCGTCGCGCCGGCAGATACGCCGCCAGCATCGACACGACGGCGAGCAGCAGCGCAACACCAGAGAAGGTCAGCGCGTCGTCAGGCTTGACGCCGAAGAGCATCGACTCGACCGACCGTCGAAGGATCCAGGCAGCGACGAGCCCCCCAGCGAGCCCCGCCAGGGCGATCCCTGCGCCTTCGCTCGCGACAAGCATGACCACATCGCGGGTTTGCGCGCCGAGCGCCATGCGGACGCCGATTTCGCGCGTGCGCTGGCTCACCGCGAAGGCCACTAGCGCCGCGATTCCCACCGCAGCGAACACCAGGCCGATCGCGGCGAACGCGGTCACAACGAGGCTGCTGAACCGCCACGGTGCGAAAGCACGGGCGACGATGTCGTCCATTGTCGAAAACCCGTCGATTCGCGACGAGGGATCGAGGGCTTTGAGGGCACTCCTCAATGCAGGGATCGCCGCACGGGGATCTCCTGACACGCGGACCAGGACGTGCCTGACCGGATTGGGCGCCTGACGGTACGGCAGATACAAGTCGAAGCGGGGCGTTTCGACTTCACGATACCTGGCATCCTCAACCACGCCGACGACTGTCTGCCAGACGGGCTGCTTTCCTTTTTCTGGATCGGGTGCGCCGTATGCGAGTATCCGCCGCCCGATCGGGTCCTGTCCGGGCCACAGTCGCGCGGCGAGTGACTCCCCGACGATGACGACGAGGGGAGACTTTGAGGTGTCCCGCTCGTCGAAGAGCCTGCCCTGCAGCAGTCGAATGTTCATTGCACCGAAATAATCCGGCGTCGCAACCTCCCAGTTGAGAATCGGGTTACGGCTGGCACTCTCGGAAGCCAGGGGTTGCCCCTCGACGATGACGTTGGAGTCCATACCGATGACGCCATCCGCAAACGGACGCTGATACACAGCGCCGGCCGCAACCGCACCGGGTAATCGCCGTGCCCTGTCGAGAATCGCGTCGACCAACGCCCACTGCTTTTCGTTCGTATCGTGCTTCTCCTCCGAGAAGTCGAGGTTGAACGTCAGCACGCCACGTGGATCGAAGCCGAGGTCGAGACGAAGAAGCGCCGTGAAGCTGCGGATGAACAGTCCCGCACCGGTCAAGAGCACCACGACGACGGCGAGCTGCGCCGCGACGAGCAGCTTGCGCATGCGCGCAGACGAAGACGCCGCAGTCGCCGACCGTGAACGTTCATGGAGTCCGATGAGCGGTGACGCGCCGCTGTGCCGCCAGGCGGGCAACAACCCGACCAAGACCGCAGTCCCGAAACACAGAACGAGCGCGAACAGCACGGCGGTGACGTCGATTGACGCCTCGTCGAGACGAGGGACTTCGAGTGGTGCAAGCGACACGATTGCAGTGAAGCTCATGTAGGCGAGACCGACGCCAAGGAGGCCGGCCAAGAACGACAGCACGATCGATTCGCACAACAATTGGCGCACGATCTGCAGACGTCGCGCACCCAGCGCAAATCTCACCGCGACTTCCCGTCGTCGACCGGCGCCGTGCACCAGCAGCAATGCACCGGCGTTCGCGCAGGCAATCAAGAGCAGCGCGCCGGACGCACCGGCAATCGCGAGCAGCGCGGGACGAGCAGGCCCGAGCAAGTACTTCGTCAACGGCGTTGCCACGACTGCCATCGACGTGCTGGTCATGCCATCCTTCAGCTCCTCGTTGCGGGCGATGGTGGAAAGCTCCGCAATTGCGTTCTCGACGCTTGCGCCCGGCGCCAGGCGACCAATGGCGTACATCGCGCGGACACCTTCCGGAAACGCGTCGGCAGCGGCTGATGCGGCAAGCGCAGGCGTGAGCGGCACCCACACTTGCGCACCGGCGGGAACGCGGAAGTCTGGTGGCATGACACCGATGACTTCGACGGCTGTAGCCCGCTTGCCGGTGCCGCCCGTGAGTAGTCGTCCAATGATGTACGGATCGGATGAAAAGTGTCTGCGCCAGAGGTCCGCGCTCAACACCACGGTAGGCCGCGCGCCGCGAACGTCGTCTGCGGGTCGAAACGTCCGCCCGAGCATCGGCTGTGCACCGAGGACATCGAAAAATCCAGACGACACCATGTTCTGTGTGGCCCGGAACGGTTCGCCCGGTCCCGTGATCTGCAGCTCTCCCCAGTTAACAGACCCGAACAGTTCGATTGCAGTGAAACTTTTCTGGCCGCCGAGCCAGGCCCTCCGATCCTTCACCGACACTTCGACGACCTGCTGCGAACGAGCGGCGTCCTGCCCCCAGAGGAGCATGACGCGATCAGGATCGGTGACGGGGAGCGGCCGGATCAGGACGGCGTGCGCGATGCTGAAGATGGCGGTGACGGCCCCAATCGCGACGGCCAGGATCAGCACGACGGTCGCTGACAACCAACCACCCCGGCGCACGTTTCGGAACGCCGATTTGACGTCCGCCAGGACTGGCATGGCGACATTCTACGTCGCTTGTTCAGGTCACGATATGCGCTTGCATTTCACGCCGGGCCCGCCGAGAGTCTCGCGCCGCGAGCTATTCGGCAGACTCGGTGAAGGCCTCGACCGCGATCGCCGCCAGCCTGCGAACTTCCGCCCAGTCCTCGCTCGTCCGCACCGCTTCATCCGTCCAGATGTCGGCATCGAATTCAGCGCCGTCACGCGACATCGTCGACAGTTTCTTTTCGAGCGCGATGAGTGATTCCAACTGCGAGGGCGAGAGCCGATCGTCGTAGGAATCGCGAACGGCCAATGCGCGCTGATCGAATGCGCGCACCAGCCCCCCGGCGCTGACATTCTCGTCGGGAAAGAGGGCGGGTTGACCAGATCCAGCGTCGGCGAGCTGCCGGATCACGTGCATGAGTTCACGTCGAGGATCTGGCGAATCTTCTCGTTCCAACATCCCAGGGTCAATCTATCGCAGGAACGCCTCGGGTAAACCGCCGTCAACCGGGATGATGTGCCCCGTGGTTTTTGCACTCTGATCGCCGGCAAGCCAGCAGATCGCGTTCGCGTTGTCGATTGGCAGAATCGGACGACGGGTGATCGTGCGACGGGCGTAGAACTCGGCGAGCTTGCTGCGCAGATCGTCGGTCGACTCCGACTCGTTGAACTCGATGTTGTATTTCTTCAGCGAGACGATGACGCGATCGCGCGGGAACATCGAGGAGCCGGCGATGACCGTCGCCGGTGCAATGCCGTTGACGCGAACCAGCGGACCCAGGCCGATCGCCAGCTCGCGGATCAGATGATTGATCGCCGCCTTGCTGACGTCGTAGGCGTCGCTGCCGCTCTTCGGGACGACGGCGTTCGCCGAACTCGTGAGCACAATCGACGCGGGAAGATTCTGTGCTTTCAGAATCTTTCCTGCTTCCTGTGCGAGTACGAAATTGGACGTGACGTTGATCTGAAGCGTTCGCCCCCAGACACTCTCGGCCGGGACCGCCGGGTCAGGCGTCGGAAACAGCGCCGCGGTGTTAATCACGCAATCAAAGCCGCCGTATTGCAGCACCGCAGCCCGAAGGCCCGCCGCGATCGTGTCGCGCGAGGTCAGGTCCATCGTCGCGCTGATCGCCATTTCGTTGGACGAGAGACGGGCGGCGTCTGCTTTCGTCTCTTCCATTCCCGCGACGTTCACGTCGGCAATCACGACGTGGCCGCCGCGCTTCGCGATCTCGAGCGCGACTTCGCGCCCGATGCCGCTGCCGGCTCCAAGAATGACCGCCACTTTCCGACTGAACTCTTTTTCGGGCGGCATCCGCTGGAGCTTCGCTTCTTCGAGCGCCCAATACTCGATTCGGAACGCTTCAGTGCGAGGCAGCGCGACGTAGTTCTGGAACGACTTGAAGTCCTTCGCCTGTTCGGGACGCCGAACCTGCGGCAGCGGACCATCGACGCGAGCTTCATCCGCCAGCGCGTTTGCGCCGGCCATGACGTGAATCGCGTTGACGAAGAATTCCGACGTGATCCGCGCTTCGCGTTTGTCTTTGCCAAATCCGAACAGCCCGAGGCCAGGCACGACGACGACCGACGGGTTGGAGTCGCGGAGTTTCGGCGATGCGGCGTCGGCACACCCGCTGTAGTACTCGGCGTAGTCCTTGCGATAGGTCTCGACGCGCTCGGCGATCCGTTTCCCGAGCTTGTCGACGTCTTCCTTCCCCGGGTCCCATGGGATGAACATCGGCGAAATGCGCGTGCGGAGGAAGTGATCCGGACAGCTCGTCCCCATCCGGCAGAGGTCTTCCGCCCACTTCGAATTGGCAAACGTCAGCGCATCGTCCGAACCATCGACGTGCGCGATCACACGACGATTCGACGAGACGACGCCGCGAAGATACGGGAGGATCTCAGCGATCGTCGATTGCCGATCCGCCACGGTAGCCGACACCGCCGGTCCACCGAACAGCGGCTTGCCGCCTCGGGTCCGGTGCTCC
This sequence comes from Vicinamibacterales bacterium, assembly GCA_035758845.1. Lineage (GTDB taxonomy): Bacteria > Acidobacteriota > Vicinamibacteria > Vicinamibacterales > 2-12-FULL-66-21 > JALZOC01. The sequence continues at coordinate 16,097 of DASTVZ010000106.1, forward strand.
TCGATGAACTCCCCCATCTCGTCGATGGTGCGAATGCTGTTGAGGTAGCACTCCTTTTGCGTGGTGCCCCACGTAAAGAGACCGTGACCGCCAAGGATCAAGCCGTCGCATCCTGGTGTGCCTTCGACCGCGCGCTTCAACATCAGCGCCAGCTCGAAGCCGGGCCGCTGCCACGGCACCCAGATGATCTTCCGTCCGTACTTCTGATTGAACTCGTGCAGCTTTCTCTGCCCGTTAGCACTGGCGGCGAGCGCGATCGCCCAGTCAGGATGGAGATGATCCACGTGATCGAAAGGGAGGAAAGCGTGGAGCGGCGTATCGATCGACGCCGCGACGCGGTTCTCGCCGAACGCGCAGAGCGGATAAAACGAGACCATCTCGTCTTCGAACGCTTCGCCGCGATACCGCGGGATCAAGCTATTCAGCTTGCTCATATACAGGATCGCGAACCCGGCGTTGGTGATCGATCGCAGATCGCCGCCGCTGCCTTTCACCGCCATGACGCGTTGCGGCTGTCCGGTCAGCGGATCGATCATGTCGAACTTGGAGCTCGTATTCCCGCCGCCGAAATTCGTGATCCGCAGGTCCGCGCCCAAAAGATTCGATCGATAGCGCAGGAGATCGAGCGGCCGGGACTCGAGCTTCGCCGCTTCCGCATCGTCCCAAAGATTTTTCAACAATCGCGGCGCGCGGCCGGTAACGGACGCCGATGGTTGAGTGGTTACCGTCGGATTAGACACAGGTCATCTCCACGTAGTCCTGAAAACGCGCGTATTGCGCGTCCCATGCCTCCTGGCTGTGCGGTTCGAATCGTTCGACCGGGAACGATCGATCGATGATGCGGCGCGCCTCGGCCAGCGAACTGACGGCGCCGGTGGCCAGCATCTGCATGGCGATGTTGCCGAGGGCTGTTGCCTCCACCGGTCCAGCGATCACCGTGCAGCCGGTCGCATCAGCCGTGAATTGGTTGAGCAGCTTGTTGCGCGAACCGCCGCCGACGATCCGGATCTCGTCGATGTGATTTCCGGTCAGCGATTCGAGCGATTCGATCACCATGCGGTACTTGAACGCGAGGCTCTCGAGAATCCCGCGCGCGAACGCGGCCGGCGAATCGGGCACGAGCTGGCCGGTCTGACGGCAATAGTCGGAAATCGCCGATACCATGTCCGGCGGCTGAAAGAACCCGCGGTGATCGGGATCGAACAACGATTGGAACGGGCGTTGGTGATCGCTCGCGGCCGATAAGAGACCGTCGTATCCGTACTCATGACCGTTGGCCGCCCACGAGCGCCGGCAGGCCTGAAGCAACCACAAGCCGCCGATATTCCGCAAGAGCCGCGTCGTCCCGCACACGCCCCCTTCGTTGGTGAAATTCAGATCGCGCGCGCGCGGCGTGATGATCGGATCGGTCACCTCTGTTCCAACCAGCGACCACGTTCCGGAACTGATGAACGCGGTGCGTCCCGAGGCCGAGACCGACGCGACGGCTGACCCGGTATCATGCGTCGCCGGCGCGACGACCGGTGTTCCGGCGAGGGCTTCACATACCTCTGATTTGAGCGCACCAACGATCGAGCCTGGTTCGATCATCGGCGGCAGGATCCGCGTCGGAATGTCGAGAGCCGCCAACAGTCCTCTCGCCCAATCGCGCGTCCTCGCATCCACGAACTGCGTCGTCGTGGCCATCGTGAACTCGCCGCGCAGCTCTCCGGTCAACCAGTAATTCAACAAATCAGGGATGGTGACAAACGTGGCTGCCCGCGCAATCAACTCCGGGTTTTTCTGACACGCGGCATAGAGCTGGTAGAGCGTGTTGAACACGAGAAACTGAATGCCGGTGATTGAGTAGATTTCTTCGCGCGAGACGCGCTGCCACACCGCCTGCATCACACCATCGGTGCGCACATCGCGATAGTGGTATGGCGGCTCGACCAGTCGGCCGCGGGTATCGAGCAGCGCGTAATCACAACCCCACGTGTCGAGGCCGAGGCTGTCAGGTTTGCGATCCGCGCCCTCGAGGCCGCGGCGTATTTCACTCCATAAGCGATTGATGTCCCAGCGCAACGATCCGTTGTCGCGCACCGCTCCGTTCGGGAATCTGCAGATCTCGTCGAGCGACAAGACGCCTTTATAAAGCTGACCGAGGATTGCGCGTCCGCTCTCGGCGCCGAGGTCAATGGCGAGAAAATGTGCGCTCATGCGTACGAATATTCTGGCGCCACCCACGGCGCCTCACGGTAGTCGCGCGACCCGGTCGCGCGGCCGTGACAGCATACGCCGTTCTTCGTTCAGTGCGGAAAAGTTTTGCGCCATCGTTTCATTTGACATCCCACAACGGTAGAAAACAGGGTCGAGTTGAGCACGGCCAGGGGATTCGGGTACCGAAGGCCAGAAAACGTTGCGAATACGTGGCAAAAGAGTGACAACGTAAGTGGTCAATACAGTTGCGCGCCAGCAGTTGTTGCGCATTGCGAAACAGTTTTTCATTTACCTGAACGTCATCGGCTGTGACGGCTGTTTGTAACCGATTGCAAAGACTGCAAGTTGCGCATCCCTCGACGTTTGTCACCCCGAAAAGGCCGACTTTTTTATATGTCCATTTGACAGGTTTCCGCTGCAGGCGTAGCCTCTCGCACCGCCTAGATCTGTGGGCGTCCGGAAAACCTTAACGGGTATCCCGCGGAGTGGGGTTCTCCGAGGTGGATGGAATCGGCGCACCTTTTGTGAGCGCCGGGAGGAGTGCAACGTGATATCTCGTCTTTGCAGGATCGTTTTCGTCGGCGCGCTGCTCGTCGCGATCGGCGGAGCGATGAGTTCCGTGCAGGCGCAGGGATTGACCGGCCAGATCTCCGGTACGGTCACCGACTCCGGCGGCGGCGTGCTTCCTGGCGCGACCGTCGTGCTCAAGAACGTTGGAACTAACGGCACGCGCGAGACCGTCACTGGCTCCGACGGAACGTTCGCCTTCCCTGATCTTCTGGCCGGCAGGTATGACATCAGCGTGACGATGAACGGCTTCAAGACCTACGAACAGAAAGGCGTTACCCTGGCGTCTACCGAGCGCCTCGGCCTTCGCGCGATCGCGCTCGAAGTCGGCGGCGTTGCAGAGACTATAACGGTGCAGGCGGAAGCGGTGACGGTGCAGACGACGACAGCCGCGCGGTCCGGCATGATCACGCGCGAGAATATCGAAGATATCGCTTTGAAGGGACGCGACGTCGCCGGCATGCTGAAGCTGCTGCCCGGCGTCATCGACACGGCGAACCGCGAAGCACCCGGTTGGGGTTCGATGGGTGGCGGCTTATCGATCAATGGCCGTACGTCGTTCAACTTCTCGTACGACGGCGTCACCAACAAGGACACCGGATCGAACAGCGGCAACTACGCGGCACCCGCGCTGGATTCGATCGGCGAGGTCCGCGTGCAGACCTCGAACTTTCAGGCTGAGTACGGCCGCAGCTCAGGTGCGACGATCACCGTCATCACGCGCAGTGGAACGAAGGACTGGCATGGCAGCGCGGCGTACTACAAGCGCGACGATGCGCTGAACGCGAACGAGTACAACCGCAAGGTCGCGTGCGCCGCTGGACAGACGATTCAGTGCAAGCCGCCCGACTACACCTTCGACAACGAGGCATGGACGCTCGGCGGGCCCGTGCTGATTCCCGGCACGAGTTTCAACAGCGCCCGCAACAAGCTGTTCTTCTTCTTCTCGCAGGACATCCTGCAGCGGACCGATCCCGGCAACCTGAACGAGCGCCGAATGCCGACCGCTCTCGAGCGCAGGGGTGACTTCTCGCAGACCGTGGACACGTCAGGGCGGCGTCTGTTTATCCGAGACCCGAGGCTGTCGGGCTCCTGCAGTCTCACTGGAGGTGGTCCGGCGTGCTTCCCCGACAGCAAGATCCCGGCGGATCGCATCGACCCGACCGCGCAGGCGTTGCTCAATCTGCTGCCGCTGCCGACCTTCGCGCAGAACGCGAACGGCAACAACTACTCATTCCAAACGGTGCAGGACTGGCCCCGCAACGACCAGGTGTTGCGCGTGGACTGGAACGTCGCGCCGAAGACCACCGCGTACGGACGGCTGCAGTGGGGATATGAGAAGCGGGCGGGCGGCGTGTCGTTCCTCGGAGCACAGGGCGGCTGGCCGCAGATGGCGACGAAGTACGAAATCGACACGGTCAGTTACGTCAACACGCTGCTGCACACATTCAACAACACGACCTTCTCGGAGTTCACGGTCGGCGTGAACTGGTCGCACCAGTACACGACGCCGTTTGATGACGCGGCACTGGCGTCCAACCAGGTGAGCACGGCACTTCCGGGATTCAGGCAGTTCTACCCGAACGCAAATCCGCTCAACCTGCTGCCGCAGGCCAGTTTCGGCGGCGGCCTGAACGGCACCATCCCGTCGTTCGGCTACGAGCAGCGCTTCGGCTTCTTCGGCTTCAACGCCCCCTTCACCATCACGGGCAATCTGACCAAGCTGAAGGGTGCGCATAACCTGAAGACCGGCATCTTCATCGAGCGCACGACGCGGCCGGCGCAGCGGTCCTCCTCGTTCAACGGCAATTTGAACTTCAACACCGACGGGTCGAACCCGGGGAACACGAATATCGGCTACGCCAACGCGCTGCTCGGAAACCTGACGCAGTACCAGGAATCGAACGCACATCCGTCGGCGCACGGCTTGTTCATGAACACCGAGTTCTTCGCGCAAGACAACTGGCGGGTCTCATCCAGGTTCACCATCGACGCCGGTCTCCGCTTTTACGTGATTACACCAACGGCAAGTGACGGCGACCAGGTCGCCCAGTTCGAGCCGGATCGTTGGAATCCGGCGACGGCGCCGCTTCTGTATCAGCCGGCGATTAGCAACGGAACGCGGGTGGCGATGGATCCGATCACGCATCAGACTTATCCGATCGTGTATCTCAACCGCCTGGTGCCGAACTCGGGCGACGTCTACAACGGCATGGTTGTCTACGACGACACGCCGCAGAAGAACACACCGTTCAAGGTCGCGCCGCGGATCGGGTTCGCGTGGGACGTGACCGGCGACGGCAGGACCTCGGTGCGCGCGGGCGCGGGCGTCTTCTACGACCGCTACGCGGATGACAACATCCTCGATCTCATCGAGCTGCCGCCGCTCCTCCTGACCTCTACGACGGCCTACACGACGCTGAATGGGCTGCTTTCGAGTGACCTGGCGGCGAACACGGTAGCGACGACGACGAACGTCCGGCGCATCACCAACTTCATCCCGCCAGTCGTCTACAACTGGAGCGCCGGCGTCCAGCGCGATATCGGTTGGCGCCTCGTCGCTGACGTGGCCTATGTCGGCAACTCGGCGCGCAACCAGCTGGTGACTCGTCCGCTCAACGGGCGCGGCTACGGATATGCGTATCAGCCATCGAGTCTCGACTCAACCAACGTGGTGGGCGGAATTACGCAGCCGCTGCCGAACGATTACCTCCGTCCCTCTCGCGGATGGAGCGCGATCACGCAGCGCGAGTTCACCGGGTACGGCGACTTCCATTCGATCCAGATGTCGGTCAACCGCCGGCGTTCATCCGACGGACTCTCGGTGGGCGCGGCCTACACCTACCAGATCTTCAATAAGAACCTGGGGACCATCGACCCGTTCTATACGGGCGATATGGAGCAGCGCTACTACAACCAGAGCGGAAACGACCAGACGTCGCGACGTCCTCACGTTCTGATTCTCAACTACTCGTACGAGGTGCCGAATCTCAGCCAGAAGTTCGACAAC
>DASTVZ010000130.1:0-14451 GCA_035758845.1 Vicinamibacterales bacterium
GGCCAGCGTCAGATCTTTGCCCGCCAGATATGACCAGTACTCAGGTGGCTCGCACGTGAACGACATTCGCGTGATCGCGTTTCCGGATTTGGTCACGTGCCATTCGCAGTACTCATCCTGTCGCCTGTAGGTGACGGGGAGCGGAACGTACTGCGAGCCATCCTTCTTGAAGAACCCAAACAGGGAGCTCGTTGTCACCAGTGATTCTGCGGCGCTGTTCGCCAGTTTCTCTTGATTGGGAACCGGCTGTGTCGCGAACCAGTTCGTGAGCAGCTGCGGGAAGGCATTCCACGGAACCCCCGCGGGCGCCGGATCCGGCACGCCGCTGGTGTCGGCCAGCTGATCGAAGAACAACCCGCTCACCGGGCCGTTGCTGCCGCTCTTCGTCCCGGCAATGAAGCTGCGGACGGTTGCGTCCCACTCTGTGCGAAGCTGCTGCTCGATTGCTGGTCGGCGACCGAAATCATCGATCGATGCCGGAGGATCGTAAAGAGCCATGCGCCCTCAATTGCTTGCCTTCGCGCCGCGATATCGCGCCAGTTCGGCCTCCCAGTATGTGCGGCCGCTCCAGCCGCGCGGATTGCAGTTCTGCAGCCCTTTTGACGCGTCGCCGATCAGTCGCGCCGTCATGCGGACGCTCCGAAGGATCTCCTGCCCGTCAACGGTGAGCGAGATCTGATCGCCGCCCCAGCCATCGGCGCCATAGTTCATGACGCGGATGTAGCGGGCGTCGAGAAAAGACTTGTCGTTCACGCGGCGCGTGAATCGAAGCTGGTTCTTCACGAAATCAGCTGCGGAAAAAGAGAATTCCTGAACGATGTCCTCGCCGAAAAAGGGCTTCGGTGGCCGCGGGCCCTCGATGCTCCGGTTGGCAAAGGCGATCGTGATCTGGTCAGTGCTCGAAGAGCTTGATCCGGGGCTCTGGGTGACGAAGAAAGTAACCTGGTATCCGATCGATCGGTAGGACTGGCTGATTGGAAGTTGCCGCGTCTCGGCACCGCCGGCCGCAACGATGCCCGGAGAGTCTGCGGTCAGGGCCAGCGCCACGAGGATCGCGGCACCGGCGAGCGTCACTGTCCTTGTCATCGGATGACTCCGTGGTCGCTCACCTGAGGATCCCAGGGAAACAGACGCTGCGCCTCGCGCAGCGCGTCGAGGCTGCCACTGGTGAGCTGCTCGCGAATGTACTCGTCTTTGGTCACGGTGGTAAAGGGACCGATCGCGCGATGGTCACGATCAGCGAACGCCCACGCGAGAATCCGGGTGAGTCCGGTCTGCGCTCGCGCGGCGCGCAGCTTGTCGATCCATTTGTCGATTGGCTCGCCGGCACCCTGCTCATTGCATTTGTAGCCAACCATCAGTTCGAGCGCGGTCGCAATCGAATCGGCATCCTGCCGCGTTCCCATCGGGAAGTCCCACGCTCGCACGAAGCCGTCGCGCGACACTGCAACGACGCGTTGACCGTCCATCGTTGCCGACGCGAACTCGGAGGAGCCCGCACCCACAAGTCCCGACTGGGGTTGGCCGGTTGCTGCGTCCCAGAAACGAAGCCCGCTTTCGTGCGTGGTCATCAGACGCGTGCCGTCGGCGGAGAATTGCGCATCGACTGGAAGCGATCGCTCGCGGAGCGTGGCAAGCAGGTGGCCCTTGTCCCCATTCCAGAGCTGTACCCGGTCGCCCACCGTGACGATCGTGCCGGTTGATGCAATCACGACGCGCGGACGATCCAGCGAAGCGACGACCGGCAACTTGGCGATCGCGTCGCCACTGCGGGCATTGAAAAGCGTGACGCCAAATCGTGAGGCGACAGCGACGCGGTCGCCGCTCGCGTTGATCCGTGCGTCGGCCTGATTCGTGCTGTCCGGAGTCGCATTGGCCGCACTAATCCTGTTGCCGGACTGAGCGTCCCATACTTCCGCAGACCCGTTGACTGACAATGTCGCGATGCGGGTGGCATCAGCGGTGAAATCTACTGACCAGGACTGCGAGCCTCGCGCGACTCTCCTGATCGCGCGCCCGGTCGCCGCGTCCCACACGGCCGTCCCATCGTCGCCGGCCGTCGCGACCAGCTTGCCGTCGGGTGAAAAGGTGGCCTGAAGAATGCGCGACCCGTGAGAAAGGGTCACGACTTCCGGAGCGCCGATTCGCGAAATGCTCGCGGTGCCCTCGGTCACCGCGAGCACCCGTCCAGATCCCGTCCTGAAATCGAATGAACGAAGTCCAATCCACGCCGGATTGGATTCCGAGGAGCTCAGCTGTCCCGTGGACACATCCCAGAAGTCGATCCGGCCCGAATCAGGGCAGCCGACAACGACCTGGTTGATCGTGCCGGTAAACTTGATGACTGCATTGGGACCGCAGGGCACGCGTATGTTGATTGGAGCCGCTGCACCGCCACGCACATCCCAGACGGTCGTCGTACCATCCATCGTTGTGGTCACCAGCCGCCGTCCATCGGTGGAAAACGAGGCGCCGGTGACACTTGCATCGAACTGTATCGGTTCGAGCAGCCGATAGCCGTCGACACTCCAGACCACGACACGGGCCGCCGTCGCCGTCACGATCCGCAAACCCTCCGGCGAGAAGTCGGCCCAGACCGGCGGTTCATCGTGCTTGAGCGGCGCACCGAGCGGGTCACCGTTGATTGCGCTCCACATCCGCACCGACCCGTCTTCCGACGCCGTGACGATGTGCGTGCCGGCGCGATCGAACCGTGCCGAGACGACAGCCGCCGTGTGATTCAACTGGAAGCGCTGGATTGGCAGTTTCCCGCTCACATTCCAGAGGATGGCGCGGCCGTCGCGCGACGCCGTGACCACGGCCTTGCCGTCCGGGCTGAATTGCGCTGTCTGCACGACGTCCTTGTGTCCGACGAGGTGCATCAGGCGTGCGCCGGTATGAGCGTTCCATAGCGCCGCCGTACCATCAGTCGACGCAGTCACGATGCGTTCGCCTTTGCCATCGAACTCCACGCGTAATATCGGCCCGGTGTGCGCCCGCACGAGCTGCTCGCGTTCCGGTAGACGTAACGTGCCGTCGTAGGTGCCGAAGGCCACGCGGTCGTCGTGGCGCCGGATCGCGATTGACATGATGGCCGCGCCGCCAGGAGCCGCAATCTGCCGAATCGATTGTGGAGTGGCGATGTCCCGCCGCCAGGCGAATCCGCCCGAAATCGTGACCAGTGCGGTGTCCCGCCCCGCGAAGACGGGGGACCAGGCGCTTGTGTCATGTTCGAATCGGGCTTCCGGGAGGGCCCAGTTTGCGTGAAGCGCCGCGTCGAGCGCCAGACTGCGCGCGGTAACGTTATCCGGATCGTCGCGGATCGCCTGCGCGACATAGGCCAGGCCGCGATCGCTGCGGCCGGCGGTGACGAGACCGAGGCCCTGTTCCACGTGCGCGAACGAAAGGCTCGTCATCGCTGCGTGCTGCGACCGGTATGCTTTGACGGTCAGCACGCCGACGCCGGCCAGCAAGATGAGCAGTACGAACACGACGAACGATCGGGTCCGCACCGCCCGCCGTTTGGCCTCGAGCTCGTCGCGCTCACGCTGGCGCTGCGCTTCCTCTTGCGCCGCGATCCGGGCCTTCTCCTCGTCCTCGCGAGCCCGCGCCGCGACTTCCTGCGCGCGACGGAGGTTGCGGCTTTGGACGATCGGATCGGTGAGGACGTCGTGGGTGAGTTCGATCCGTGCACGCGGCGGCACGCCTTCGACGCGAATCAGCCGCCGGTCGACGAGCGGATCGATCGCCTGCGCCACGGCCGCGTCTCGAGCCGCCTGATCCCACGCCACGCTGTTGCGATAGCCGGAGGGGGTGACCAGCTGTTCCTCGATGAAGCTGCGAACGCTGGCAGGCAGATCGGCGACGCTGCGACGGTAAAAGTCGGCGATGATCTCGGTCTGCACCCCGGCAACGAGGTCCGCGGTAATGCGCGGGAGGCGGCGGCGCTGACGCGTGGTGTTCAGTTCGCGGCAGAAGATACTGAGGATCGCCGGATCGACGGTCGTGTCATCGGCCATCAGATCCTCGACGTTCCGCCGCGCCGCCGCGACGAATCGCACGATCACCTTCTCTACGCCAGGCTCGATGAGACGCCCGCCGGCACCGGTGACGACCGATTCGGCGTCCTCGAGCGTCATGCCTGACAATTCGAACCGGTGATCGAGCAGCGATGGCAGCCGCGGCCTCAAGCGAAGCAGCTCCGCGAGAAATTCCTGTCGAATCGCCAAGAGCACGCCGCACGCATCACGATCGCTGACGTAATCGAGCGCGCGCGCCGCGTCCTGCTCGAGCCGCTCGGCCACCGGCGCCGGCACGCTGCCGCGGATCAGATCGATGAGCTGGTCGAGGAAGCGATCGGTCGCGGCCGCGACCTCGGGCGTCGCGCGTCCATGCGTGAAGGCCTCCTCGAATTGATCGAACACCAGCACGGGTCGCACGCGACGGCTGCGCTCGTTGTAGAAGTGCGCGTCGGTGCGATAGAACCATTCCCAGAGCGTTGCGGCCGAATCCAGGCTCGGAGCGTCGGCACCCGAGCGGGCCACGGCGTCTTCAATCGCAGACTTGATCTGTTGCAGCAGCGGCGTCGCGGACGCCGTTTCGTCCGCTGTGCCGAACTGCAGCCGGATGTGGATCGGCAGCGTCAACGCCTCTTCCAGTCGAGGGAACACACCGGCGCGCAACAGTGACGTCTTGCCGAGTCCCGATCGGCCGTAGAGCAGGACCAGCCGGTTCTGCAGCACGAGCCGCGTCAGCGCGTCGCGCGCCCGATCCCGTCCGAAGAAGAACCGGGAATCCTCTCGCCGGAACGCTTCCGGTCCGGGCCACGGATTGTCCGCATCGAGTTTGGTCGCCAGGTCGCCGCGATCAACAAGGGTCATGGATTCGTCAGTCACGCTGGTTCTTGCGGTAGCGCTCCTTGACCGCCGTGACAAAGTCCGGTGTCAGGCCGGCGGCAACCGAGTACCAGGAGAGGTTTCGCAGGGTGAGCGGCAGCTCCTCCTGTTGATAGGGCAGGTCGTCGATGACCACGGGGAAGATGAATTGAATCGAGTTTGGAAGTCCGGTAGCCTTGTCGAACGCCGCGGCCCATTCCTTTCGGAAATACCGCTCCTCGGGCACGAGACAATGCCGCGAAAGCACGGGGACAAAGAGATCGCTGCGGCGGATGCCGTCAACGATGCGTTCCGCGAATCGGTCTCCCGCCATGATCTGTTCACGGTCCAGCCACGCGTCGAGCTTCGCGTCGTTGAGTGTCAGCGCGATGGCTTCCGCGACCGCCCGATCTTCAGATGCGTAGCTAATGAAGATGGCGCCCTGGGGAGGGAGCGGCGGCGCCGGTGCGTCCACCGCCGCGGCCGTTTTCGAGCGCGCCGTCCACCGCGCGTGCAGCTCGTTGACGAACTCGATTGGGCTTTCGCGTTCGAACACCTCAGTGCGCGTCTTGAACGTCCGGAGAAATTCGATCAGGGTTTGATCTTCGCGCGCACCGGTGTCGACGACGAAGACGGTCCGGCCGTTGCTCAGGCGGAGACGCGACGGCCGCGCGAGCCGAAGAATGGAGCGCACGAGCCACGCGGGGAACCGGCAGCCGATGACCAGCAGATCCTTCTGATAGAGCTCGGTGAAGAGCGTGGCCGGCAGCGCCTGCTGGAGCGAGTGGACGAACTCGAGCGCGTCTTCCTCGGTGACGACGAAGTCCTCGGTCGGGGAGAGGCGTCCGAGCAGGTGGAACACCGTCGGCACGGCAAGCGATTCGAGCGGCCCCGGCAAATCCTTGACCCGCTTCGGTGCGAACCATCGCATGTCGGTCCGCGGGAGGCCGCCGAACCGCACCTCATTGATCGCCGTCTCCAGGCTCGTGTCGAACGTCGTCGTCACGAACAGCTTGAACTGGTCGATCTCCGCGAGGCGGCGGAACGGCTCCGGGACGCCCAGGCCGGAAAGCGCCTGCGCCTCCTGGAAGACCGCGATGTAGATCTGGCGCGTGTCGTCACTCTGCTCGAGATAACGGCAGGCGACGGTATTCAGCGGATCCTTGACGGCCTCGCCGGGATCAAAGGGCACGCTGAGCCGCTTGGCGACGCCTTGTGCCAGCGTCGCGTAGAGATGGGTCGGCGGTGTACCCACCTGCAGGAGTTCGCGGCCGACGATCGGGACCACTTCACCGGCTTCGACGAGCAAAAAAAGGTTCCGCCATAGCGCCTCGTCGTGAGCGCGTGCCGTGGCATCGGCGCGGGACGGATCGCCAGAGTCGTTGGTGGCCGCGGCTACTCCCACGTGTCTCCTGCGCGTTCGAATTGAATCGGCATGATCACGCCACTCCGAGCGCGGCGCAATCCGGCAAGTGCGAAAAGGCAGCGCGCACCGCGGCGCGCTCTTCCGCCGTTGGCGCGAGTTTGACCAGCAACCGGCAGGCCTGCGTCCAGGTTGACCGATGCGCCCCTTCCTTTGAGCGCGCCATCGCAACCGCGGCTTTGTAGATGCGCGCCGCGTCCGCGTATTTCTTCTGAATCAGGAAAACCTCACCGATCGTCGCGGTGAGCCAGTAGTCACCCGCCCTCGGCTCGGTACCAACGATCTGCTGAACCGCCGCCGCGTATTCCGCCGCGCGGCGCAGGTTGTCGTCGCCGCCGATCAGCACGCTCTTTGCTGCCGCATTGATTCCTGTGTAGTAGTCGTCGGGTGCCCCCTTGAAGGCCTCTGCGTAGTAGTCCCGCGATTGTTCCAGGTCGGCGGCATTGCCGGACTGGGCGTATCGGTCCATCCACGTGCGACCGTAGATTCCCAGCGTCTCCGGATCACGCTCTCCGCGCGCGTATAGCACGCCAAGGATCTCCTGCGCGGCGGCGAGATCTCCTGGTTTGCCGCGCCTGGCGAGCGCGAGCGCGCGGAGCTGCTTCGGGCGGACAGCTTTCGGAAACTGCGTTTCGAGCTGCGTGAGCACCGCAATCGCGTCCTCGTCGCGGCCCAGGTCGGTCAGCCCCTGCGCGGCTTTGCAGCCGAGCGACGAAGACGTGCGCCACGCCAGTCCGTTCTGGCGAAATAGCGCCAGGAGACGATCGCCGTCCTTGTTCGCGATCGCCGCCCCGATTTTTTCGCTCTCCTCCTGCGCGATTTCAGTCTGATCGGTGGCGAACCGCGCCGCCGCATCGTCCATCGGCTTGTCGGCGAGGCCATACAGCAGACGCATCAATTCGCCGCCGTTCGGGCCGTCGGGGTACGAACTGAAGTCAACGTAAATCCTGTTTCGCGCAAACAGCGGCGGCTCACCTGTGTCGAGCCGGACCGGAATGAACACAAACCCCCGCTTGGTGCTCGCGAGCGTCTCCATCGTTTCGTACTCGCGCTGCACCCAGTCAGAGTCCCCGGTCTTCTTGGACCAGATCAGGACGCCGGCCTGAGACGTCTCGAGCGCTGTCTGAAGTCCCTTGATCAATCGGTCGCCGGGCTTGAGCACGACCTGATCGAGAAAGACCTTGTAGCCTTGCTCGCGCAGAACGTCGTAAAGGGTCAGGACCCACGGCCGGTTGATCGATCGATAGGAGAGAAACACGTTCCACTGATCGTTGCCGGTGAGCGAACGCGGCGGCGGCGCGTGCTGAACCCATTCAGTCGGAAGAGGCATCTTCAGGTCCTTTGGTACCCGGCGCGATGAATCGACGTCAGCTAACGTAAGAAGAAGGCTCGATCAAGTCAAGAGGACCAGCAGTAAAATACCCCGCGTGAGCGGACAATCAGGTTGTCACTTGTGCAGCCAGATCGTTGGCGATCGGGAAAATGACCTCATCGCTCGTTTGTTGCCATGGCAGTCGTACATCCGTCGAGTGGTCCTCGACTCCGAGTCGTTTGCCGCGATCCCGAGTCTCGGCCCGCTCTCCGACGGCCACTTGCTCCTCTGCCCTCGAGCACATGTCCGGAGTGCGTCGGCGCTGCCGCGATCAATCTATGCGGAATACGAAGCGGTGAAAAACAGGCTGGTTCGATTCCTGGAGAAGGAGTATCAGGCGGCCGTTCACGTCTTCGAACACGGAATGGGGTCTGCTGGCGGCACCGTCTGCACGGTCGATCATGCCCACGTGCACCTGGTCCCGCTGCCGGAAGACACGCCTCGTCTCGAGCTGGACGGACCTACCTGGCAGGCGTTCGACGGCAGGCTCGAAACACTCGCCGCAATGGCGCGGGGAGATGAATATGTCGCCTACATTCCACCGCACGGCCAGCCTGTTGTGTGTATCAGCGGCGCCGCACGCATCGAATCACAGTACATGAGGCAGGCGATTGCACGCGCCCTTGGCAGCCGGTCGTGGAACTGGCGCACAGAACCGCACGCCATTGCAGCGCACCGCATCTGGCAGAGATGCGTTACCCACCAGCACGCTCAGCTCGCGGGGTAAACGTGCCGGCATCGGGACGCATAAGCGCGATCGATCAGGTCTGCTTCGTCATCATGCCGTACGGCCGGAAGAAGGACGCAGACGGCACGACGATTGACTTCGATCGCGTCTACAACGATTTCATCAAGGGAACGGTCGAGAGCATTCCTGGCCTCAAATGCGACCGCGCGATCGACCTGAACAAACCAGGTTGGATCCACGAGCAAATGCTGTGGCACATTCTGAACGATGCGGTCGCAATCGTCGATACCAGTACGCTGAACGCCAACGTGTTCTACGAACTCGGGGTGCGCCATGCGGTCCGCAAGTCAGTCACCATCCTCGTTCACCGTCGTGGGACGCCGTGGCCTTTCAACATCGAGGGCATGAGCTCACTGGAGTACAGCACCCGAGAACCCGAACTGACGCGTGCGCGTGACAAGCTGCGCGAATGGATCGTCGGCGGACTGAGCAATCCAGAGAACGTCGACAGCCTCGTGTTCAAGGCGGTCCCGGAGCTGCGGGTCGAGCGCAGACGGGCGAAGATCTTCACGCACGTCCAGACGTTCGAGTTTCCGCTCGTCACCAGGCCGGCGCGCCGCATCGGGCTGGTGACCGGCGACTACGGCGACATTCGCGTCGCCGATGTCTGGGTCAATTCGGAAAACACCGACATGCAGATGGACCGCTACTACGGCACGTCGACGTCGGCGACGATTCGGTATTTGGGCGCCGCGAAGGATCCGGTGACGGGAAACATCCGCGAGGACACGATCGGCAAGGCGATCGCCGACCTGATGGGTACACAGCAGCACGTCCAACCTGCGGCGGTGCTCGCGACCGATCCCGGCGCCCTCCGCGCCAACGGCGTCAAGCTGCTTCTGCACGTGGCGTCGGTGGTCGGCCAGCCGCGTGAGGGTTACAAACCCATCGATCGCATCGAACGGTGCGTCACCGGCGCGCTCACTCGGGTGGACGCGGACTTCCGCGATCGTGGGATTACGTCGGTCATGTTCCCGTTGCTCGGGACCGGCCCTGCCGGCGGAGATCTGCAGGATCATGCCGAGCGATTGATTGGAGCCGCGGTCGACTACCTCGACTCACATCCAGACACGGTATTCAACGCCGTCTACTTCTACATCTGGAATGACGTGGCGATGGAGATCTGCCGCAGGGTTATCGGTCGGCACCGGAATCTGTCCTCGGACGCGCGAGGCCCACAGTGAGTGACGATCGGTTCACCGTTGAGATTTGCGGTCGGTCACGCGCCGACATCTTTCTGACGTGCGCCGATGGCGAGACGTCGATCTGGCCGCTGGTCAAACGGTTCGACGAATCCCACGTGTGCGTCGTCGGCGAAGTGCCGCGATCGGAGCGGGGCGCGGATCGGGGAGCGGCCATTGCCTCGGTTTGCGGTGCCACCGTTGCCGTGCTGCCGTCCGCCGAATCGAGCGCAGAGCTGATCGCTCCGATCACTGCGCACGTCGACCGCGCACTCGAATCAGGACAGCCGGTGCTCGTCATTCACCCCGACGACAGCGCGGCGCAGGTTCGGGACGCAACCGACAACGTCATCGAGCAAGCGGCCGCACAGGCGACCGCACGTCCGTACGCATTTTTCATCGGCCGCTTAGAGAGGGACTTTTCGCACGCGCGCCTCGCGATCCGGGCGGCAGTCGAACGCGAGGCAGGAATCGCTTGCCTCTGGTCCGACAGCGATCATCAGACCAACATCGCGAGCGTGCGCGAGAGCACGCGGCTTCTCATCAAAAACGCCGCGTTCGTCATCGCGGATTTGACCCTCGGTGTCGAGAACCCTGATGGGGAGAACCCGAGCCGGGCGCATGAGATCGGAATGTCGATCGCGTACGAACGCCCGCTGATGTTGTCGAGTCAGGAGCCGAGGCGGTATCCGTATTTTTCAATCGGCGACATGCAGATGACCTTCTGGGAGACCGAGGCGCACCTGTACGAATCGGTTCGCAACTGGATCCGTGCGCGGCGTGGAGCGCTGGCGCGCGCAGTGTTCAACCATCATCTGCAGGAGCGCTTTCCAGCATACCGGCCGGTTATCGCAGCGCCGGATTTCGTCTACGATCCGGCTCTGCGATACGTCGGGCCATGGACACCCGTCTCGGACGGGGAGCGGATCGCTCGCTGACGTGGGCGCTTGCGTCTTTTGTCTCTCCTCGGCCTCCCTGAGCGATCATCAGATTCTCCTCCGCGGCCGCACGATGTACTTGTGCGCTCCGCGTGGCCAAATGGTTGAGGGCTTTCTCGCTGTCGCGCCGTACGAGTGCGTCGGTGCGCTCTCGCTCCTTCCGCCCGAGTCCTTCCGTGAACTCGAGCGGTTTGCCAATGTGATCGAGTCGTTCTACACCGAGGCATTCGGTTGTTCATCGTGGCTGAGCTATGAACAGGGACGTGGTGGGGGAGGAGCCCTGGCCGACGCCGAGGCAGGGTTCCCGTTCCACGCGCATCTTTGCGCGGTGCCGATGAGCGTCGATCTGCACCAACCGCTGGCGGCGCGTTTCACCCCGCGCGAGATCTCATCTCTTCGCGAGCTTCGATCGATTCCGCGTCGCACACCGTACCTTTACATCGACGGACCAGATCGCCACGCACGCCGTCGGAAGGTCGTGTATCTGCCGTCTACTGTGGAGATGAGCGGTGAACTGGAGCGCAGTCGTCTCAAGCCGCTGATCGCCGAGCTTGGCGGCATACCCCACCGAGGTCATTGGCGCGGCTACGCTGACGACGCCGAACTCGCCGCGGTGACGGCACGGTTCGCGGGATGGCAAGGCAGCGCGCCAGAAGGCGCGAGCGAGCGCAGCGAAGCGAGCCACGCGAACGGAGCGAGCCGACGAAGCGGCTCGGGAGAGAGCGGGTAGGGGAGTCCGAGGAGCGAAAGCCCCTCGGATCAAAGCGGACCCGCCTGGGGACCGTAGACATCCCAGACCTTGCCGAAGAACATCGCTCCGAACCGATTCAGTCCCTCGAGTCGAGCCGCGATCGATGGACCCTTGGTGCGGAACGAGAACAACTGCTTGAAGAAAAAATCCTCCGGGCGAATGATGAGGACGCCGGAGGCCACAACCGCTCCTGCTTGTCCCGCCGCGACGTGGCCCGACAGAATCTGCGTGTACAACGTCGTGGTCTCGTTCCACAGCAACGTGGGGGACGGACCTTCGATGTCCTTGACCCCGGTGAGCGTGAGCTGACGGCCGTCGGCGGCGGTAAAAAACAACCGATAGAACATGTTCTTCTTGGTCGGGTCCGCCTGGTTCACGAAGAGGTTCACCGTTCCGTTCGACACGGCGCAGCGTCCACCATACAGCGGCGACTCGATGTAGCCGTCGGCGCGGGTCTCATGCGCGGGAGAAGTCACGAACGCGTCAACGTCCGCCGCGGTCACGTCGAGATGAAACATCAGCGGTTTGCCATGCTGGGCGGCCGCGCGGTACTCGTCGTGCGTAGAGGCGGTCACGCCTTCGGCGACCGTTCCCTTCATTTCTTCGGTGAAGGTCAGCGACGTCTTCGGCGAGGACGGCGGCGGCGGTGTCGATGGGCCCGGCTGGAGTTGAATGTTCCGCGCGCGGCACCACGCGCGTGCCTCCTCGACTCCCTGGTTGACAGCCTCCGCCATCCGGTCGCGCGAGAAATTCAGGAGGTAATGAACCGGCACCTCCGCTTCCAGGAGATGAAGCGCGATGGTTCGCCCGAATTCCCCCTGCTGACCGCTGGCGATCCGTTGGTTGTTTTCTTCGATTCGCTTCCAGTACGTGAAGAAGTTGGTGTCGGCGACGGTCTCGATGATCTGGAAGTACTCGTTCACGAAGCCGTCGCGCCACTCGTCCTTGCGACTCACCGTCCAGATCGCCCAGATTTCATCCGCGCCGCGCTTGACCGCTTCGTCGAGATTGCCATCGGTGATGTACACCGCGTCGAAGTACGTGTCGCCGTTGATCTCGACCGGCGGAAACCACATCGGCAGCGACACCGCGGCAATCTGAAGGTCCTCGGTCATCTGTGACTGAGGAATCACCTCGAGCTGCTTCTTGGAGAAGTTGAAGACGTTGAAGGTGCCAAGGCGCGGCGACTGCCGGATCTTTTGCCAATCGATTCCCCACGACGGTAGGACCTTGCTGCGCAGGTTGTCGGTCGTGAAGAGCGATCGCGAAAAGGGCCAGACGCCGCTCGTATTGATGTCAACCGGCAGGAACGGATCGAGGTTGCGCCAGTTGTCCGCGATGCGCTTGCCCGACATCCCCTGACAATACATGGCCAGGTTGAACGTGCCGCCGCTGGCGCCATCGGCGTGGTCGAACGTGAGCTGGGCCTCGTCGAGCCAGACCTGCAGCACACCCGCCTGGTAGCAGACTTTCAGTCCGCCACCCGCCAGAACCAGTGAACGCTTCGCCATGGGATGACCTTTCTAGCCAAGGCCGCATCGAGTCGATTCTGCAGATCGAATGTGTGTGACCAACTCATCGCGACCCCCGCGGCAGGATGTTTGATGGTGAGACTGCAACACTACACCGTTGTCGATGTCAGTATCCACTTTCTATTTCTGAGTTGGTGAGGTGCGGGTCAGGAGTGGTACGAAGGTAATGTGCTACGCTCGACTGTTGTAGCGGATGCTCGACAACGGTGATGTGCACTGTTTCAGAGTCGCTGTCGCAACTCGAGGTGTTCGTCGTCGACTGCCAGGCGACCGCGGCCGCTCCAAGAGGACATCTCCTCGAGATTGGGTGGGCCCGCGCGACGACGACGACAACGGAGATACAGGCGCGACTGATCGTTCTTCCGAACGGCGAGCGCATACCACCCGCTGTGGCGCGCCTCACGGGCATTTCCGAACGGATGGCTCAGAGCGGCGTCGATGCGCATGTTGCCTGGCGCGAGCTGTCCAACGAAGCCGCGACGCTGGCCAGGCAGCCGGCGCCAACGGTCATCCACTTCGCTCGATTCGAGCGTCCTTTCCTCCGCGCGTTGGCGAGCGAAGCGCTTCCACTCGACATCATCTGCACGCATGACATCGCCCGCCGACTCTTACCCAATCTCCCGCGCTGTAGTGTGCGTGCTCTCACGGGGTACTTCGGCCGCGGGGTTAGCGCGATGCGGCGTAGCGTCGATCACGTTGAGGCCACGGCATTCATCTGGCGAGAGTTGGTGCGTCTGCTCGAAAACGAAGGCATTTCGACCTGGAATGCGCTTCACGAGTGGCTCGCCACAAGACGCGATACAACGAGGCGCCTACGCCGCGTGTGGCCGATGCCGCGGGTTGCGCGACTGTCAGTGCCGGATGCGCCGGGCATCTATCGCATGCTTCGGACGAGCGGCGACGTCCTGTATGTCGGAAAGGCCGCGTCGCTTCGTGATCGCGTCAACAGCTACTTTCGAAAACAGAATGGCATGCCCGAGCGGACGCTCGAGATGTTGTCGCAGGCGCGCGACATTTCGTTCGACGTCACGTCGAGTGCGCTCGAGGCTGCTCTCTTCGAATGCGACGAAATCAAGCGCCATCGACCGCCGTACAACAGAGCGCTCACCGTCGAGGACCACGCATTGTGGTTCGCCGCACCGGATCTCAGCGCGTACAGCGGACATTCATCGTCGCAGTGTCCGCTTGGACCGTTTCCTTCGGCCCGCATGCTCGATGAATTCAGTGCGCTTGCCAGGGCTGACCGCCGGGCACTTGGCTCCGGTCGCCGGCGTCCCGACGCCGCCACTTTCGATGCGGGTTATGCGCGGCTGTGTTCGACGCATCCTGACCTGTTACGTGACGACCTCGGTCCGCACGAGAGATTGCTGCGGCTCGGCACACGTTTATGGCGAGACGGTCGACGAGACCATGACGTCGATGCGGATGAAGAGACCCGCCGCGTCACGACATGGACTCCAGAGCTCGTACAACTGTCATTGGAGTGGCTCGCGTTGCGCGCGGCGCTGGCACGTCGCCGAGCGATCTGGTTAACACGTCTGGTCGATGCCAGCGTGATTTGGACCGAGGCGGGCGCTGCTAATGCGCGGATAATCGTGATCGAGAACGGAGATGTTGTTCTCAACGCTGGCA
>DASTVZ010000261.1:0-20351 GCA_035758845.1 Vicinamibacterales bacterium
CGCCCGCGCTGTCGAGGGTCAATTCGATGTTGCCTGATTGGGCGCCGAAGACGAGATCGTGCTGCCAGACGAGCGACACGGTAGTCGGGGGCTTTACCGGACGAGCGTCGGCCATTTCGTCATTCTAAGTCCCGGTGTGTAAAACAACGACCGGGATCTGACCCCTACACCGAAGCTGGTTTACGTGCTTCGCGGCGCGGGGCTGCGGCGATTGCCGTTGTAGAGGCCGGTAATGGCGAGCCACGCAAGCGGCAAAAGGACGAGCATGTATGTCAGGTATTGGCCGTACACGCCATCAGGACCGTACGCTTCGGTCGCATCGTGCAACGGCTGGCTGTTCGGAAAGATGTTGGCCTCGCTGAGCTCGTGGAACCCGTAGATCAAGAGCTGAATGACGAACACCAGAAGGAAAACGGCGGTGACCTGGAAGAAGCGAGACAGGTTGACTCGGTAGCCGTAGCGCGACCAGAGCCAGGCGACGAACGCAGCGGATACGGTTCCCGCCGCCGCTCCGGCGACCACCTGTGTCGACTTGACTGTGAAAATCAGCTGCGTCATCAGCAGCGCTGTCTCCATGCCCTCGCGCGTAATCATCAGCAGCGTGAACCCGAACACGCCCATGAACGCTGCCTTGCCGAGCTTGATCGACGAGGCCTCGAGGCGCCCTTCGATTTCGCGCTTCATCCGCTTCCCTGCCCTCCACATGTGCATCGTCAACGAGGCCACGAGCAGTGCGGCAGTCAGCGCGAGCACTCCTTCCCATAGCGCCTGGTTGTTCGCCTGTGCGAGCAATAATCCAGCAGCGATGCTGACGACGACTGAAAGGGCGATGCCCCAATGGACGGCGGGAAGAAGCGCCGTTCGGCCGGTCTTCTTAAGATAGGCAAGGCTGATAGCAACGATGAGAAAGGCCTCGAGCCCTTCGCGCAATGTGATGACAAACGCCTGAATCATTTTCGGTCAAGCCTCGAAACATCGAGAGACATGAATCCTGCAGCGCAGTCGCCCGGAGAGCGCAGCGACAACGGCTGACCTGCCTGAAAATGCGACTGGTCGCGTTTTCAAGCCTATCTCGGGATATCCGACCAGTCAAGTCGGCATTCTAAAAAGGGAAAAGGGAAAAGGCAAAAGGGACAAGGGAAGGCAAAAAGGGTCAAAGAGCACATAAGATCCAAAGGATGCTCAAAGGGCTCTCGATACTCGTTGGCCTCTCGGTCGTTTTCGCTTCGCTCGCTTCCCAACAGTCAATCGACGCCGCGCTCCTCGATCGCGCGCGGGCGCTGCTGAAGCAAACGCCGCTCATCGACGGACATAACGACTACCCATGGGAGCTGCGCGAAAAGGCGCAACGCAACTTCGACAAGCTCGACATCGGCAAGCCGCAACCGACGATCATGACCGACATCGCGCGTCTGAGAGCCGGTGGAGTTGGCGGACAGTTCTGGTCGGTCTACGTTCCCGTGGAGTTGGCGGGGCAAAGCGCCGTGACCGCAACGCTCGAAGAGATCGATACCGTGCACCAGATGACGCGGCGATATCCGGATACATTCGAGCTCGCGCTGACCGCTGACGATATCGAACGAATCTTCAAGCAAGGCCGCATTGCATCGCTCGTCGGAATGGAAGGCGGCCACTCGATCGACAACTCCTTGGCGGCCCTGCGGATGTTCTATCGGCTGGGTGCGCGGTACATGACGTTGACGCACTCGAAAAACACCGCGTGGGCTGATTCCGCAACCGACGACCCGAAGGTCGGCGGCCTGGCCCCGTTCGGCGAAGAAGTTGTGCGAGAGATGAACTGGCTGGGCATGCTCGTCGATCTCAGCCACGTCTCGCCTGAAACGATGGAGGACGCGATTCGAATCAGTCAGGCCCCGGTGATTTTTTCGCACTCGTCAGCGAGAGCACTGAACGATGTGCCGCGTAACGTTCCCGACAGCGTTCTTCGGCTTCTCCCGAAGAACGGCGGTGTTGTGATGGTGACGTTCGTGCCCGGGTTCCTCTCTCCCGCTGTGGCTGCGTGGAACAAGCTGCAGGATGCCGAGCGCGACAGGCTCAAGAAACAGTTTCCAACTGACGCCGGAGCGGTGACGCGTGGGGTCGACGAGTGGACGACAGCACATCCCGCGCCGCGAGCGACGCTGGCGGAAGCCGCCAACCACATCGATCACCTCCGCAAGGTTGCGGGTATCGATCACATCGGCCTCGGCAGCGACTTCGATGGAATCACCCAGGTGCCGCAGGGGCTCGAGGACGTCTCGAAGTATCCGTCACTCGTCGCCGAACTGCTCCGGCGCGGTTACAAAGACGACGAGATCAGGAAGATACTGGGGCAGAACATTCTTCGCGTCATGCGCGGCGTGGAGAAGGTTGCGAAGCGGTTGCAATCGGAGCGAGGGCCCTCGACGGTGTTGTTCCAACAACAGTGATGCGCGACACCGCACCCGGCGTCGTGAAAGCGGCTTCAAAACCGCATCGGCAGCTGGCGAACGAGCGCGCGAGTGGTGATCGTCGCGCTCGGTGATTCGACGACCGCCGGGACTCCCGCCTTCAAGGCGCCGCTCGAGTCTCCGCCGGCCGGATCGGGTGACGAGACCAGTCAATATGCGTTCTGGTTGATGAAAGTGCATCCCGAATGGGTCGTGCTGAATCGAGGAGTCAACGGACAGCGAAGCGACGAAATCCACGCGCGGTTCGAGCGCGACGTCATTCGAAACGCACCGGCCGCGACGGTGATCATTGCCGGCGTCAACGACATTTATCAGGGAAGAAGTGTCGAACATGTGACCGGCGAATTGCAGGCGATGTACGCGCGCGCCGCCGAGGCCGGCATCCCGGTTGTTGCGGGATCGATCATTCCGTTCAATACCGCCACACCACAACAGAATCAGCGCATGCGCCAGGTGAATGAGTGGATTCGGCGGCAGCCTAAAGTCACCTTCGTCGACACACGCGCCGCCGTGGCTGCCTCCGACAATCCGGATGTGCTATTCGAGTCCCCCGACGGTCTGCACCCCAGTGCCGCGGGCTACCGGCGCATGGCCGAGGCTATTGCCCCGGCGCTCCACCGCATCCTTCGATGACGGTATCCCAACGAAAAACACCGGTTCCGCGACACGAGTCCCGGTACAATGACGATACTGGCACCAGTCGCCACGTATCGCACTTGCGCTGACGACTGTCTGCCACCAGGACTGGAACAACTTCTGCACCGATAACCCAAAATGGCTATGCGAATACTTGCCCCGATTGCCGCCGCGGCGGCGGTCATTGCGTCCTTGAGTGCCCAGGAGACACCGCAGAAAACCTTCAAAGCGTCCACCAATACCGTGGCGCTCTATGCGACTGTCACCGACCCGGATAAGCGGCTGGTTCCCGACCTCGTTCAAGAAGATTTCGAGGTCTACGACAACGGCAAGCTGCAAACACTGACCACATTCGATAACAAGCCGCAGCCAATCAGCGTCATCGTCATGCTCGACACGAGCGGCAGCATGACGCTGGCGCTGGATCTCGTCAAAGCCGCCGCCGAACAGTTTCTGATTCGATTGATGCCGGAAGATCAGGCGATGGTCGGGGCGTTCAACGACAAGATCGAGCTGCACCCGGAAGGGTTCACGAACATGCGCGACGATCTTGTGCGCGCGCTGAGGGAACTGGACTTCGGGTATCCGACGCGGCTCTACGATGCGGTCAACGTGAGCATGCAACAACTCAAAGGCATTCCCGGTCGCCGGGTCGTGCTCGTCTTCACCGATGGCGACGACAATTCGAGCAAGGTTGGGTCCGGCGAAGTGACGGATCGGGGCCGGCTCGAAGACGTCATGGTGTACTCGGTTGGCCTGGAGAACGAGTACTTCGACGGCGCGCGACGAGTGCGTTCGAGCCCAGACCGTGGGTTGAAACGCCTGTCGGAAGAGACCGGTGGCGGATTCTTTCTGTTGAAGAAGACTGACGAGTTGACGAGCACCTTCACGCGCGTGGCGCAGGAACTGCACAGTCAGTATGTCCTGGGATTCACGCCACAAGTACTCGATGGAAAAATTCACAAGCTCGAAGTGCGGCTGAAGAAGCCAGGCATGATTGCGCGCGCGCGCAAGAGCTACGTCGCCACCTCGGAAACTATGACAGAAAAGTGACGCGGTAAACTTTCACCGGACGGGTCCCGTCTAACGATATTGAAAGGACGGACACCATGCGGGACCTTGATTTTTCGAGCAATGCGGAAGCGCTCGTCGCGATTCTGCTCACCGTCGCGATTCTTGCCATGACGTTCGTGTAGCAGAAACGTCAATGTTCAATGATTAATGTTCGATGCTCGATGCGGAATCCAATCCCCATCGAACATTGAACATTGAGCATTGGACATTGACCTTGGTACTCCTGGCACTCTTGGCACCTCTGGCACCCGGCACCCCTTGGCACTCTTGGCACCCCTTGGGACTCCTGGCACTCCTAGTACCCCTGGCACCCAGAAATTAGTAAGCTCTTTGTACTAAATGCCAGTCTTGCTCTCCGAACAGGACGTGCGGATCGTGCTTCTCATGAGCGATCTGATCGACGCCATGGAATCAGCACTCGCGCGATTCTCGTCGAACGAAGTCACGCAGCCGCTGCGCACCGTGATTGAGGTCGGTCTCCAGAAAGCCTTCGTCGGCGTCATGCCCGCATTCATCGACGAACCGGCAATGCTGGGGACCAAAGTCGTCAGCGTGTTCGGAAGTAACGCCGCCGTCGATCTTCCCACTCATCTGGCGACGATCGTGCTGCTCGATCCGATGACCGGCGAACTGTTGTCGATCATGGACGGCCGTTACATCACCGAGGCGAGAACCGCCGCTGTCTCCGCGGTGTCGGTCAAACATCTCGCGCGCGAAGATGCGACGCGGCTGGCAATCATCGGAACAGGTGTACAGGCGCGCAGTCACCTTGAAGCGATCAGTGCGGTCCGGCATCTCAACGAAGTTCGCGTGTGGAGCCGCAGCGCCGCGAACCGCGCAGCGTTCGCGCGAGAGATGCGCGCGCGCACGACCGCGACGATTACGCTCGCATCGTCGGCGAGGGATGCGGTCGACGCTGCCGACGTCATCGTCCTCGCCACCGCATCGCGCGAGCCGGTCGTTCAAAGCGACTGGATTCCAGATGGAGCACACGTCTGCGCCGTCGGCGCCTGCCGGCCGGATCAACGTGAAATGGATTCTGCGCTGGTTGCGCGCGGACGCATCTTCGTCGATTCGCGTACCGGCGCGCTCGCAGAGGCGGGAGACATCATTCTTCCAATCAAAGAGGGTGCAATCGGCGAACAGCACGTCGCCGGAGAACTCGGAGAGGTCGTGCTCGGGAGAATTGCCGGCAGGACTTCGCGGGACGAGGTGACGATCTTCAAATCGCTGGGGATGGCGGTGGAAGACGTCGCGGCCGCGCACCTCGCCTATGTGAAGGCGGCCGAGCGCGGCCTGGGCCGTGGGTTTGTGCTTTAGAGAGGCTACTTGCCTTTGCGCCGTTCCGCCCAGCGTTTCTTCATCATCTCCGAAATCTTCTTGCGCGCTTCCGGCGACATCTTGCGACGACGCCGCGTACCGCCGCCAATCGGTCCGCCCGCCGCCGGCGTGGCGCTCGGCCCACCGCTCATCCCCCGGATCCCGGCGCGTTTTCTGAGCCGGGCCGCCTGCGCCGTTAACGCCGCCAACCGCTCGCGGGTCTGCGCGATCTCGCGCTCGATCCCACCGATGGCCCAGCCAATCAGTTCGGCGGATTTCATAAGCACGTTGCGTTGATTCTTTCTCGGTCGCCCTGGGGGCATCTCTTCTTCCTCCTCGCAGCAAATCGGACCTGGCCGATTGGTGCAGCGGATTATCATAATCTCATGGGGTGGCGACTGCCAGTCATGGTCGTCACGGTGTGGTTGATGACCGTGACGCCGTTCTTAGCGTCGCCGGCCGACGACGCTGCCCAGTCGGCAGCGGAAACGAGCCGCGAACTTCGGCTCCGCGCGCTCGATCTCGCATACAACCTCGATCACGATCAGGCGATCGAGCTCTTGCGGCGCGCGATCGCGCTGACCCCCGACGATCCGACTCCGCATCGATCATTGGCGAGCATCCTCTGGCTCAACATGCTGTTCCGCCGTGGTGCCGTGACCGTCGATCACTACATGGGAACGTTCACGCGGTCGTCGGTCGACCTCCCGAAGCCTCCAGCAGAGCTCGAGAACGAATTCCGCACTCACGTGAATCGCGCCATCGAACTCGCCGAAAAGAGGGTTGCCACCAATCCGAAGGATCCCCAGGCCCATTACGATCTCGGGGCCGCAGTCGGTTTACAGGCATCGTACGTCGCGACCGTCGAAGGAAAGCTGCTGGCCGGATTCCGGGCCGCCCGCCGTTGCTACGACGAGCACGAGAAAGTGCTGTCGCTCGATCCGTCAAGAAAAGATGCCGGATTGGTCGTCGGAACCTATCGATACGTCGTATCTACATTATCGTTCCCGGTTCGCATGGTCGCCTACGTCGCCGGGTTTGGCGGCGGCCGCGATCGCGGAATCGAGATGCTTCGTGAGACTGCCGAGTACGACCTCGACGGCAGGACGCGCACAGCGCCACGCGGGCCTCGCGTCGAAACGGGCAACGACGTCCGGGCGGATGCGTTATTTGCTTTGATTCTGGTGTACAACCGGGAACGCCGGTACGACGAAGCGCTCCAGGCGCTCGACCGGCTTCGGCGTCTCTTCCCGCGCAACCGGCTGATCTGGCTCGAGTCAGGGTCGACGGCTCTCCGCGCGGGTCGGGGGCAGCAGGCGGACGAACTGTTGTCGCAAGGGCTCGCGGCGCTCGCGAAGGATCAACGTCCACGAATGCCGGGCGAGGAGGCGCTCTGGCATTACAAACGCGGCGCGGCACGAGCACTGCTGGGGCGCACCGAGGACGCGACCGCAGATCTCACCCTCGGGCTTGGTGCGGATCCTCAGCTGTGGGTCCACGGTCGCACGCGTGTAGAACTGGGCCGGTTGGCGCTGAAACGCGGCGATCGCAGCAGCGCCGCAAACGAAGCCAAGCAGGCGGAGACGCTGTGCGAACGTGGTAATGATCCGGTGTGTGTGCAGGACGCGCGGTCCGTCCTGAGGAGTTCGAATGTCCGGTAGGGTGAAACCGTGGGTTTGGGTCGTCATCGCGGTCGTCGTCGTCGGCGTTCTCTGCGTCGTCGCGATCGCAGGCGTCGGCCTTTACTTTTTCTCGCAACATGTCGAGACCCGCAGCGCTTCGCCCGCCAACGCCGCGCATGATTTCGAGCAGGTCAAAGCTCGATTCACCGGACAAAAACCACTGATCGAGCTCGACGAACACGGACGTTACCTTCGATCGAACACAGACCGCACTCCGCCACCGAACGTCAAGTCGCCCGAATCAATCAACGTGATGGCATTCGATCCCGATGACGGCCGGATTGTGAGATTGAGCATTCCGTTCTGGCTGGTGCGGATGAAGATGCGCGGCGCCACGATCGATCTCAACGGCAACCACATGGATCTCGAGGACCTGCGACTCACGGCGGAAGACCTCGAGCGCTTCGGCCCGACCTTGATCGTCGATCACAAGAACGCGTCTGGCGAACGCGTGCTGGTGTGGTCGCAATAAATTTCGCGATTGGCTCTTGGCGATCGGCGATTGGCCAACCCGCCACGGTGCAGCCGCTCGGCGGGCCAGCGTAATAGCCAACCGCGAAACGCCGACCGCCAACCGCCCACCGCCCAAGATCTACTGTCCTGTCCCTACCGCATCAGCTGTCCCCTCTTCGCGTCGCACCGGCAGAATCCACCGTATTTATTGAGCATTTTGCCCCTGTACATCACGGCTCAGTTCTTGCGATTTTCGTGGCCGGAGCGTCGCTAAACGTTCCACACGGAGGTCTCATGAAGCGCCTAATGCTTGTTCCCGCACTTGGTGTTGCCGCGCTAGCGCTGACCGCGCCGGTGCAGGCACAAACGCGCGGGTGGCTCGACGATGAACGCGCCTACTCGGCGCGACAGTCCTACTACGATTCAGGCCGCGTAGCCTACGACAATGGGTTTCGCGAGGGGCTGAAGCAGGGGGAGAAAGACGGACGCAAGAACGATGCGTTCAGGTATCAGGACGAGAAGACGTTCCAGCGTGCCGACAAAGGGTATCACCGTGAATACGGTTCGCTCGATCGATATCGGCAATCGTTCCGCACGGGTTACTCAGCTGGCTATTCCGACGGTTATCAGCGCTACGCGCCGAATTACGGCTACGGCGGAAATGGTCGATACGGCAATGGCCGGGCGGTTCCGCGCGGAAACGTAGGGGGCCCTTACAGCTACCCGAACGGGTATCCGAACAATAGAGGGACCGTTTATCCGTCGAACCCCGGTTCGTACGGCCGTTACGGCGGCTACAACGACTTCGCTTTTCAGAACGGCGCGAACGACGGCTACGAGAAAGGAGCCGAGGACGCGCGGAAGAACCGATCGTTCGATCCGCTGCGTCACGACTGGTATCGATCGGGCGATCGTCACTACGAGAACCGCTACGGATCGAAGGACCAGTACAAGAATGTTTATCGCGAAGGATTCCGCGAGGGTTATGACCGCGGGTTCCGGGATGGACGGTATCGCTAATTGGCTGACGGCTGCTGGCGCTCTTAGCTGCTCGGAGATGGCCACGAGCCAAGAGCCAGCAGCCGAAAGCGGCAGACGATCACAATCGCAAGAACCGGCGCATCCGATCCATTAACGTGGCGGGTGCGTCGGCAACGGCCGGACCCACCGCGGCGGCGCGGACCTTATCGAGCTCGACGCGCCGGGCAGCGGCCGCAAGTGCGACCTGCTCCACCGCCTGCGGATGTGTTACACCAAGCCGTCGAAAGAGATCCGCGTTGAGCTCGAACACCAGCGTGTCGCCGCGGGCGAGAACCGTCGCCGTCCGTGGATCGCCGGTCAACAGTGACATCTCACCGAAATACCCACCTGCTTCGATCGTTGCAACTTCGCGTCGATCCGGCTCGATTACAACGGTAGCGCGACCGGAGCAGATGATGAACATCGACTCGCCGGGTTCCCCCTGCCGAACGATCGCTTCTCCATTCCCGTACCTTCTCGGCGTGAGTGAGCGCGCAATCTCACCGAGGGTCTCCTCATCGAGTCCGGCAAACAGATCGATACCCGAGAGCACTTTGCCCCGTTCGCCGCTTCGTTCTCTCGGATCCGCCTCGTCCCACTCTCGCTCGTACTGAACCTGGATCGGCCACGGGATCTCGATTCCATGCCGCGCAAATGCGTAGTAGATGTTGGTGCGTACTTCGTCGCGAGCCGCTTCGTCGCGCGCGTAATCGTCAATCCAGAACCGGACGCGGTAATTGATCGCCGAGCTGTCGAACGAGGCGAGGACGACGTCAGCAGCAGGCGTCGACAGAACGCGCGACGAGTTCGCGAGCGCTTCGCCGATTGCGGATTTCACGGCACCGGGTGATGCGAGGTAGCTCGCACCAACCTCAACTTCGATGCGCACCGACGGCGACGGCTCCGAGTAGTTCGTGATCGCTTCTTTTGACACGATGTTGTTGGGAACGACGACGAAGTTTCCCGACTTCGTCTGCAGCTTGGTGGCACGCCAGGTGACCTCCGCCACACGACCTTCGAAGTCGCCGACGCGTATCCAATGGCCGACGTGAAACGGTTTTTCGCTCTGGATGGCAAGCCCCGCAAAGGCATTTCCCAAGGTGTCCTGGAGTGCAAAGCCAAGGACGACGGCGCTTACCGCGGAGGTCGTCAGCAGCTTGTCCTGGAACACCAGCGTCGCAACAAGTACCAGCAGCCCAATGACGATGAAGTCCTGAAGGATGGCCGGATAGCGAGCCGGAACGCGATCTTCACGAAGTGGGTTCAGCGAAGCGATGACAATGAGATTGATAAGGCCGGCGGCAAAGGCCAGGCGTTCGATCGAGACGAGTTGTTCGTCCAACGTCGCGTCCCCGGCCAACCGGAACGCCAGCACAGTGTGGGCGACAACGTATGCGCCGATGAGAAACAGCGAGAGCTTCAGCTTTCGCCGAACCAGGCGGTTGACCGTCAGCGCGGAAATCGCGAACGTGGTCAGCAGCGCGGCAATGCCGAAGACCAGGTGCCAGGCGTGGTAGAAACCCATCCGGGTTTACACGATGCCCTTCTTGAATTCGACGAGGTCGGCAGGGTTGATGATGATTGCAACTCTGGCCGGGTTCGAGCCGCCTTGAGCATCGCGATCGGGTTGACCGAGCCCGCGGGCGCCGGCAGACGCGACCGTCTGCGTGTTCTGTGACTGGGTGCCGGTGCTCAAGCCGATTTTGCCGAGCAGACCGCCTTTCTTCTTCGGCTCAGTCGCTGGCTCCGCCTGCTTTGGATCTTTCTGTGCGGTGTCCTTCTGAGCGGAGTCCTTGGTCTCTTTGGGCTTTGACTCACCGCCGGTCAGTCCGCGCGCGCCTTCGATGACCGGGACCTCGCCCAGGGGCTTGGCCGTGAAGGTGATGTGCTTCGCATATCGGGGTGTGGCGGTCGCGGACGCAGTCAGCTGCCCCACAGTGATCGCGCTCGAGATGCTGGCAAGGCGATCCTTGATCAGCGGATGTGACGCAAACAGTCCGTTCGGTTGACTCTGATCCTTGTTTCGCTCCTGCAACCGGTTCAGCACCGCGGATAGTCCGTTCGGCGAATAGCCAGCCTTGTTCGCAAGCCCGATTCCGACGCGATCCGCCTCCACTTCATCGTCGCGATCGAATGCGTTGCTGATGACGGTCTTGTAGGCCGCGCCGGCGAGCTTGGAAATCACCGAATCGGACAAGCCGGCAGATCCGCCGACTTCCTGTGCCGTCAACGAGACGAGCGCGTGCTTTTGAATCGCACGAACCGTGTGCTTCGCAGTGACGTGCGTGATCTCATGGCCAAGAACTCCGGCAAGTTCCGATTCCGTCTTCACTAATCCGAGCAGACCACGGGTGACATGAATGATCCCGCCGGGCGAGGCAAACGCATTGACGCCGTCGGTGTCGAGCACGATGAATTGCCAGTCGAGATACGGCCGTGAACTGCCCTGCGTCAGAACCTTTCCGACGAGGGACACGTACTTCGTGACGTCCTTGTCCTGATAGACGCCGAAGTCCTGGCGCAGCTTCGCGCTGACATCCTCGCCGAGTTTGCGTTCGTCAGCGTCCGAGATGCGGATCTCGCTCGTTTTTTTATTGAGTTTCTCTTGTGCTTCCTGGGCCTGCTTCAGCCGATCGCTCAGACTGCCGAACTGAGCCTGCGTGGAGACCGCGCTGCAGACGAAGCACGCCACCGTCAACGCAACCGGCAATTTCATACGGTGTGCCCCGATTCGTGGATAGGCGATGGAACGACGACCTCGTAAATGGCGACGGGCTTCGTCTTTCCCTTCACGACGACGTCCCCGAGAGGACGGATGTCGTAGTGACCTGTTAAGCGTGTGCGGCTAGCGTCACTGATGATTATGCGACTGCCGTAGTCCTTGTTCAACGATTCCAATCGCGCGCCGAGATTCACGTTATCGCCAATCACGGTGTAGCTCATGATCGAAGAGGACCCGATATTGCCCGCGATCATGTCGCCGGAATTGACGCCAATTCCGATATCGAGCTGGGGAGTCCCACGCGCGGCCCATTTACTGTTGAGCTCGCCCAGCTCCCGGACCATGTCAATCGCGGTCGCCACCGCGTGTTCCGCGTGATTCGGGTCGTCAACCGGTGCGCCGAACAAAGCCATGACCATATCGCCCACAAACTTATCGACCGTTCCCTGATGGCGGAACACTATCTCGACCATCCGTGAGAAGTACTCATTCAATTGAGTAACGAGCGCCTCTGCATTTCCTTTCTCCGTCACCGTAGTGAAGCCGCGAATGTCCGAGAACAGCACCGACATATCGCGGCGTTGCCCGCCAAGTTCGGCCCGATCTGGATGCGCGATCAGCTGGTCGAAGACGTCCTTGGACACGTATCGCCCGAACAGTTTCTTGACCACCCGCTTCTGGTAGTCCTCGACAAAGTACCGATACGCAGTGCCGGCAAGCAGTGCGAGCGCGGTCGCCGATAGCGGTAGGACCGCGTTCAACCATGTACCGGATTGCAACGTTACGACAGCCGTCAACGTCCAGGCTGCCGCGGCAGCCATCGCTCCTGCAGCGGCCGCAGCGAACGGAAGCAGTGCGGCCATGAGTCCCACCAGGATCGCCGCGCCAGCCGTCGAGACCACGCGCATTGTCACAGGCGCGACATTGATGAATCTGTCGGCGAGCAGGCTGTCCGCCACGGTCGCATGAAGCTGAATCCCAGGCATCAGCCCGCCGCCCATCGGCGTCTGAAACACGTCGACGAGTCCCGCGCCGGTGAGTCCGACGAACACGATCTTGTTTTTGAAGACGGCCGGATCGACAAGCGGCTTCTGGCCCGCGAGCAATTGATCCTGTGAGACGAGAAGATGACGCGCCTCGAATGTTTGATACGGCCTGCCCGCCGGTGTCTGCACCGGCGCTCGATAGTTCACGAGCATCGTCCATTGATCGCGCGCGTCGCGGGCACCGACGGCATCGGCGACGCGTATCGGTATCAGAGGAATCCGCCGGTCTCGAACCCGGATGGAGTTGCCCTCGAGTGCAACCTCGTTCGGCTTGAAGCCTCCGGCTGCCAATGCGGCGGCAACGCCTAGAGATGGAAGATAGCGATCGCCGTTCCGAATGAACGGAGTGATTCGCCGCGCGATCCCATCGTCGTCGAGGGCGAGGAAATTGTGCCCGAGCGCAAACGAGGCATCTGTCAGCTTTTGAAAAGGCGGCAGGATCACTGGCCGTTCTTCGATCAAGGACCCCAGGCGATATGTGCTGCTCCACGCCGGAGCACCCGGCTGCTGAGAGTTGCCAGTCATCCCTGGACTTGTCGCGTCCACAAGCATGACGACATTCCCAGCGCTGCGAACAGACGTCACCATCGCGTCGTCAGACTCCTCGGCGGTCCACGGGTCGTCACCGAACTGGAAACTGCCCCGCGATTTCTCCGTCAGCTGAATGTCGTACGCGATCACGCGCGCAGGTGCGCGTTGAAGAAAATCAATCAGGTTCGACTGCAACACACGGGGCCACGGCCACCGGCCGACCGCGTCCGCGTAGTCACGAATGGTTGCGTCGTTGATTTCGACCAGGACGATGTCGTGATTGACCGCAGCCGGATCGGCGAGCCGGCGCAGCGACCAGTCGTAGAGACGCAGATCGATCTCGTCGAGTCCGCCGACCCTGGCCCAGGCGAGAAGGAGGACGATGAGCGCCGAGCCTGCGCCGAGCAGAAGACCGGCGACGACTTTACGGGTCAATGCGTAACGTTTTCGGAATCTGTTGACCGCTTCAGAGCCTCACGCAATTGGGTGCGGAGATCGATCTCGTGAATGACGCACTCAGCGAGGTCGCGCAGGACGCGAACTTCGTCGTACGACCACGGATGTGGTTCGCTGTCGATCACGCAGAACGCACCAAGCGCATGACCCGACACCATCAAGGGCACGCCCGCGTAGGCGACGATCTTCAGATCGCGGACGGCCGGGTTGTCACGATAAACCGGATCCTTCCGCGCGTCCGCGATGACGAGGGGCTCCTCCATTGCAACGGCATGCTTGCAGAATGAATGACTGAGGGGCGTCTCGCGGCGCGATTGCCACGGTTCTGGAAGACCGATCGCGCTCTTGAAGAACTGCCTATCGGCATCGACGATCGAAACGAGTGCAACCGGGGTTTTGAAGATTCTCGTCGCCAGTCGAGTGTAGCGATCGAACGGTTCTTCTGCCGGCGTATCGAGAAGCCCTGAGCGGTGCACAGCCGCCAGTCGGTTCAGATTGCGGACAATCGCCAGCAGGTCCGACATAAAGGCGGATTATATGCCTTACAACCCATCCACCGTGAATCGCACGAGGGTCCGTTCTAACTGGTTTCCGCTGCGCCCCTCGAACATCAACAGGTACTCGCCGGGTTGAAGCCGGGATAGCGGCAAGGCCGCGCGATGCTCCACGATCCGGTTTGTTGCAAACAGCTCAACCGGCAGCTCGCGAGTGTCCCGTGAAACTTCGGCACCGTCCTGGTTTTGAATGATCGTCGTGACGGTGACACCACCTGGGCGCTTGGCGCCAATCTGCGAAACCCGCACAACGGCCGACACGGCTTCGTCGTGCCGAAACGCGCGCCGCGTCGTCACCCCTTCTGGCCACGGGATGGAGAGATCGGAAGTTCCTCGCTCGTTACGAACCATCTGCGCGCCGGACAGTGCCAGACCGGCTTTGGCGAAGTCCGCCACTGTCAGTGACGCATAGACGCTACCCGTGCGCTCAGTGGCCGCACTGTGGACGGCGAATCGAATCTCGTAGCGCCCCGGCTTCAGATCTAGTCGAACCGGCACGTCGGTGATCAACGGGCGGCTGCCAGATCCGGCTCTGGCGACTTCAATCGTCTTGGTCACGACGCCCGCCGACTTCCATGTATCCGTGAACGCTGCGGCCGTTATCTCGATCTGCTCGACCTTCGGCGCGCCCTCTATGGCGCTGAGGCCGGCGACAACGGCGACGGCCGGATCCTTCCTGCCAGCGACGGGTACAGCATTGACGGTGAGCGCGAGCGGAATGTCGCCAGTTGGGAGGCCGTTACTCAGCGCGCGATCGATCGCAGTCGGCGTCGGTCGTGTTGACGGCTTCGCGGGCCGCTCGGGCTTTGCGGCGTAGTAACCGGCGCGAGTCCTGACTTCAAGCCCCGGTCGCGAAACCTTGACTGTAATCTTGCGAAACCGACCGTCCTGCGTCCCATTCGTGGGGCGAAACCCGAGGAGATAGTACGAGCTGTTCTCGCGGAACACTTGCGGCACTCCCTCCCAAGGCTCGTTCGTGTTCGTGAAGGCTCGGCCGCCCGTGTTATCCGAGAGAATACCGAACTCCTCGGTCACCTTGCGTTCGACGTCCAGGCCGCGCGGATCGAACTGGTACACGTTCAGGTTCGCGCGCTGCATCGCGGCAAACGTTCGCCCGAGGTTGTCGATCAGCACGTTGTGATCGAGCGTCATCTCCGAGAAATCGGGCGCGGTGGTGCTGACAAGGATGACAGTCTTGCGCGCGCCAGGCCACGCGCTCAGGATTTCAGCCGCGTTGCGCAGCGCCTGATCCAGCGGACCCCCTCCAGAATCCGAAGAACACATGCCGAGCGGAATGCCACCCCCCATGGCGGCCGCGGCCGCTCCAGTAAGGCCACCAGTCACGCGGCTAGCCGAGAACTTCCCCGGTGGCGGGCTGCCGGCGGGAGATTGTGGGAAGAAGCGCTCGACCGCTGCCATCAACCGCTGCCGATCGACCGTCAGTTCCTGGCCATTGCGCCTGGCCGACGTATAGATCACGCTTGCCAGATCTCGCGGTCCCAATTCGTCAACAGCTGCCTTCGCGATGTGGCGTGACAACTGGAGCACACTTGGATCCCATGGCGTGCTGCAGTCATCGAACAGGATGAGGACGACGCGCTGCGCGCCGAGATGGTTGGTGACGACGTCTGGGGCGACGTCGCGTGTCCACGGCGCACCGGTTGTTACGCGATCGGGCAAGTCCACTGCGGCGAAGGCGACGACGGGCTGCTCGATTCCGCCGTCGAGAACGGTGAAGTCAGCCGCCGTCAGCCCACGAACCGGCTGCCGATCCGAATCGAGCACCGAGACGTCGATCTGAACGATGTCCGCGGTAGCGCGGAAGACCGGCGTCTGTTGCGCGCGACCGGACGGGACGAGGCCGACCGCGATGATGGCGATGAGCAGAACTGCGGCGGGTGGTCTCACAGAATTCTCGCGCGCGCGCGATCCTACTATGAGGAGGGCTGCGAGACGAGGAGGCGTATAGTCGCTTAGTTTGTCGAACGTTTCTTCGTCGCGTTCTCGAGCGTCCTGGCCGTGTCGAGGTGCTTTTGCGCGACCGGGTACGTATCAGCCGCCCACTGGTTGATCTTCACAGTCATGGCGGCGTCGCTCTTCGCAGGTCGCACTTGCACGTCGCGCATCGCGACATTCGGATCTGGCATCGACTTGTTTTGGGTGCGTCCCGCCGCGGCAGTTTTCCATTCCTCGACTGACTGAAGATCGAGTCGCGATTCGAGCTTCGCAGTGAAGTTCTGGTGACCGTGGACCATTGCCTCTACATACTCGCGATCGAAATCGGCACCTTGTTTCTTCGCCAGCTCCTCGGCGTCCTTCCGATGATTCTCATCGAGTTGACCGGGCCAATCGATCGAACCTTCTGACACCGCACTCTTCAGCTTGTCTCCGGCGGCTCCATGATCGTCGATGAGCCTTTGAGCGAACGCCTTGACGTCCGGCGTTGTCGCCTTCTCTAGAGCCATTCGGCTGAGCTCGATCTCCGCCATGTTCATCATGGCGACGTCGCGCACGAAGTCTCCGTCGTCCTTCGTGTTCGCAGCGACACCGCCCGTGCCGATTGCGGCCCCCTTCGGCGCCTCAGATGCGGGCGCCTTCCTGTCCTCGGCGTTGGAGCACCCGCCGACGACGATCATGACAGCAGCCGAAACCGCCAACCATTCAGTGCGTCTCATCTGATCCTCTCCCAGCCCACACGGCGTGCAAGGACGGTGACGTCAGCCGGATCAAACGCTGCTGGCACCTCATCATTTGTCGGGGACCTGACGTTCTGCCAAGATGCGCGCGTGAAACGCCGGAAGTTCCTCCTCGACGCGACCCGCGGGGCACTTGGATTCGGTGCGTTCTGGAGTCAGGCGTGTTCCTCGCGCACTCCGAACATCGAGAATGACGCCCTCCTCCAGTCGTCATGGCATGGGAGACAGGAATCCCGCAGTGGTTGCACGAAACAAAGATGCCGGCCGTGTCGATCGCGATCGTTCGCGGCGGCCGTCTGGCGTGGCGCGCCGCCGTCGGCGTCAACGAGTTGACGTCAACTGCTTCACCGGTGTCGGTGTTGATTGCGCACCAACGGTTACGGTTCAACAGGAAGCTGTCGACCTGAGCGAAACCAGATACCGCGCCCTACGCACGACACCCTCCCATCGTTGTCATGAATCATCGCGGCTCCGTCTTCGAGCGCGACGATGTCACTGGACAAAGATTCAGAGTAGCGGCGAACTAGTGATTCGCCGATTACGGATTAGTGATTGGCGATACATATATGCCAACTGACCGACCTGTGAGTTCAACATCGAGCCGGCGGCCGCGTACTCCCTTTGACTCTCCCACGGGGCACGCGCCTTGCACGCCGGCCCAGCCATTCCACCGGTTGCCTCCCGCCGAAGACTGGAATGCACGTGATCGGACTGGTTCGTTTGCCGAGGCCCTTATGTTCAACCTCAAGACCTTTCTCGTGAAGGAACGGGTCGGTATTCTGAAGCTCGTGGACGCGTTCGACATCTACGATCCAGCGACAGGCGCGCGGGTCGGAGTGGCCAAGGAAAACATCGGTATTGTCCTCAAGCTGTTTCGCTTTATTGTCAACAAGCGGCTGCTGCCGACTCTCGTCGAAGTACGCGAGCAGGAGGAGGGACGCGTGGTTCTAGCCATGAGCCGCGGCTTCACCCTGGTGCGATCGTACGTCACCGTCACTGACGGCTTGGGCAAGGAAATCGGCCGCTTCAAGAGCAAGCTGTTCTCGATCGGAGGCGGGTTCCACGTGCTGGATGGAATGGAGCAACCCGTGGCCGAGATCAAGGGCGATTGGAAGGGATGGAACTTCCGGTTCCTCTCGCCTGACGGCACCGAGATCGGCCGCGTCACCAAGAAGTGGGCGGGTCTGGGGAAAGAGCTCTTCACGTCGGCCGACAACTATGTGATCTCGCTCAACGAGTCGCACGTGATTCGCGCGGACGCGATGCCGCTGCTCCTCGCCGCGGGGCTCGCCATCGATACGATCTACAAGGAGAAATGAGGTAGTCGCCCATCAGAACGATCGAGATGTACTACTCGATGCCTGCTTTTTTCGGGGGCGGTAACCGGCCTTCTGACGTGGTCGGACGACTATGAGTTCTTCCTTTACGCGGCGGGACTACAGAAACATCGAATACGCACTGGCAGCATCCGCGTAGCACTTCACGCCGGCGAGCAGACCCGCAAGCGTCCACACTTTTGCCGCGCGAGGCATGTGGCGAAGATAGCGAACCATCAGATAGCCGAGCACTGGCGTCACGATGAGCGTTCCGTAGAATGCTGCGATGTACACAATCGGGATCGCCATTAGCATCTGATTGCCGAACCCGTGGCCTTCAGTCGCGAGCATCAGCATTCCCATCAGCCAGTTCAGCCAAGGCACTGCCGCGAGCCATAACGTGACTCTTGGGAATGTAGCGCCGTGGACTGGCCTGCCGAACAGCGATTCGACTATTCCATCGCGCAGAAGAACCGCACGGTGACCAAGCCGCTGCTGTGACCGGCGCCCCGCGTGGTAGCGTGCGAGCAATGCCTGGGCCGGGGGGGTAAGGGCGATGAAGAGACTTGCAGGCACGACAGTCTGTATCGACCACGCTTCGAGCCCACAATCCCAGCACAAACTCCGGGTGGTGAAGATCCGCGCTCCGGTGATGAAGTTCAGCATCCAAGCGACGACAATCAGAAACAAGAGTACGCGATACGCCCCGCGCATCCACCCGTACGGTCGTCGCAAATAGAAGAGCGTCAGAACGACTCCAGGCAGAGCGATGAGACTTATGAACCCGAACGCCAGAAGGCCAAGCCCGAAGAGCCGGTCGTCCCGGCGCGGTGCGGCTAACGGGTTGCTGCCATCGCTCGCAACGATGGCGAACAGGATGCCGGCGGTGGCAAGCGCGCCTGCAAGGAACACCGCGGTGCGGGTAATGGCGCGGGGCAGGGGCTCAGATTAACAGAAGATTTGCCCGATCGCGAAGTACCCCGCCGGTGGTTTACCGGTACGGCGTCATGACAAGGGTGTTCCTCGTAGCGCGAGGGATTGTCGCGTTGCCGCGTGACACGATTTCGGCTCTCGGCTGTCACCGTGGTCGGCACGGCTGTCAGCCGGGCAACGTATGCTCGCGTGGCGAAGGCCGGATCCCGTCCCATAGAAGACGACGAAAGCTGTCCCCAATAACGGCACGACTACGCGCGGACCGATCGTCAAGGACGCGCGCGCTGGGGGTCAACGTACTCAGGCGCCGACACGCTCGAATGTCGCTTCACCGCGTTCGAGGCGCGCGTAGTACGCCTCGATCCGCACGTTGAACCGCTCGGTGAACTCCTGCTGGATCGCGCGCAGGTCCGCGAGTTGCTGCTCGCGCACTCGGTCCGGCTCGCGGGCGCGCAGAATCGACCAATACCAGCGGCAATCGTCGTGGTTGATGAGGACGACGCGCTCCGGTTTCGTGAGATCGACGAGGAACTTGAGCCAGCGCCAGCCGGCCCAGGAAAACTTCGGCATGAATTCCAGGCGCGCGAGCAGCTGTGGTCCACCGGGCACGGCCACCAGCCCGTATTCCCGGATGCCCAGACCATTCCGCAGGAACTCGTGGAAGTGCCACTGATACCGCGGGTCACTACAGTGCACGACGACCACGCCGGCCTCATTCGACTGACCGTGCGGCGAGGTGCGGTAGACGACAGCCACGCGCGACAGCTTAGCAGCAAACGTCGGCGTGCGAAGTCAGGGATACCGCGGAACGCGAACTGACGCCAAGACGACGCGCGGCATGGATTTGTCGCGTGAGCAAGCGCTGGCGATGGCCAGGCCCGCGTGAAGCAGGCAATGATGCGAACACCCGTGGCAGCGATGCGATTCGAGGACGACGTCGTACTACTTGGTGTTGAGCTCGCGCTGGACACCGGCGGTATCGGTGATCACGATCTGACTGGCGATCTTGCCGTCGCGCAAGTGACCGTGCTGAGGAGTAGAATTCGCAGCACGTGGCACTCCCCCCATATGATCGGCAGCGACTGAAAGAAGTGTTCGCGGACGCGCGGGTGCTGCCCGCGCCCGACCGTCAGGCTTACCTCGCCGCGGCCTGCGCCGGCAACGAGGCGCTGCGCCTGGAAGTGGAATCGCTCCTGGCGTCGGACGAGCGAGCCAAGAGCTTTCTCGAGTCGCCCGCAGTGGCCTGGGGCGACGGCACTCCTCACTGCGCACAGTTGATGATCGAAGGCCGTCGGCTCGGTGCGTATCAGGTGCAGGCGCTGCTCGGGGCGGGGGGCATGGGCGAGGTGTATCGCGCGCGGGACACGAAGCTGCAACGCGATGTCGCAGTCAAGTTCCTGCCGCTTGCGTTCAGGAGCGATCCCGATCGGCTCTCGCGCTTCGAAGACGAGGCGCGAATGCT
>DASTVZ010000255.1:0-10219 GCA_035758845.1 Vicinamibacterales bacterium
GACCTGCCGGTCCCCAAGGACCTGCCGGTCCCCAAGGACCTGCCGGTCCCCAAGGACCTGCCGGACCACAGGGACCTGCGGGACCGGCCGGACCTGCCGGGCCGAAGGGGGATACAGGAGCAGTAGGGCCGAAAGGGGACCCGGGACCTGCCGGACCGAAAGGTGATACCGGTGCGGCAGGCCCGGTCGGCCCTCAAGGTCCAGAAGGACCGGTCGGACCTGCAGGACCTGCGGGAGCGACGGGTGCCACGGGACCTGCTGGACCGCAAGGTGAAATGGGACCAACTGGGCCAGCGGGACCTGCCGGCCCAACTGGAGCCACGGGGCCCGAGGGACCCCTGGGACCAGCCGGAGCGACCGGTCCACAGGGCTTGAAGGGCGATACAGGTGCCCCGGGCCCGCAAGGTGAAATGGGGCCTGCCGGACCCACGGGACCGCAG
Organism: Vicinamibacterales bacterium; assembly: GCA_035758845.1. Classification (GTDB taxonomy): domain Bacteria; phylum Acidobacteriota; class Vicinamibacteria; order Vicinamibacterales; family 2-12-FULL-66-21; genus JALZOC01. The sequence continues at coordinate 441 of DASTVZ010000255.1, forward strand.
GGACCTGCCGGACCTGAGGGTCCGCAGGGGCCGCAAGGGCCCACTGGAGCGACGGGTGCCACCGGTGCAACTGGTGCAACCGGTGCCGCTGGGCCTGCAGGGCCTATGGGACCCCCTGGGCTGACCGGCCAACAAGTCGTGTCGTCGGCATTGACCACCGTGACTCTTCAGCCCGATGAGACGAAGACCGTGGAGCTTTCGTGTCTAACAGGCCAGCGAGTGTTCGGTGGCGGCTGGGAGGCCGTTGGCGTGAACAACACTGTCGTCTCCGTTTACCCGTTAGCGTCGTTTCCTCCGACGCAGACCAAATGGAAGGTCGTGTTGAAACTGAACCAAAGCACGCCCGGAACCTTCAACCTCCGCGTTTACGCTGTCTGCGCATATTCGAATTAGTTCATCTCAGAGAACGGCAGGTGTTCCTGCCGTTCTCTTCGTTTCCAGCCTTCAGATTCCAGCCTCCAGCCGCCAGATTCAGCGCCAGCAGCGAAGAGCTGAGGGCCGGTACCCGTATAATCAATGAACGATGAAAGCGGCGGCGCTCACGCGCAAGCAGCGATGGGAGCGCGAGGTGCTGGAGCCCGCGCTCGCGAAATCGCCGGAACGTCCTGGTCCATTCACGACGATCTCGGGCCGCGCCATCGACCGTCTCTACACTCCCGACGACCTTCAGGGTTTCGACTATCAGCGCGATCTGAGCTCGCCTGGGGAGTATCCCTACACCCGCGGCATTCATCCGTCCGGCTATCGCGGCAAGCTGTGGACAATGCGGCAGTTCGCCGGATTCGGGACGCCGGAAGAAACGAACGAGCGTTACAAGACGCTGCTCGGTGCCGGGGGAACCGGCCTGAGTGTCGCGTTCGATCTCCCGACGTTGATGGGTCGCGACCCCGATCACCCGCTGTCGCTGGGAGAGGTGGGGAAGTGCGGGGTCAGCATCGTGTCGCTCGCAGACATGGAGCGGTTGTTCGACGGGATATCACTTGCTGATATCACCACGTCGATGACCATCAATTCGCCGGCCCCGATGATCTTCGCCATGTATCTGACCCTAGCCGAGAAACAAGGGGCGGACTGGAGGAAACTGTCCGGCACGATCCAGAACGACATCCTGAAAGAGTTCATCGCGCAGAAGGAATATATCTACCCGCCGCGCGAATCGATGCGCCTCATCACCGACGTCTTTGGCTTCTGCTCGAAGGAAGTACCGAGATGGAATACCGTGTCGGTGAGCGGTTACCACATCCGCGAAGCGGGATCGACGGCGCTTCAAGAACTGGCGTTTACCCTGCGCGACGGCATTGAGTACGTGCAGTACGGCATCGACGGCGGCCTGGATGTCGATGATTTCGCGCCGCGCCTGTCCTTCTTCTTCAATTCGCATAGCGACTTTTTCGAGGAGATCGCGAAGTTCCGAGCGGCGCGGAAACTGTGGGCCGAAGTGATGCGGGATCGGTTCGGCGCCAAGGACGAGCGATCCTGGAAGTTGCGCTTCCATACTCAGACTGCCGGCGTCTCTCTCACCGCTCAACAGCCGTATAACAACGTCGTCCGCACTGCGCTTCAGGCGTTGGCGGCGGTCCTCGGAGGAACGAATTCGCTGCATACGAATTCGCTCGACGAAGCCCTGGCGCTGCCGACGGCGGACGCGGCGACACTGGCGCTGCGGACGCAACAGATCATTGCCTACGAGAGCGGCGTGACGAACACGGTCGATCCGCTCGGCGGGTCGTGGCTCCTGGAGCGGCTGACGCTCGATATGGAGCAGGGTGCGAAAGAGTACTTCACCGCAATCGATCGATTCGGCGGGATGGTCGAGGCGATCGAGCAAGGATTTCCCCAGCGCGAGATCGCCGATGCCTCCTATAAGTTCCAGCAGGCAGTCGAGCGGCGCGAGAAGGTCATCGTCGGGGTGAACGATTACGTCCAGGAAGACGAAGCGCCGGTGCCGATCCTGTACATCGACGAGACAACTGCCGAAAAGCAGTTAGCGCGTCTCGAAGAGCTGAAGCGAACGCGCGACCGGGACGGGGTCAACCGGGCACTCGACGCGCTGCGGGAAGCAGCTCGCGGCACGGCCAACACGATGTATCCGCTTCTCGATTGCGCCCGCGCGTACGCCACGGTCGGCGAGATGTGCGATGCCCTTCGCGAGGTGTGGGGAGAGTACGAAGAGGTGCCTTTAATCTAGCTATCCGCCATCAGCTAGCAGCTATCAGAGCTGAAAGCTGACCGCTGACCGCTGCCGAATGAAAAAGATCCGCGTCATCATTGCCAAGCCAGGTCTCGACGGTCACGACCGTGGCGCTAAGGTCATCGCGCGTGCCTTGCGCGACGCTGGCATGGAAGTGATTTACATGGGACTGCGTCAGACGCCGGAGCAAATCGTCGCGGCCGCGCTGCAGGAGGATGCGGATGCGATTGGCCTGTCGATTCTCTCGGGCGCGCACATGCACATCTGCCCGCGTGTCATGGAACTCTTGAGGGAGAAGGGGCTGGACGACGTGCTCGTGGTTATCGGTGGGATCATTCCGGATGTCGACATTCCGAAGTTGCGTGAAATCGGCGTCCGAGGGATCTTCTTGCCCGGAAGTCCGATGCAGGACATCATCACCTTCATAACCGAGAACGTGAGGCCCAGGGTGGAGCAGCTCTGATGCCGCACAAGCTGCTCCTGGCCGACGACAGCGTGACGATTCAGCGGGTCATCGAACTGACGTTTGCCGACGAGGACGTGCAGGTCCTGGCGGTTGGCGACGGCAAAAAGGCGATTGAGAGTATTCAGTCCGACCGACCCGATATCGTGCTCGCCGACGTCGGTATGCCTGAACGCGATGGATACGACGTCGCGGAGTTTATCAAGCGGAATCCGCAGCTCGCCAATATTCCCGTCCTGTTGTTGACGGGAGCATTCGAGCCGATCGATGAATCACGCGCGCGCGCGGTCGGATGCGACGGCGTGCTCGTCAAGCCTTTCGAGCCTCAAATGGTCATCAATCGTGTGAAAGACCTGCTCGCTGGTCGACGCTCGGGGGGATTGTGGGGAGCGAAGCCGGCGCCGCCACCGCCGGAAGGTCCGCCGGCTCCAGTCGAACAAGACGCACATTCGCAACCTGCGCCACCTGCACCGGCTGCCGCATCGGCATCGCTCGAGGAATACTTCGATCGGCTCGATGCGGCATTCGCAAGCGTTGAAGCCGCAACCGAAGCGCGCTCTGTGGCGGCGATTCCGCAGCCGTCATCAACGGTGTCGATTCCGTTCGGATCGCAGACGACTTCCGCACCCGGTTTGTCGAGTAACGATCTTCCCGGATGGGACCCGGATTTGACCGGCGATCCGCAACGTCTCGAACCAGCATTGGCGGCTCCGATCCAAACGCCTGTTGTCGAGCCGCCCGTTGTCCAGCGTCCCGCGCCGATACCGCTATCGACCGCTCCTGCGACGCACGAAGCTCCACCGCCGCCCGCGACCGTATCGATGCCGCGTCCTGCTGTCGATGCGCCCGTGGCGGCGCCCGAGACGCCTTCGGTGGTGACGAAATCGCCTTCTTCCGCGCCATCACCCGCTGGTATGCCATTGCCAGGGACGGCCTCGGTTCCATCGCTTGCCGACGCCTTTGCCGCACTTCTCTCTGCCGAGCAGGGCCGCCGTGTCTCACCGTCGACTGCCGGGTCATCGGCGATCTCCGACGAAGCGATCGAGGAAATTGTCGGGAAGGTGATCGCACGCATGAGCGACCGAGTTGTGCGCGACGCCGTGCTCGATGTGGCTGAGCGACTCGTTCGTGAAGAAATCGATAGGATTAAGGCGCACTGAAAATTCTGATTGCTGATTGTTGAATGCTGATTGATTATTGTTAATTCGCCCATCTGGGAAATGACCAATCAACAGTCGACAATCAACAATCAGCAATCTCTCTTGAGCCACCCTGTGGCCGTTCCCGACAAGCCCGCTCTTGAAGGACTCGAACAGAAATGGCTGGCGAAGTGGGAAGCGGATCGCGTGTACCGGTTCGACCGCACCGTCCCGCGAAGCGACGTCTTTTCCATCGACACGCCGCCGCCGACCGTGAGCGGATCGCTGCATGTGGGCCATGTGTTTTCCTTCACCCACACCGACGTGATCGCGCGGTTTCAGCGGATGCGGGGAAAGGCCGTGTTCTATCCAATGGGATGGGACGACAACGGTCTTCCAACCGAGCGCCGCGTGCAGAACTACTTCGGCGTCCGCTGCGATCCGTCGCTTCCGTACGATCCGTCGTTCGTGCCGCCGGACAAGCCGGGCAAGCATCCAATCCCGGTATCGCGTCCGAATTTCATCGAGCTCTGCGCGCGATTGACAGCTGAGGACGAGAAGGCCTTCGAGCATCTCTGGCGGCATCTCGGGTTGTCGGTCGACTGGTCGATGACCTACGCCACCATCGATCGCCGCTCGCAGCGAATCTCGCAATTGTCTTTTTTGCGATTGCTCGATCGCGGGCTGACGTATCAGCTCGAAGCGCCGACCCTCTGGGACGTTGACTTTCGTACTGCGGTCGCGCAAGCGGAGCTCGAGGATCGCGAACAACCCGGCGCCTACCATCGCGTGCGTTTCGCGATCGCGGATCGCGATGGTCACCTCACCATCGACACGACGCGTCCCGAGTTGATCCCCGCATGCGTCGCCCTGGTGGCGCATCCGGACGACGACCGGTACAAGCCGCTTTTTGGCACCGATGTCATCACCCCGCTTTTCGGCGTCCGCGTTCCTGTCCGCCCGCACACGCTTGCCGATCCGGAAAAGGGGACTGGCGTCGCGATGATCTGTACGTTCGGCGACGTCACCGACGTGACATGGTGGCGTGAGCTGAGCCTGCCGGTGCGAGCGATCATCCAGTCGAATGGCGCCTTCAGAGCTGTCCGGTGGGGTGAGCGCGGTTGGGAATCGGTCGACGCGTCGCGCGCGCAGGGGCACTACGACGAGCTTGCCGGGTTGTCGGCGGTCAAGGCGCGTGCCCGGATCGTCGAACAGCTCAGAGCTTCGGGTGATCTGATTGGCGATCCCAAGCCGATCACCCACGCGGTCAAATTCTACGAAAAGGGCGATCGTCCACTCGAGATCGTGACCAGCCGGCAGTGGTTCGTCAAGACGATGGAGTTCCGCGAACCGTTGCTGGCCCGCGGTCGTGCGCTGCAGTGGCATCCACCATTCATGCAGGCGCGGTACGAGAACTGGATCAACGGTCTTGCCGGCGACTGGTGCATCAGCCGGCAGCGATTCTTTGGCGTGCCGTTTCCAGTCTGGTACGAGGTGCGCGCTGACGGGTCGATCGATTACGACGCGCGTCTCTTGCCGGACGAGCAGCGGCTACCCATCGATCCATCGACCGACGTGCCGAACGGCTACACCGAGGAGCAGCGCAACGTGCCCGGAGGGTTCGCTGGCGACCCCGACATCATGGACACGTGGGCGACCTCGTCGTTGACGCCGCAGATCGTGTCGCGATGGGAAGAAGATCCGGATCTCTTTGGCCGTGTGTTTCCGATGGATCTGCGTCCGCAGGCGCACGACATCATTCGTACCTGGCTATTCGATACCGTGTTGCGAGCTCACCTCGAGTTCAACGCTCTCCCGTGGAAGCACGCGGCGATCTCCGGGTGGATTCTGGATCCCGATCGCAAGAAGATGTCGAAGTCGAAGGGGAACGTGATCACGCCGATGACGCTGCTCGAAGAGCACGGCTCGGACGGCGTCCGTTATTGGGCGGCGAGCGCCCGAATGGGAACCGACACGGCATTCGATCCGGGTCAGATGAGGGTCGGCCGTCGGCTCGCCATCAAGCTGCTCAACGCATCGCGGTTCGTGCTCGCCAAACCAGAGCCGACCGGTCGAGTAACCTCAGCGATCGATCGCGGATTGCTGACGATGCTCGCCAGCCTCGTGCGCGAATCGACCCGCGATCTCGACGAATTCAATTACGCGCGAGTGCTCGAGCGCAGTGAAGCATTCTTCTGGTTTTTCTGCGACGACTATCTTGAGCTCGTCAAGGGGCGTCGATACGGTGACCAGGGGCCAGATCTGGCCGCCTCGGCCAACGGCGCGCTGTTGACCGCGTTGTCCTCGATGCTGCGGCTCTTTGCGCCGTTCCTCCCATTCGTCACCGAAGAGGTCTGGTCGTGGTGGCGCGCCGGATCGATACATCAGGCGGAATGGCCGTCGGCCGAGGAACTGCTTTCAGCCGGCGGCACCAGCGAAGATCCGCGGGGCGTCGACGCGCTCAATTTCGCCGCCGCCGTTCTCACCGCGATCCGAAAGAAGAAGTCAGAAGAGCAGCGTCCGCTCAAGACCGCCGTGGCCGTCGCCGTCGTCCAGGCTCCAGCCGCGATGTTGGCGCTGCTGCCTGAAGTCGAGCGCGACCTCTGCGCCGCAGGATTGATTCAGCGTCTCGAAACGGCCGAAGCGGACGCGCTGCAGGTACGGGTAGATCTTGCGTCACCGGAATCGTCAGCATAGGAGGACGCGATATGAGGTCGGTCCCGTTCGCACCGCTCGAGCCGGCGCTCTATCGCGAAGCGGTACGCCGGGCGTTGGCTGAAGATCTCGGATGGGGAGATGTCACGACTGAAGCGACGGTGGATCCCTCGCTGCGAGCCAGGGGAGCCATCCTGGCGAAGTGCGAGTGCGTCATTGCTGGTCTCGACATCGCCGCGGAGGCGTTCAGTCAACTCGATCCCGCGGTCGTGTTCACGAAAAATGTCGAGGATGGCGCACGGTGTTCGTCTGGGACGACGATCGCGGTGGTCCGCGGTTCCGCCGCCGCGATGTTGACCGCCGAACGCACCGCGCTCAATTTTCTGCAGCGCCTGTCGGGAATTGCGTCGGTCACTCGCCGATTTGTCGACGCAACTGGCGGCACCATCACTGTTCTTGACACTCGCAAAACGACGCCAACGCTGCGCGTTCTGGAAAAATACGCCGTGCGTGCCGGCGGCGCAACGAACCACCGCGCGAGTCTGGACGACGGGATTCTGATCAAAGACAACCACATTCGCCTCGGCGGCGGCGTCGCAGAGGTTCTGCGTAAAATGAAAACCGCCCATCTCGAGATGCCGATCGAAATTGAAGCGCAGAGTCTCGAACAAGTGGATGAGGCCGTGGCGGCTGGTGCGGACGTGATCCTCCTCGACAACCTTCCACTGGAGGAGATTCGCGTCGCGGTCAAGCGCATTGCTGGCCGCGCCAAGATTGAGCTCTCCGGCGGTGTGACACTCGATCGGATCGCCGAGCTGGCGCTCACCGGCGCCGATTACGTCTCCGTCGGTGCTCTCACGCATTCGGCTCCAGCGGTGGATCTCAGTTTCGAGCTCGAGCCGGATCCCTCTTCGCGCGAGTCGACGAAGGCAGGCTCGTCGGTCGAAGCGTAGTCCGCGGATGTCCGATCCCGTCCCGGAAGAGTTCTCGCGCGCGCTGGATGCAACAGCCAGCCGCCGAGGCCGGTTCGGAAGTCCCTTCTACTTTTTCCACGAGACCGGTTCGACCAACGACATCGCCGGGACGTTCGCCGAGCACGGCGCGCCGCATGGAACGACGATTCTGGCGTCGAGTCAGACAGCTGGCCGCGGACGTCTCGGCCGCGCCTGGTTTTCGCCACCTGGCGCGGGCCTCTACGTGTCGATCGTCTGCCGCGATGAACGTGCGGCCCCACTTCTGACTCTCGCCGGCGGCGTCGCCGTTGCCGACGGCATTCGCAACGCCACCGGGCTTCCGGTGTATATCAAATGGCCCAACGACATCGTCGTCGACGATCGCCGCGGAGTTGCACGCCGGAAGCTGGCTGGGATTCTGGCGGAGGCATCGAGCACTCCGGACGGGCTGCAGTACGTCATACTCGGGTTCGGCATCAATCTTGGGCCGGCTGCCTATCCGCCGGAATTGTCGGATCGCGCGACATCGATCGAAGTGGAGCTCGGACGTGCTGTGGACGGCGCAGCGGTACTGGCAGAGACGCTCGCGGTCTTCGCCGAGCGTTTTTCTGAGCTGGAGGACGGGAAGCCGGTCAACGTGTTGAGGCGATGGCGGGAGCTTGCACCCTCGTCGCGCGGCGCAGCCGTTGAATGGGACACCCCCAGCGGTGCAGTTAGCGGCGTTTCTACAGGCATTGATGACGATGGCGCGTTGCTGGTTCGCGTCGGCGGTCGGATTGAACGGATCATCTCGGGCGAAGTGAGGTGGAAGTAACACCAGCGCGAAGCGCGTTGGGGGTCCGGCCCGCCGTCGCCCGGCGGGCATGTACGGGCTTTGGCGAGGTCTCGCCGGAGCCTTGGCGAAGGCGGACGGGGGCGAAGCCCCCCGGTTGATACACCAGCGCGCGAAGCGCGCCGCCCGGAGCGGAGCGGGGCGAATGGGGCCCCGCGAGCGACGGCGATGGGGGGTCCGGCGGGGCGAAGCCCCCCGGTTAATAATGCTCCTAGCGATTGACGTCGGAAACACGAACATTGTCCTCGGCGTCTTCGACGGGGCACGGCTCACCGAAAGCTGGCGCCTTGCCACGATGCGCGAGCGTACTTCCGACGAAGTTGGAATTCTCGTGACCCATCTGTTTGCGCACAGCGCGATTGCGCTGGATCGCGTCAGCGGAATCATTCTGTCGTCCGTCGTTCCTCCACTGACCCGGACGATGGAGGAAATGGCGGAGCAGTACTTCGGCCACACGCCGCTGACGGTTGATCCTGGAACCAATACGGGCATGCCGGTTCTCTACACGCCGGCGTCCGACGTCGGCGCCGACCGCGTCGTCAATGGCGTTGCTGCATACGAGGCATATGGCCGCGCCACACGGACGCCGGTGATCGTCGTCGACTTTGGCACCGCGACGACATTCGACGCGATCTCGGCCGCGGGTGAGTACATCGGCGGAGTGATTTGTCCGGGGATCGGGATCTCGGCCGACGCCCTTTTCCAGCGCGCCGCGAGGTTGCCTCGAGTAGACGTTCGAAAGCCGTCGGCGGTGATTGGCGGCACGACCGTCACATCGATGCAGTCCGGTTTGTTTTTTGGCTATGTCGAGATGGTCGATGGGATCGTCCGACGGATGCGCGTTGAACTCGACGGTGGCGATCGCGCCGCCTGCATTGCGACCGGCGGCATGGCGGATATCATTGCCGCTGAGACGACGGTCATTGAGCGAGTCGATCCGGACCTGACGCTTCAAGGCTTGCGCCTTATCTGGGAACGAAATCGATAGCTCGAACTTCTTTCCCTTTTCCCTTTTGCCTTTCGAATGGAACCCTCGGAGTACTGCCGACAAGTTGAAGCCTATCTCTGCCGCAAGAACGAAGGTCACCTGATTCGCATTGTCGGTCCCGCGTTCGAGCAGGTCTGCGGCTGGGCAGCCAGCGGCGTGCCGCTAAAGGTCGCGTTTCGTGGCATCGATCAATATTGCGATCGCTACTATGCGAAGGGCCCGCGTCGCCGGCCCGTCAGAATCGAGTTCTGCGAAGCCGACATCCTCGATCTCTTCGATGCCTGGCGGCGATCGATTGGCGTGCCGCGTGTCGAGGATGGCACGGCAACCGAGGAGTCTTCATCGAAACGGCCTGCGCTCGGCAGACATCTCGAGCGAGCCATTGCTCGTCTGACATCGTTGCGAGGGGGTAGTGCGCGAAGCGCGGCCTTCAACGAACGAGTCGACGAGTTGGTTCGTCAGCTCGATCAGCTCCTGGCCGATGGCCGCGGCGCGCGGGGTGAGGCACGTTCGGCACTCGTCGCGACGCTGCGAGGGCTCGACGAGGAACTCCTTGGC
>DASTVZ010000020.1:0-21508 GCA_035758845.1 Vicinamibacterales bacterium
CGTGCCATCGTCGGCGCAGACTCTAACGGTGGACACGACGGGCGACTCGCTGAGGATTCGCGCCGCTGGCTTCAGCTTTCTCAAGGGAGACCCACTCGCGCGATTGAAAGACGGTCGCTCCGTGCGCGTCGAACTCGCGGCGATGGTCCTCCCAGCACCTGGGAAGTCGGTGGTGGCGGCGACGCGACGGATCTTCGCGTTGAGCTACGATTTGTGGGAGGAACGATTCGCCGTGAGCACGGTGGACAAGCGCACCCAGTCGGTTTCACATTTGGCATTGGCTGCCGCCGAGGCGTGGTGCGTCGATCAAGTCTCGATTCCGGTCAACGCCCTCAGCACGCTGGGTCGGGAGATGCCGTTCTGGGTTCGCCTCGAGTACCGCATTGTGGATGGCGACGCGTCGGCGAATTCCGGCGAATCCGGCTATACGCTGCAGGCACTCATCGACGCGCTGAGCCGTCGCCGCAAAACCGACTCGTCAACGCACGCGCTCGAGGCCGGCCCGTTTCAACTACCGGCGCGCCGCTCGTCGCGTCTGCGATGACTCTTCGCACCCGGCTGATCGGAGCATTCCTCGCGTCGACGTTGCTGCCCCTCGCCGCGACCATCTGGATTACGACGACCCTCATCGATCGCAGCCTGCGCTATGCGACCACCGGCGAGCTCGATCGACTCTCGCGAACACTGGAGACGACGGCAAAACAGTTTTACCAGCGCGAACGGGACGCATTGAGAGAGGATGCGCTCGCGGGCCGAACCCGGCCGACGACGTATGCGCTGATGAACGCTGCCGAGTGGCCCGAGGGCGTTCGCGCATTCTGGGACAGCGGTGAACCAGAGCGCTTTGGTGTATCCGGCGACAACGGCGAACGCGTGGACTACATGCGCCGTCTCGATGGACCGGGCGACCGCGATGGTGTCGAGATCTACAGCCGGGACCTCGGCGGCATCAGCATGGAACAGTTGTCAACTCAGCTTCGAGAGACCCGCCGTGTCGTCGACACCATTGACGCGCGCGATCTCCGACGCGGGTTCACGCTGACGCTGCTGGTCCTTCTGGGTGCGACCTGGTTCATTTCACTGCTGCCGCTGCTGGTGATCGCGCATCGTGTCAGCCGCCCGATTCAGCAGCTCACTGCTGCGCTCACCGATTACGCCGGTGGCAACTGGTCGCGACGATTGGCGACTGGCAGCGCGCCCGGAGATCCGCCCCGCGATGAAGTCGGGCGTGCCATCGACGCATTCAATCACATGGCGGATCAACTCGAGGAGAGCCGGGATCGTCTCGTGCACCTGACACAAATGGCCAGCTGGCAGTCGCTTGCGCGCAAGACGGCTCACGAGTTGAAGAACTCGCTGACGCCAATCCGGCTTACCGTCGAAGAAATGCAGGCTCGCCACGGCGTCGCCGACCGCGCGTTCATGGATCACGCGGTGCAGATCGTCGTCAGTGAAATCGAATCGTTGGAGCGGCGGGTTCGAGCCTTCTCCGAATTTGCCAGCGAGCCGCCGGTGCATCCAGAGAATCTCGACATCAACGCGATTACCAAAGAGAGGATTGCGCTGCTGCGGCGGGTACATCCTTCGGTGAGCTTTGTTCTTCGCCTTGCGCAGCCGTGCCCGCGTGTGCGCGCGGACGCCGATCTGGTGAATGGCATTCTTACCAATCTTCTTCAGAATGCGGCGGAAGCCGCCGGTCCTGGTGGCACGGTCATCGTGTTGACTCGGACGGAGAATCAACGCGTCTCGACCGAGATACATGATTCGGGACCGGGATTGAGCCAGGAGGTGTCCGCCCGGTTGTTCGAACCGACGATTACCTTCAAGAAGCAGGGAATGGGCCTCGGTTTGTCGATTGCAAAAAAGAACGCGCTGCTGTCGGGTGGAGACATCATCGTGATTCCGGGTGAGCTGGGCGGCGCCGCCTTCAGAGTGTCGCTTCCGTCATGACGCGCACACGGCACATCGTCATCGTCGACGACGAGGCCAACATTGGACGCTCGCTGCGATTGATCCTGGAAGGCGAAGGGTATCGCGTCAGTGTGTACGACACGGTCGCGACATTTGTCGCCGACCGACACCGTGCTGCGGCGGACGTGTATTTGCTCGACGTTCGACTGCCCGATGGCAGCGGCATTGACCTGCTGCGATCGGTGCGGCAATCGGATGACCGATCGGTGGTCGTGATGATCTCGGGCCACGGCACGGTGGCAGATGCGGTGCAGGCGACGAAGATGGGGGCGTTCGATTTCCTGGAAAAGCCGCTCGCACGCGACCGCGTCCTCCTCGTCGTCAAGAACGCGCTCGAATGGGCGCATCTTCAGCGCGAGAATCAGCGGTTTCGCGAACTGGTTGGCGATGCGCCGAAGATGATCGGTTCGTCACTGGTCTTCCAGCAGGCGGTGCAGCAGGCGGCCCAGGTAGCACGCTCCGACGTGACGGTCCTGTTGTCTGGAGAGTCCGGCACCGGCAAGGAACTGCTCGCCGAGCACATTCATCGCGAAAGTCCGTTTGCCGCCGGTCCATTCGTGAAGGTGAATTGCGCCGCGATCCCGACGGAATTGATCGAAAGCGAGTTGTTCGGTCACGAAAAGGGAGCGTTCACCGGTGCCTCGGCGCTGCGGCGTGGCAAATTCGAGCTCGCCGATGGCGGTACCATTTTTCTCGACGAAGTTGGCGACCTGCACGAGGCCTCGCAAGCGAAGCTGCTCCGCGTCTTGCAGGGTGGCGAGCTGCAACGCGTCGGCGGCGAAGAGACGATCAGAGTGACGACCCGCGTCATCTCGGCCACGAATCGTCGCCTTGACGAACTCGTGTCGGACGGCCGCTTCAGGGAGGATCTTTACTATCGCTTGAGTGTCGTCCCGATCCGTGTGCCGTCGCTGCGGGAACGGTCGCAGGACATCGCGGAGCTCGTACCGTACTTTTTATCGGAGTTCTGTGCTCGGAACAACTTCCGCCCTCGGATGATCGAGCCGGATGCGATTGTGCAGCTGGAACGCTACGCGTGGCCCGGTAATGTCCGCGAGCTGAAGAACGTCGTCGAGCGGATGGCGATTCTCACACCTGGCGATCGAATTACCGCCGATGCGATTCCGCTCGAGGTGCGATCTGCTCAGACGCCACGCGTGGCCGCTGGACTTCAAGAAGTGCGCGACTCAGCCGAGCGAGATCGGATTCGTCAGGCCTTGGATCAGACGGACTGGAATGTCTCGGCCGCAGCGCGCCTACTCGACACCGAACGAACGGCGCTTCACAAGCGTATCCGCACCTTGGGATTGAAGCGGCAGTAGCCGCCCTGTCCCGATTGCTCTTTTGTCCTTGCAGAAGTAGATTGACCTTTTCCGTTTTCCCTTTTGCCTTGTCCCTTTTCCCTTGTCCCTTTCACTCAAGGAGGTATTTATGCCAACAACTGACCTCGAGATGTTTCTGGCCGCGTGGGAGCGCGAGGCGGCAAGCACCGTGAAGCTGCTACAAGCACTTCCGGCGACGCAGTACGATTTCCGACCGGACGCCACTGGCCGATCGCTCGGCGAACTGGCGTGGCACCTGGCGGAGGGCGACGCGTACATCAGCTTTGGGATCGATCAACGGCAGTTCAATATGTCGGGTGCCAAACCACCCAACATCGAACGTCCGCGCGCGGTCGCCGAACTCGCTCCGAGATATGAGCAGGTTCACCGCGAAGCGGTTGCTCGAATCCGCAAGCTCACACCGGCGGATCTCGATCAGTCGATTCAGTTTTTCAGCGGGCCAATGACCATTCGCGACATCATGTGGAATTACATCCTGGCTCACGGGATTCACCATCGTGGGCAGCTCACATTGATGTGCCGCCTGGCCGGCGGCCAGTGTCCCGGTCTGTATGGTCCGAACCGCGAAGAGATGGCGGCCATGCGCGCTGGTGCTGGTGCCTCCTAGAACTCTAATCAACATCAGTCACTGTCACACTGCATTCATGTCTTAAAAGACCTTTCTCTTTCTCCTTTCCATCTTAGGAGATAGATGCAGCGTGACAGTGCATGATGTTGATTGGGGACCTCGCGGCACAGCGTGAACAGTTGAAGGGCCTTCAGCTAGATAGTCCCCAGGCGCCGGCGACGGCCGGCATGAGCACGACGGCGTTCGCGCGTTGAACTGCCTGTGCGATCCGCTGTTCGAGCGTCGAAAGATCCATTTCTTCAGCCGTTGCGATGCCGTGCTGAAGGATCGCGGGCGCCAGACTTCGGACGACACTACTGATGAGATTTGCACTTGATGCATTGTGAGGCGGCATATATGGTTGGACGCCAAAGGTGGTGACGTTCTTCAGTCCCGCTTGCTCGAGGATCACCCCGAGGCGTGCGCCAATCCGCGGCGACGCACCGCCCGCACTGAATGCGGCGAGAATCCATCGCAGCGCATCAGCTATCAACGGTAGCGGGGGCTCGGAACGGGCCGCGCCAATGTCGAAATCGATTGCCACGAACCGCCCCTCCGGCCGGAGATTTTGACGGTGGTGGCGGACGACCGTTACCGGATCCGCCACATGAAAGAGGACGAGACGCTCGACGATCGCGTCGAACCGCTGTGCGTCGCGCCAGCTGGTGATGTCTCCTTCGAGGAACGACACGTTGGTGGCGCCTGCCTGCTCGGTTCGTTCGCGGGCGATGGCGAGCGCTTCGCCGGATCGTTCGACGCCAACCACCGCACCACTGGGACCGACCAGCTCGCTGATCATCCGTGCCACGTGACCGAGCCCTGTCCCAAGATCGAGGACACGCATGCCGGGTCCGATGCCCGCTGCCTGGAGTAAGAACCGAGTGGCGGGTCCAATCGCCGCGGCCTGGCGATCTAGACGCGTGAGTTCATCAGGCGCGTTTCCGAGCACGTAATCCGGCTTCCTTGTCGATTCCATATCTAATGAGACTCCGTCGAGCTCGCGATGAGCAAGTAGAGACCACCCTGTCACGTCGCGCCACCGTCGCTCGTCTTCTAGGTATGAACGGCTACCGAAGCAGCGCAAGACTCTGGCTAACTGTTCTTGTGGCCACACACCTCATCATTTCGATCGTCCACGGTACCGCTCACGCGGGGGCAAATGTGCCGCTTTCGCGCGCGGCGAACCTGTTTGTTTTCATTGTGATCGTGGCCGGGCCAGTGGCAGGTGCGGGATTGATGTGGCGGGCCGAGAGGCCGGGCGCGTGGCTGATTGCGATCGCGATGGCAGGGTCGCTGGTTTTTGGATTTCTCAACCATTTCGTCTTCGCCAGCCCGGACCATGTCGCGCATGTCGCCGGTCACTGGCGGACGCTCTTCGCAACAACCGCGGTCTTGCTGGCCCTGACTGAGGCGCTCAGCGCCGGCATCGCGCTTCGTGTTGCGCAAATTAGGGAGCTCATGTCATGAACGTATTTGTTGCCGGTGGATCAGGGACGATTGGAGTACCGCTGGTACGCGCACTTCGTGCGGCAGGACATCAGGTGACCGCGTTGACGCGGTGGGCGCAGAAGAAGACCGAGCTCAGCGCATCAGGCGTATCGGTTGCGGTCGCCGATGCGCTGGATCGCGATGCTCTGATTGCAGCCGTTCGAGAGGCGCGTCCAACGCATGTGATTCATCAATTGACGGCGTTACCCAAGGACGCGCCGCGTCGCGCGAGTGATCTGGTTGCGACCAATCGTCTTCGCGTTGACGGCACGCGGAATCTTCTCGACGCGGCAATTGCGGCGGGCGCCGCGCGATTCATCGTCGGATCGTTTGCGCCGCTTTCGCCGCGTGGGCCGGTCAACGCCGCGACCGAAGATGAGGCGGCTGCGGCTGTACGATCGATGGAGACGCAAGTCCTGGATGCGACGCGTCGAGGTGTCATCGAAGGTGTCATCCTTCGGTATGGGCTGTTCTACGGTCTCGAGACGCCGTCGACCGTCGCGATGATCGAGATGATCCGGAAACGGCGGCTGCCCGTCGTCCGCGGCGACACCGGACAGCTCCCGGTGATCCACATCGAGGATGCCGTGAGTGCGACGATTCGCGCGCTCGACCAGGCGCGCGCCGGCGCAATTTATGACATCGTCGACGATCGAGCAGTCAGTATGACCGAGATCGTGGAGGCGATAGCCGAGTTCACAGGTTCGGCGCCGCCGCTGAAAGTGCCCGCCTGGCTTCCTCGCCTCGTCGCTCCGTACGTGTCACGCGTTACCTCGATTCGACTGCCACTGTCGAACCAGGTGGCAAAGGCGGAGCTTGGCTGGCGCCCGAAATATCCGACGATGCGCGATGGATTGGCCGAGATGTTTCAACCTGCAGCGTGAATGATGATGGACCCAGACGTTTTCAACACAGACAAACCGCTCCTGTTTTCGATTGCTTACCGGATGCTCGGCAGCGCGTCCGACGCCGAGGACGTGCTGCAGGATGCCTGGATTCGTTACCGTGGCGCCGACCGATCGAGCATTCGCTCGCCCAAGGCATTCATGACGACCATCGTCACCCGCTTGTGTCTGGATCGGTTGAAGTCGGCGCAAAAGACGCGCGAGGAGTATGTCGGTCCGTGGTTGCCCGAGCCTGTGCTCACATCGGAACTCGAGGATCCGGAAACCATGACGCAGCGCTCGGAATCGGTCACGCTCGCATTTCTCGTCCTGCTCGAGCAGCTGTCGCCCGAGGAACGCGCCGTGTTTCTCCTCAAGGACGTCTTCGACTACGAGCACTCGGAGATTGCCGACATTCTCGGCACAACTACGGAAAACTCGCGCCAGCTCCTGCATCGCGCCAAGACGCGACTCAAGAAAGGACGGCCGCAACGATCCGGCACTTCACGATCGAGACGGGCGATCGCGGAGCGCTTCGCGCGGGCCTTTTCGACGGGCGACGCGTCAGAACTGACCGCCCTCCTGACGAGCGACGTTGGCATGTGGAGCGATGGCGGCGGCAAAGCGACGGCGGCGCGACGACCGCTGATCGGGCGTGATGAAGTCGTCAATTTCCTGGTGGGTTTGCATCGCATCGGCGAGAACACCGGCCTGATCCGCGACGCCTCTTTGACGATAGAAGACATCAACTCAGAGCCCGCACTCGTTTTGCGAGTCGCTGCGCGAATGGAATCAATCTTCGTGTTGTCAATCGACAACGACGCAATTTCCGGAATCCGCGTCGTCCGCAACCCGGACAAACTCACGCGAATCGGCCGTCAGCTGAACACGTTGCACTGACGTGCTCCTCGCGCCCGCCTAGGTTTCAGCGAAGGCTCCGGGCCTATCCGCAGCAGCCAGCGCCGCCGCTCCATTCCCGCCGGGCGTTGTTTGCAGTAAAGTGCTCGCGTTCACGTCCACCACGCGGGAAGATTTGCTGCGCGGGCGTCTGTGTACGACACTTCGACGAACTTCCTGAACGTCCACGAGTGGGCCTACGGACTGACGGAGATCGCCCACATCCTGTCGCTGGCGGTCGGAGTCGGCCTGATCGCGCTGGTCGATCTATGCCTTCTCGGAGTGGGCGTCGGAAGAGCGAGCGCTGAACGTCTCTGGAGGGCGACGGCGGTAGTCAGCCTGATCGGCCTGATCGTAGCGGTCACTACAGGACTGATGATCTTTTCCACTGATCCGATCAGGTATTTCCAGCATCCAACAATGCGCTTCAAACTTGTCCTGGTACTGGTGGCGCTCGCGTTCAATTACACTGTGCATAGCCGAGTGGCCCGTGGTTGTTACCCGCGGCTCGCTGTCAGCAGCGTCGCGGTGATATCACTCGTGATGTGGGTAACGATCGTTTTCAGCGGCATCTTTTACGCGTTCACCTGATTGCATGAGTCTCGCGTCGGTCGGCCAGAGCGTTCAAGACATCGCCGTGTTCACGGCCGTACGTGAATCGCGGCTCGTCTACCCGATCCTGCTCTCGACCCATCTCGCGTGCATCGCGATATTCGGCGGGTTGATTCTCGTCACCAACCTGCGGCTGCTCGGTTGGACACTGACCGACATTCCGGCGGCCGACATGATTCGCGCGCTCAGGCCCTGGAAGCAGTTTGGGTTCGTCGTCATGGTCACGTGCGGAGTCCTGCTCGGGGCATCAAAGGCATCGGAATATCTTCCCAATCCGTTTTTTCAGCTCAAGATCGCGCTGTTGATAGCTCTCGCTCTGCACGGCATATACTTTCGCCGCACCGTATATCGGACCGCCGTGATGGTTGAGCCGAAGGCGCGAGCCGCTGCTGTGATGTCGTTGATCCTGTGGATTGGTGTCGTCTCGATGGGACGATGGATCGCCTACTACGACGCGCCAACGGCGGCGACGAATCTGCCAACCGCCAACAGCGTGAGGCTACCGACCAGGACGTGTGCAACTGTCACGGTAATCCAGGTCGCGGCATTCGGCGGGCCAACAAAAATCATGAATAGTACGGCCACGCCGAGCGACACCTGCAGGACTACGGCGGCGATAGCCGATCTGGCGGCACGTCTCTCGGTCACCGTCGTATGCTGATCCTGCGTTGTGGCGATGGCGGCGGCGAGGACGGCCATGGTCGCCAGCCCTCCGACGACGAGATGCCACGAAAGACTCATGACGTGGTGACGCAGCGCCGCGCCGACGACTACCTGGACGACGACGAGGCTGAATCCGACGATCGCAAGAATCGACGGCCACGAGCGTTGCGGACTCGTGCGCGCGGTCACGCTTCTCCGACTGCGGTGCGCAAGCGCCAGGCTGGCCAACGCTGCGACGGCCGCGTGAGTTGTCGCGCGAAGTGGCGAGAACGATCGATAAGCGAGCCACCCCAACGCAGGGGTTGCCGCCAGCAGCAGGAGACGCCACGTGCGCCTCATTTCCCTGGCATATTTGAATTGAGCGATCGCAATAATCGTCATGGCCACGCCACCGATCAGGTGCGACATCACCAGAATCGGCGTCATGCTGCTGAGGACATGTGGAGCGCGGATCAGGCTCGTCATCAGGCTGCCGGACAGTATCAACAGCAACCAGCCGGCGACAGGCCACGACCCGCGGAGCTTCTGATGATCTGACGTGCTCATGAAAACCGGGAGGCGACGCTAGCTGGAGGAGTCGGATTCATGAAACGATTCTGCATCCTTACGTCTGTGATCGCGTGTCTGGTGGTGCTTCCGACGAGTGCGCGCACGCCGCAGGAACAACGCGGCGCGCCCGACATCTCCGGCTTCTGGGAGCTGTCGTTCGACAGCCGCAATGTGCCGCGCGCGAATCTGCTGCCGACGCTCACGCGGGCAAAACTCGATGCACGCGCGAAGAAGGATGCGTACGCGATTCGCTGGTGCAATCTGCTCGGTGTCCCGTTCATCATGGATCCCGGCCGGCCGCTCGACATTCGCCAGGGATCGACGGCCATCATTATCGTCCCGGAGAATTCGTCACCGCCTCGCTATCTGTATACCAATCGATCGGCCCACATCAGTGAAGATATTTTCGATCCGTCCACCAACGGAGACTCGATCGCACGCTGGGAGGGTGACACCCTGGTTGCCGACACGGTGGGGTTCCACGGCGAGCATGGAATCACGGCTATACCTGGTGGCGGTTTTCGTACCGAGAAGTCGCGGCTGGTGGAGCGATATCGGTTGTTGAAAGACGGCTCGATCCTGTCGGTCACGTTCACGTGGACCGATCCCACCGTGTTCCGAACTCCGCATTCGTACGAGTTCCGCTATCAGCGTTTGCCGGCGACCTATGAACCCCGGCAATGGCTCTCGTGCGATCCGTTTGACGAGGATCGAGCGAAGTTTCTTGAATCGCCGCCATCCCCGAAGCCAGCCGCACGCGCGGTTTCGAAGGAGTAAGACCATGAGACTCCGCGTCGTACTAGTCGTCACGTTTCTGCTTTCCTTCGCGGCGCCGACGGTAGCGCACGGGCAATCGGCGAAGATGCGCCTGGAAGGTGATTGGGTTCGCATCGATCCGGATGGTGTCGGAAGCTTCGGCGGGCTGAGTGGCGTGATTCCTCCCGCGCAGCTGCTCCCCGGAGTTTCTGCCCCTGGCGGCCGCGGCGGACGTGGCGGGCGCGGCGCCCCGCCGACCAGTGGATCCGGCGGCCCCAATCCCGAAGGGGTGCCCTACATTGTCGTCGCACAGCCGTGCACTGGTGGAGGACCGGGCCGCAGCAACGGCGCGCTCCTCGTCAATCCGGATTCTGGGGGCATCCATTTCATCGAGCACAAGGACGAGGTGATTTTTGCCGGTGAGCGCGGCGGTGTGCGACATATCTATATCGATGGACGATCGCATCCGAACGTGTGGACGCCGACGCCTGCCGGGCATTCCGTCGGCCGATATGAGGGAAACATCCTCATGGTGGAGACGACCGGGTTCATGCCGGGAATGGTCCCTGGAGGGGGAGTACGGACCGCTGAGACGCGCCTCCTCGAACGGTTCGAGCTGTCACCGGATGGCAACCGTCTCACAGTGACCTATACCTGGGAAGACCCCAAGGTGTACCAAAAGCCGCATGTCTATCGCTATTACTTCGACCGCGCCCCCCTGGTTGAATCGAAGGGCACAAAGGTCAGTTACGCTCTTGAAGAATGGTGTGATGCTGGCGATCCAGTGGAGAAACAATCGATCATTCCGCCGAAGCAGATTATTAAGTGAACGCACGCGCAAAGAGGATCAGTGTCATGAATATCAGCAGGCGTGTCGCTCTCGCGATCATCGGCGTGGCGCTGGCAACGGGATCGCTCGCTGCCCACCACTCATTTGCGATGTTCGACATGGAGAAGAACGTCGAGTACAGCGGCCTCATCACTGAATGGAAGTGGCAGAATCCGCATGTGCACTTCAACGTGCTGGTGAAGCCCGGTGCCAGCGTCGCTCCCAACACCGTCGGGACGTGGGATGTCGAGGGCGGTTCAATCAACATCATGAGCCGCCAGGGCTGGACGCGCGCCAGCTACAAGATCGGAGATCCCATCCGGCTTGTCGGCCATCCGATGAAGGACGGTTCGAAGGGTATCTCTCTCTTCTACGCGATCCGTCCAGACGGATCGCGCCTGTATCACGACATCGCGCGCCCAAAAGACGATGTGAAGAAATGATGGCCGATGGCCTTCTTCCATAGTCTGCAGAACAGCGCGTTCACTGACTGGTTTCTCGGGTCCGACTCGATCTGGACGTATCCAACGGTGCTGACACTCCACACCGTCGGCATGGCGATCCTTGTCGGCGCGAGCTTGGTCATCAACCTGCGGATTCTCCAGGTAGCCGGCGCCATCCCTTTGCAGCGCCTGCAGCCGCTCTATCGATTCGTGTGGATCGGCTTTGCCGTGAACCTTTCAAGCGGACTCGTGCTCTTCGTGACCGAAGCTGCCGATCGCGTCGTCGATCCGGTGTTCTACGTCAAAATCTGCAGCATTGTCGCCGCCTTGTCCTTTGGGATGGTCGTGAAGCGGAATGCGATCGATCGCAGCGACAGACAGCCGGCGGCGTCAGCGCGCAGCCGTTTCCTTGCCGCGGCATCATTAGCGCTCTGGGCAGTCGCGATTGTTTCCGGCCGCCTGATGGCATACCTGAAGAACTGAATGGAACAGCCGCATGGCTGAATTCGCTGCGTGGGTCGAATCGACCGCGATCTCGAAGGCGTTGTTCGGGATGTCGTGGTTGTGGCCGCTTTGCGAGTCTCTGCACTTCATCGGTCTTTGCATGCTGATCGGCGGCGCGGGCCTGCTCGATCTCCGCCTGATGGGCATGTTTCGTGGTCTCCCGATCCGCCACGTCAAAGCGCTGATGCCGTGGGGCATCGCCGGCTTCATCATCAATGCGATCACGGGTGCATTGTTTCTCACCATGCAGCCGCATCTCTATCTGACGAGCGGCGTGTGGTGGTCGAAGGTCGCGTTCATCGTTATCGCTGGCGCGAACGCGCTGTTTTTCGAAACGCGGCTGGCGCTGCCGGCTCTTGCTATGGATCCCAACGCGGACACCTCGTCCGGGATGAAGCTTGTTGGTGCGCTCTCGCTCTTCAGCTGGTTTGCCGTCCTCTACTGCGGGCGGATGTTGCCCTATTTGGGCACCGGTAATTAGGTTCTTTACTGACTCTGCAGGTAGGCGACGAGGTTGGTGACCTGCGCAAGCGTGTAATTTTCCAGCAGAAAGTTGTGACGCTGACGCGCCGTGGTGACCTTGTCGTCACTGAGCGCACTCACCGCAAAGGACGCCGATTCATTCAGGCTTCGTGGGCGAAGGAGTCGTTCTCGAAGTGCGATCGCGTCGTATCGGCGGCCAATGCCGTTCAGATCCGCCGCGTGGCACGCGGCGCAATTCTGATCGAAGTAGGCCTTGCCTGCGACTCCGTCGCCTGTTTCACCTTTCGCCTCGACAAGTTCCTTATAGCGGCCTTGCTGCCGTGCGTAATGGATATAGCGTGCGATGTCGTGCAGTTGCCGATCGCTCAGGTCGGAAAACTGCGGCATTGGCGAGAGCTTCGACGTCTTTGGAACGCCCGCTCGGAGAAGTGCCGCGATCGCGTCGCCGTTGGTGTCCGCACCAACCAGAGGGGAGCGCATGAGATCGGCGGCTTCGCCTCGCGGCGTCAGCGTCACGCCATGACAATAGGCGCAGCCGAACGAGACATACGTCTCCTTCGCCTGTTGCATCATCGGATCGGTCAGCGGCGGCCCGAGGTAATCAACGTCGTAACCAGCACGGGCTGACGTACCAGGCGCCTGGTCGGCGAGAGCTGCAGCAGCGAATGTGACGACGCCGACGAGCAGCGAGAGTGCGACGCGTGAGGATTGGGAAGCGTTCACAAGTTTTCAGTTACTACGAAACCACGCGCTTGCAGTAATCGAACATCAACTGCACCTCTTCGACCTGCGGCCGCAGTGTTCCGTGTTCGAACTCGAGTAGTGCAACGATTGGCCATCGGTTGTCGCGGATCATTCGGAGCACCTCGATGATGGGTGCATCTCCTTCGCCGAATGGCGTGCTCCGGCCGTTATTCCTGCGACGATCGCCAAGGTGAACGCTCGATACCCGATCGTGATGACGCTGCAGGAAGCCGATGCAGTCGCCGTTGGCGGCCGTGAAATGGCGGGTGTCGAGAGTCGCCTTGACGTCTGGCGAGAACGACAGCCCTTTCACGAAACTCTCCTCGGTATTCAGCGCATCCGGATCCGACAGGTTGGCGTGATTGTGGATGCCGAGGAACATGCCGTGCTTGCCGGGAAAACGCGACAACCACTGCGAAAGCTTGAGGCCCTGCGACCCGACACAGCCTGTTGCGCCGAGAATTTTTGCCCCCTCGAAAACGGCATCGACCTCAGCGTCGGTATAGGTGTCGTTGATGTTCACGTAGTACGTGAAGATGACAATGCCGGCCGCATCGAATTCTTTCTTGATGTTGCGGTAATGCTCGACCGGCTGACTGACCCGCCAGCTGCGCAACTTTTCGCGAGCTTCTGATGCGCTTACGCCGGGATCGTTGAAGCGCGGCTCGACCCACGTCGCGTGGAGTTCGACCATACCGAATCCGTTCTGCACGAGCCGCCGAATCAACGTACCGCGGTTTTCCGGCGTCATTAGCAGGTCGTGGTAGCAGAATGGCTGAAGTCCAAACTGCACGCCGCCGATGAACGATCGATTCGCGCCCGCTTGAGTCCGCATTTCCGCCGCCGCCGCCACCATCGGTAGCGCAGCGAAGGCTATCTGCCCGAATTCGCGCCGCGTGATCGTCGTCATGCCCGCCTCATGTGCGTCTTACCTTTTACCTTTTACCTTTTGCTTGAGGTTATACAGCATTCAGCACACCCTTCGTCCCAGGAAAATGTTGCGAAGATGTGACGCCATCCGCCGCTCAGTGTGGCAGACTGAGGGGCTTGGGCACTTGCGACACCTCAGACAATTGTCTGTTTCCGTGTCAGGAGGTTTGCGATGACTACCGCTGTTTCAACCCTGCTCGGCCGCCCGGTTTGGTACGAATTGATGACGACGGACCCTTCAGCCGCCGAGAAGTTCTACGACAAGGTGGTCGGCTGGAGCTCGGCCCCATTCCAAGGCTCGCCGCAACCGTATACCGTCTTCAAGCGAACTGGTGACGTGCAAGTGGCCGGCCTGATGAAGACGCCTGACGGTATGAATATGCCGCCATTCTGGTCGATGTATGTGGCGGTACCGAAACTCGAGGAGGCCGTCGCGCACATCAAGCGCCTCGGCGGAAGCGAGCTGTCCGGAGTCATCGATATTCCGACGGTTGGCCGCATGCAGATGCTGAAGGACCCGCAGGGTGCTGCGTTCTACATCATTCAGCCCACGCCGAGAGAGGAACGGCCGGAAGGCCCGCCTCAACTGGGGGACGCGTCATGGCACGAGTTGATGACCACTGATGCCGAGGCCGCGATGAGGTTCTATTCCGAGGTCTTTGGCTGGCAGCCCAGTGAAGCGATGGACATGGGAGCGATGGGCAAGTACCAGATGTTCAATCGGCCCAGCGGGATGATCGGCGGCATGATGAACAAGCCGAAGGAAATGGCGAACGTACCGCCGAATTGGGGAATCTATTTTCTCGTCTCTGACATCAATGCGGCGATTGAGCGGGTCAAGGCCAACGGCGGCCAGATCCTCAACGGCCCGATGGAAGTTCCGGGCGGAGACTGGATCGTGAACGCGATGGATCCACAGGGGGCGGCGTTCTCGCTACACGCCAGGAAGGCGCAGTAGCGAACCTCCTTCGACTCGATCGAAACCGGCTCGGTGTGTCCTCATCGAGCCGGTTCACTGAAGGTTGTCGAGCGGATCTCGGCATCCACTTCTCTTCCAACGCGTACAACAATCTTCACCAGTGCCTCGATGTCCGTGCGATCCGTGTGGAAATTCACGATGCACGCCCGCAGCAGATAGCGATCGTCGACGACGGCATTCGAGACGAATGCCTCACCTCCGCGCTGCAGGCGGTCGAGCAGCGCCTGGTTCAACGTGTTGAGGTGCGCCTCGACCGCGGCATCTCCAAGTTTCGTTCGAGAGTCCGGCGGGATATAACGGAACGTCGTGATGCTGAGATCCTGGGTGACGAGTTGCAGTTCGTCGCACGCCCTGACGACGTCCGCCAGTTCACGCGACAGACGGATGTCGTCCGCGATCATCCGCCGATATGCTGCCGCTCCCACCTGCTTGAACGCGAGCCAAACTTTTAACGCGCGGAAGGCGCGTGAATTCTGCGGGCCGTAGTCGACGTAATTGATGGCGCGTTGCTCGAAGAAATAGTACGGCGGGTGGTACGAAAACGCGGCGCGCAGGGTTTCTGGATCGCGCACGAGCGCGCATCCGGCTTCGAGCGGTGCGTACAGCCACTTGTGAGGATCGACCGCGACCGAGTCGGCGTGCGCCAATGCGCGCAGCGCTTCCGGCGCCTCGGGAACTGCCGCCGCGAACCCACCGTACGCGCCATCAACGTGAAACCACACGCCGAACTCGTTGCAGACCGCGCGAATTTCCGACAGCGGATCGACCGCACCTGTGGCCACCGAACCAGCCGTGCCCACGACAATGAATGGCAGATCGCCACTGGCCTTGTCTGCCTCAATCTGCCGGCGCAGCGCTGCCACATCCATCCGTCGTGTCTTGTCGGTCGAGATCCACCGGATCGAATCGGTGCCGAGACCAGCGATATTCGCGGCCTTTTGAATCCAGGTGTGCGTCTCGCTCGAACAGTAGATCCGCAACCGCCGCCCGGTGTTTGCCCCGACGCCGCACGTGCCCACATCGCACTCAGCTTTTGCGGCGCGAGCAGCGAGCAAACAGACGAAGTTCGCCATATTACCGCCGCTCACCAGCAAGCCGCCGCAGTCAGCCGGGTAGCCAATGAGCTCGGCAATCCATCGCACAGCCTGTGATTCGATTTCCGTTGCCGCCGGTGCCAGCCTCCACGCTCCGACGTTTGCGTTCACGGCGGATGCGAGCAAGTCGGCCAGCACTCCAATTGGAGCCGGCGGCGCGGTGATGTAGCCGAAGAAACGCGGATGAGCGTTGAACAAGGAATGATCGAACAGGAGTTGAGCAGTTCGCTCGAGAAGCGGCGCTGGATCGGTTCCCGATTCTGGCAGCGATCCGTCGAGCCCGAGCGCGTCGCGGACGGCGGACGGTGATTCGTCGCGCGTGACCGGCCGGCGCGGCATCGACTCCAGAAACTCGGCGACCTGATCGACGAGACGATGTCCGAGGGCGCGGAACGTTGCCGCGTCCATGGCCAGTGGTGCATGCCTCATTGCCTATACCCCTTCGAACAGATCGGTCTCGCGAGTGCGGCCGCCGTTCACGGTGCTGAACACACGATAGAACGATTGTCGTCCCCAGAGCGACTGGTGATGCTCGGGCGAGAGGCCCTGCAAGCGTTCGTACGCGACCAGCTGCGATTGATGACAGGCCACCGCCCGCCACACTGTCGCCCACAGATCGCGGGTGTCAATCATCGTCGTGATCGCCCAGTCGGGCCATGGATTCGCCGTTCGCTCAACGCCGTCGACCGTCGACGACAGTTTTCGCAGCGCCGACTCGTACGCAGCCCAGGTCGAGGTGGGCCAGGCAAGATAGTAAAGCTTGGCTACTGAATGCGGCCTCCTGCCTGATTCATCGTCGGCCACGGCGAACGCGCAATCGGCAGCGGCGACGACAGCGGCGGTCGTGAATTGACAGATTGCAATGTGATCCGGATGTCCGTACGCACCGTCCGGTCCAAATGTGAGAACGACGTCGGGACGAACACGCCTCAACTCGCGCGCGATCAGGGCGACGGCCTGGGAGGGATTCGCGGCATCGAGATGTTGATCCTCGTAGTCAAGGAGTGTCACTTCGTAGACGCCGAGCACCGCTGCCGCCGCGCGGAGTTCCGCTTCACGAATCGTCGCGAGTGCGGACTTCCCTGGATGCTGAGGATCGCCACGAGGGTGCCCGCGGAAGCGGCCGCCGTCGCCGCGTGTCGCGGTGAGCAAAAAAACCTCAACGCCATCCCGCGCGTATTTGGCCAGCGTTCCTCCCATCCCGAGCGACTCATCGTCGGGGTGGGCGAGAATGGCCATTAATCTTCGAGTCCGCATTTCTTACTGATCAATCAACGCCGATCACCGTCACATTGCATCCCTGGCGAAAGACAAGCAAGAGATGAGAAACGAGAGAGAACGACGTCGAAGCTGGCGTCCGGATAGGGTAGTGCTTCGGCATCCGCGAACTCGAAGGTCACGTTGTCGAAACCTTCAACGTCCGCGCGCAGGCGGCCACGTTCGAGCAGCGCCGGCACGTAGTCAGTGGAGGTGACCGTGGCGAATCGGCGCGCGGCGGCGAGCGTGGCGTTGCCGCTGCCGGCCGCGACGTCTAGTACTGTATCAGTGGCGCGAACATCTACAGCCTCGTTGAGCAATTCGCCGACAATCTGCAGCGTCGCTCCGATGACGGCGTAGTTTCCAGACCGCCACGTCGCATTCTGCCGGTTCTTGATTGGGCTCCAGCGATCGGTGACATCTGGATTACTCGCGACCACGTTCGTCATTTATGAATCTCCTTATGGGTGCCGGCCGCCGCCCGGATTCCGCTCAACGGATCGCGGCAGCGAAGGACCTACTTCAGCGCCGCTCGGATCTTTGCCAGATGGTGGTAACTATGGCGCACCGCGTGATCCTCGAGCATGAACTGGCACGTCAGGGGCGCATCGGCATTGAGTGACAACGGAGCCGCACTATCGAGCTCCGCGTCGCTCAACGCGCGGATTGCCGCTGCAGCCGCCGTGCTGTTTTGCCGCAGCAGGGCCAACGCCGCCTCTTTCGTGACCTCGTCTTGCTCTTTGGTGTGAGCCGCATTTATCGCGTGGACGTCCGCCCATGTCACGCCCGTCACCGGTTGGCCACTTGCCAGCACCTGTGCCAGTTTTATCTCTATTGGGTACATCGAAGCTACGTGATGAATTACGACACCGACTTTCCGGCCGTCACCCGGGATCCGGGTTTGCCACTGTTTGTCGCTCAGGCCGTTGGCAAGTGCCGCCAGGGCGCTGGCGCCCTGCTCGAGGCGCTCGGCGAGGGCATTGGCCCGCGCGGTCCCAGTTTTCGCGGCAACACGTGATTCGTTAGACGCAGTGGTCATGACCTATCCTTTCATTCGCTCGCCTCAGTGCGGGCACCTCGATCCATGTGGCAGGTGTGTTCGTCGAACCGAGAGACACCTCAATCAATAGGAAATCCAGAGCGCGATCATTTCTCGGCCGGATCAAGAACCGCGGCACGCCACAGGGCGCGGCTAGTACCAATAAGATCGTATTCTCCGCCCTCCTGGCGCCAGATGGACTCACGACAGCCTTGCGGCCGATCGATTCAAGAGCACATTGATCGTTTGATGCGCGCGGATCGTCCTCGTGCTCGTCGACGAGAAAACGTTCCACGATGCTCGCGTAGGAACGGTCGTCAGGCGTGCGAACCTGCCGCAACATTCATCGCCATCGCCGCCGCCGACAGTTTCGCGGTGGCCCCGGGTCGCGGTTCGATCGCCCAGAAGTCGAGCCGCGTCTGCGCGCTGCTGGCATTGAACAGGATCACTTTGCCATCAGGAGACCAGCTCTGCGCCGCCTTGATGCCGTCCACGCGACGTCCGCGGAAGCAAGGCCGAGGCTCCGAGCGCGCGCATCCTGTGCAGTGGCGCAACGGGCGGGCCGTCGATCGCGGATACGACAAGCGGTGCTGATCGAGGACAGCTACAAGCAGGTACTCGCTGGTTACGCCAGCGATTTCAGCACAGCTAGCTTGAACCCATCAGGGTCAGTGAGCCGGAAAAAGCGCGCGCCCCAGGGCGCGTCGACGGGCTCGGAGTCAAGTTTCCCACCGCTGGCTTTGATGCGATTGGCGATGGCATCGACGTCCTCGGTGGTCCAGATATTGATCGAAAAGCCGAGGCCCTTGATACGGTCCCAGCCCTTGGCGCCGTCGTCCTGATTTACGTTAATGCGCACATCGCCGGCTTTGAGCGCGAGCATCACAAGCTGGCCATCGCGCTCGAACGTACGCTCGACACCAAAGCCCACGACGTTCTGGTACCAGTCGGCGCTCTTATGAATGTCTTTCACAGTGAGTGAAACAGTGGTTGCGCCATGGAATTTCTCAGGCGCTGGCGACGGATTGGCCATCGAGCCTCCAGGAATCGATGCTCATGATGGGCCATCAAAGCCCTGCTTGACAAGCGTCGAAGGTCTTCGGCGCGAGAGGTATGACCTGATCGCCGCGCGTCAAGACCCGTCGCTGCACGTCCAGCGTGAAGGGCCCGAATTCATACGCATCAAGAATGTGCTCGGCCATGCGCAAGAATCGTCAATGAAAATGTTCGATGAGCATCAGATTGCTGCCTGCAGAATCGACCACGGAGTAGAGCAACGACTGCTGATCCGGCGACAACGCCATGCCGTACCACCAGAACTTGTTCAGCCTGAGGAGTGTCGCCCGTCTGCCTGTCTTGAACTCGAAAAAATCAATCGACGTCTTGTTCTGCGCATCGCCAACAGCGAGGAAGTACAACCCTTCCTTCGCGACAGCAAAGTTCAGGGTGTTGCTCAATCCTTCCACGATGAATCGTTCCTCGCCACCCTCGACGGGAACGCGCCAAATGGCGATTGGCAAGGGGGGTGCAACCTTTGCGTAGTACAGGAAACGACCATCGGGAGACTCGATCGGCATCGATCCTCCCTGCGTCGTCAGTTGGGTTGGATTAGCTCCGTCCGCGGACATCCTCCAGATTTCCCTTCGGCCAGTACGGCTAGCACGGTTGGATTCGAAATAGATGAACCGCCCGCTGTGCGACCAACTGGCTTGGCTGTCCCAGGTAGGTTGATCGGTGAGTTGGTGGTACCGACCGCTTTGCATCTCAAGCAGGTATAGGGCGCGCGCGCTTTGGCGGCTGCTCGAATGAAACAGGATCGTCCGTCCATTCGGCGACCAGCGCGGGCCGGAGCACACGGGTCCACCCATTGTCGTCCTCTGAACGGGGTTGGAACCGTCGGCGTTGGCGACCCAAATCTCCTCGCTCCCCGATCGGGTCGACGCGAAGGCGAGTTGCGTGCCATCGGGTGAGTAGTCTGGCGTCTCGTCATCGAAGTTCTCCGACACGAGAGGCCCGCTTTTCAGCCGATCGGTACCCGCAAGCGACAGCTTCCAAATATTCGCGTCCCGCACTTGAGCGGAATACACAAGGCGGCCGGTCTTGGATATTGTGACGGCGCTGGCGTTTTCACCGAACGTCAGAAGTTCGGGCTGACCGTTCGGTTCCAGTCTGTTCGACGCGAGCGCGATTCTGTGGAGGTGGGAGAGGCCCATATGCCCCGATGCAGCGTACACAAGTGCATCGCCATCAGGTGTCCAGGCAAGTCCTCGAATAAACGGGTATTCGGGCGTCACCTGTCGAGGCTTCGCGGCAGGGACAAGCCCCGTTGACAGCGGGAGTACGTAGACGGCCGGGAGAGCAGCCGCTAGGCAGACAAAAGCCAGCTGTTGGCCATTGGGAGAAAATGCGGGCGCATAACCGCGTTCGGTGAGCTGTCGCGTGCCCGACCCGTCCGCCGCAATAAGCCAGATGCCCTGCTGCGAAGGGCCGCCGAGGTGCGCGAGCCACTTGCCATCCGCACTCCACCTGAGACTTCCGTTCGATTCCGAGTGAGACTCCATTCTCGATTGGGACATCAGAGTCGTCGCCACTTTCTTTTCCGCGCCACCCAGTGCCGGAATCACGTAGACGTCGGCCGTATCCGCAGTTGTAAAACGCTCGAACGCGATCAGGAGCCCGTCCGGCGACCAGGCCGGGTTGTCATCCCGCGCGGGATCGGTCGTGAGTGGACGCGGCGGTCCAGGTCCAACGAGCTTGACGTATATGTCGTAGTTGTCCTGTCGCGGCCCGTTCCACGAGAACGCGACCTGACTCCCATCCGGTGAAAAGCTGGGAGCGTTTTCAAATCCCTGGTATGCCGTGAGGGGCATCGCGGCCGACGGCGCGCTCTTCACCGGTGTGGTTGGGCGCCCCTTGAAAGTGGATATGTACAAAAGCGCCGACAACAGGAGCACCACGAACACGGCCGATGCCCACTTGGTTCTGGTCCAAGTGCCCCGTCTATCCCTGCGTGCAGAGGCGCCTTCCGGCGCCGCAAATACTTGCGACGCATCATGATGCTCTACCGAAACCGCTTTCACGTCCGCGCCAAACCGATAACCGTGCTTAGGGAGGGTCTCGATCCAATGCGAGCCGCTCTCCCCGAGGGCCTTGCGAAGGGTGGAAATCTGGAACGACAGATTGGCTTCTTCGACGAACGTGTCGGGCCACAGCGCGGTCATCAACTCCTGTTTCGACACAGCGCGTCCCTCGCTGTGCACGAGGAGCACTAACAGCTCGAACGTCTTTGGCGGGAGCAGTACGACCTGATCGCCGCGTGTCAAAACCCGTCGCTGAACGTCCAGCCTGAACGGCCCGAATTCGTACAAGTCGAGCACACCGCTGGCCATAGGGGCCTTCTAAAAGATTTCTTGAGAATTGCTTCGACGTTGCTAGC
>DASTVZ010000220.1:0-39238 GCA_035758845.1 Vicinamibacterales bacterium
CGACTATCTGACGAGCCGCGGGATTGGGGCGACCCGGCTGCGGACCGTCAGCTACGGCGAGGAGCGGCCGAAGCACGACAACAGCCGCGAAGAAACCCGCCGGCTGAACCGACGCGCCGCTCTAGTCGTGCGTCTGCAACGGTAACGCACGACTAAAGGGAAAAGGCAAAAGGCAAAAGGTAGAAGGTCCCAACTTCTACCTTTTGCTTTTCAGGAGGGCTCCCCTATGCGATTCATCAACGCTTACCTGATTGGATACTTCATTTTGGTGCTTGGCGCGCTCGCTGCGCTGTGGTACGGCGGGGCGCTTCGACACATTTCAGCAACCTGGGTCGTCATCGGCCTCGTGATTGCCCTCGGGCTTGGGATCATGCTATCCGTCTCGGCCGGCAAGCCAGAAATCACACGGGAATAAAGCAGTCGCCGATTGTGGCCGGCGTACGTCCACGTCAGGACGATCGCCGGCCATTTCTATGTACGCCTCTACCTTTTCCCTTTTCCCTTTTCCCTTTCCAGTAAATGGCATAGCTTGTGAGTACATCTCACAGCCATGCTTTGCCGCTTCTTCTTTCGAGCGACGCTCTTCTGCGTGCTGGCCGTCGCCGCCGCAGGTTGCAAGGAAGAGGGCGGCATCAAGGTCACGAGTTTCACCTTCAAGGGGACCAAAGCGGTCACGCCCAAGCAGTTGAAATCGGTGCTCGCGACTTCCGCGAGTTCGAAAATTCCCTGGGGCGAGAAGCACTATTTCAGCCGCGATCAGTTCGAAGCGGATCTCAAACGCATCGTTGCGTTCTATCGCGACCGTGGCTATCCCGATGCGCGCGTCACGTCGTTCGACGTGAAGATGAACGACACGCAGACCTCGGTCGCTCTCACGCTCAACATCGCCGAGGGAGAACCCATTCGCCTTGAACGCGTGGAGTTCAGTGGTTTCGAGCCGCTGCCGGAACAGCACCGGACCGCACTCGAGAGCGGACTGCCGCTGAAGGCGGGAGAGCCGTTGGATCGCGCGCGGCTTCAGGCCAGCCGCGAGGCTGCGCTCGACGAGCTGAAGGATCACGGGTATCCGTACGCGTCGGTGAAGATCGCCGAGAATCCTGGCAGCTCCGAGCGACAACGCGTGGTGATGCTGACCGCCGACGCTGGACCGCTTTCCAGGTTTGGTCCGATCGAGACCAACGGCAACGTCAGCGTCGGCGAAAACATCGTCCGCCGCCAGCTCACATACCGGCCCGGCCAGATCTTCCGACAGAGTGCGCTACAGGAGAGTCAGCGCCGGCTGTATAGCGCGGAGCTGTTCGACTTTGCCAACGTCGAACCGCTGCACCAGGAGGAGAAGCCGACCGACGTGCCGACGCGGGTGACGGTGACCGAAGGCAAGCATCAGCGGGTGAATTTTGGTGTTGGCTATGGCACCGAAGAAAAGGGTCGCGTGCAGGTCGACTGGCGGCACGTGAATTTCCTCGGCGGCGCCCGCACGGCAGGAGTGCTCGCGCGATACTCCGCGCTCGACAAGGGCGTCCGCCTCAATTTCAAGGAGCCGTACTTCTTCGGCGCGCGAAATGATTTCACGTTGACGGGTCAGTCGTGGCACACCGACGAACCGGCGTTCACGCTCGATACGAATGGTGGACGCGTGACGATCACACGTCAATTGCGTCGTGGTGGCGGCCCCGTACTTCGCTCGCGAGCCACGACAACGCTGTCCCTGACCTACGCCAACGAATACGAAACCTACCAGATCTCGAATGAAGCGCTCGCAGACCCGACCTTCCGCGATGAACTGATCGCCCTTGGGCTCGATCCCCGCTTTGGAACGGGGCGCGGCACGCGATCCGCCATCAGTCTGGACGGCGGCCGTAACACGACGAACAACCTGCTCGACGCGAAGCAAGGGTACGTTGCCGCGCTTCACGTCGAACAAGCGGGGAAGTGGCTGGCGGGAACGTGGGACTATTTCGAAGCGACGGGGGAGCTGCGGGTCTTCCGGTCGATTTCCGATCGCTTCGTGGTCGCGGCCCAGGGACGCATGGGCAGCATTGATGCGTTCGGATCTCCTGAAATAAAGGTCCCGTTCTTCAAGCGCTACTTCCTTGGCGGAGCGACCAACCTGCGAGGATGGGGCCGTTACGAAGTGTCTCCGCTGAGCGGCGCCGGGCTGCCAATCGGCGGCTTCTCGTTTCTGAACTTTTCGACCGAACTTCGCGCCAACGTCTGGGGCAATCTCGGGGCGGTCCTGTTTCTCGATGGCGGCAACGTCCTCGGCGATCGGTGGAGCTTCGATCTGCGCGGATTGCGCTACGACGTCGGCCCAGGACTTCGATATCAGACGCCGATCGGCCCGATTCGCGCCGACCTCGGCTTTCAGTTGAATCCCATTCCCGGTCTCGTCGTCAATGGAGAGCCCGAAAAGCGGCAGTTCCGCTTCCACTTCAGCATTGGGCAGGCCTTCTGAAAGGTAAAAGGTAAAAGGTAAAAGGCAAAGCGCATGTGGGGTGGGGCCCCACGCGCAGTGAGTAAAGAGGACCAGGCCTTAACGATATGCGGGGGATTCGTCGCGTTCTCCAGGTCGTGACATTCGTCGGCACACTGATGATTGGCGTGCTGGCGCTTGCGTTGATTGTTTCGCAGACACCGTGGTTTCGTGACTGGCTGCGCCGCTACATCGTTCGTGAATCGAAGCAGTATCTCAACGGTGAGTTGTCGATTGGTCATCTCGGCGGCAACCTGTTGTTTGGTGCCGACCTCTCCAATGTTGCCGTCGATGTGTCGGGTGAGCGCATCGTCGCGGTGAAGGGAGTCGAGCTCGATTACAACATCTTCTCGTTGATCTCCAAGGGATTCGACGTTGACGAGATCAAGATCGATCGACCGGTTCTCAAGTTGGCGCGAGGCGAGAATGGCTGGAACCTGGCGCGGCTCGTGAAGCGGCAGGAGCAGGAAGCCGATCGCCAGGGCCCGATGCGGCCGATTTCGTTACCGTCGATCGAAGTGTCCGACGCGAGCGTTTCGATCCAGGACGGCAAACCCTCAGCCGTCTCGATTCCCCGCCGCATCGAGGATGTCGATCTGAAGGCGCGGCTCGAGTACGCGCCGGTGCACTACAGCCTGGTACTCGATCACGTCAGCTTCCGCGGGAGCGCGCCAACGCTCTCCCTGCAAAACCTCACCGGGAAACTGGCGGTGCGCGACGACAACTTGTATATGGAGAACGTCGCGCTGCATACGAGCGAGACCTCCGTGACCGTCGACGGCGTTGTCGAGAACTACCTGGCAACACCGGTCGTCAAGCTGACTACGACCGGCACCGTTTCGCTTCCCGAGATTGGCCGTGTTGTGCCCCAGGCGGCAGGCTATGACCTTCATCCCACCATCGACCTGAAAGCTGACGGGCCCGCCGAGAACTTGAAACTCGACGTCAACATCCGTTCGGAGGCCGGCGACGTCCGCGGCCAGCTGACGACCGACGTTCAGGCGCCCAACTTTGCCGCTCGCGGCGATGTCGACGTCGACCGCCTCAACCTCGCGCCAATACTTCGCCATCCGGCGCAGCGCACCAATTTGACTGGACACGCGAAGCTGAATCTGGCGCTGAAATCAGCGCCGGCGACTGCGCCAGTGGCCGATCGGATGACCGGGACATTCGCGTTCGCGGGACCTCACGTCGTCGCCGCCGGGTATGAAGCGCGCAACGTGAAGCTTTCGGGAAAGATCGACGGGCCGAAAATCACGCTCGATGGCCGCGCTGCCGCGTACGGTGGCAGCGCCACGGCGCGAGGAGTCATCGTCACGCCTGCGAAGGGTCGCGCGATCGCATTTGATTTGCGCGGCGGCGCTGAACGGGTCGATTTGCGGAATCTGCCGGCTTCTACTGGAGCACCGCGGCTGGCGACGAATCTGTCGGTGTCGGAGTATCACGTCACCGGACAGGGGAGCTCGATTCAGGGCACCGCCAGATTGCACGAATCGACGATCGAAGGCGCGACGTTTTCGTCCGGCACGAATGCCGAATTCGCCGTGAGCCCGTCCGAAATTTCATATTCGGCGCGTGGCGCAGTCGCCAATCTTGATCTGGATCGTTTCGGCACCGCGCTGAAGATCGACGCGTTGGCCAAACCCGCCTACGACAGCCGGATCAACGGTGCGTTTGATGTTTCGGGTAGCGCTCCACGGACGTCTCGTGCGGCCACCCGGGCAACGGAGAACGCTGAACCGTCGACGATCTCCGCAATGAAACTGGAGGCAAGCGGCAGCTTGACCGATTCTGGGCTGTTGGGCGGCCGGCTGCCGAACCTGACCTTCGACGCCCACCTCGATGGCGGCGCGTTGAACGGGCACGCGACCGGAGCGTTCGAGAACTTCAATCCGGGACAGCTGGCTAATCGCAAGGAGCTCGAGGGCAGAGTATCCGGGACTGTCGACGCGAACTTTGCCGTGAGTGATATCAGTGCGCCGATGACACCAGCGTCGATTACCGCGGAAGGACATGCGACGCTGAACCCGTCGACACTGGGCGGTCTCGAGATCGACAGCGCGCAGGTCGTGGGCAAGTATGCAAATCAGGTTGGCGACGTCACTCGATTTGATATTGCTGGTCCGGACGTCAAAGCCAATGCATCTGGTCGGCTCGCGCTCGATCGCAGCAACAGCTCCGAGCTCAAATACCACGTTGAGGCGATTAATCTGCCCGAACTGGCAAAGCTCGCAGGCCAGAGCAACGTCGGTGGTTCCGCGACCATCGACGGGACACTGACCGGGAACGCGGCTTCACTGGTCACCAAGGGGACGCTCGACGGCAGCAATCTGTCGTACGGCGCGAACAGCGCGCTCGACCTGAATAGTCAGTACACCGTCACGATACCGGAGCTTCAGGTTGCGAACGCGAAGGTTGACGCGACAACGGATGCCACTTTCGTCAAGGTCGGCGGCACCGAGCTGAATTCCGTCAAGGCGACGACAAAGTACGATCAGAAGACGCTCGATTTCACGACCAACCTGAAAGAAAAGACGCGCGAGCTGGATGCGGCGGGCCAGGTGATCTTCCATCCCGATCATCAAGAGCTGCATCTCCCGACGCTTGCCGTCCGGACTCAAGGCGTCGAGTGGCAGACGGCGCCCGGCAGCGAGGCGACGGTGAAATATGGGCGCGAGCGGGTGGAGTTCGAAAACGTCCGACTGGTCAGCGGCGATCAATCGCTCGACGTGAATGGCACGCTGGCGATGGGAAGCGGTTCGCCGACCGGCGCCATCGACGTCAAGGCAAACAACGTCGATCTCAAGCAGCTCGAGACGCTCGCGTTGCAGAATCGCGGACTCAGCGGCCGGTTGAATGCCGACGCGACAATCGCGGGATCGACGGCGGCGCCAGACGTCACCGGAAGGATTCAGATTACGAACGGCGGCTTCCAGGATTACCAGTATCAGTCGCTCACCGCCGACGTCGATTACAAGGGCACGCGTCTGGGTCTCGATGCGACGCTACAGCGATCGGCGACCGAGCGCATCACGGCCAAAGGCAGTGTGCCTACCAGCCTGTTCAAGGCAAGTCCGACTGGCGAGCACGTCGAGCCCGCCCCAGGGGACGCGATCGATCTGCAAGTGAAATCGTCGCCGATCAATCTCGGGTTCGTCCAGGGTTTCACCAACCAGGTCACGAACGTGAGCGGAACCCTGGAGGCCGATGTGCACGTGACCGGGTCGGGGCAGGATCCACACGCGCAAGGTTTCATCGATATCAAGGACGGAACGTTCGGCGTTCCGGCGGCCGGGGAGACGTTCACGGGGTTGACGACGCGGATCGAGCTGCAGCGCGATGTGGTGAAGATCCCGGCATTCGAGCTGCTCGATCGACATCACGAGACGCTGCGCGTAGCCGGCGAGCTGGCCCTGCACGAGCGTCAGGTCGGCGCTGTCAATGTCACCATCGACTCGGACAACTTTGAAGTCATCAACAACGAGCTCGGCGACGTGCAGCTGCAGACGGCGCTCAAACTCACGGGAGAATTACGGAGGCCGCAACTAGTCGGCGACGTGCGGCTCGATGCGGCGCGAGTCGAGGTCGACAAGGTTCTGGAATTGTTCTACTCGCCGTATTCGCAGGAGGCCCTGCCCGAAGTTGTTTCCGCCGAACGGACGGTGGAGGGGAGCGGCAGCGCGGAGGAGGC
The DNA here is from genome assembly GCA_035758845.1 of Vicinamibacterales bacterium. GTDB lineage: Bacteria > Acidobacteriota > Vicinamibacteria > Vicinamibacterales > 2-12-FULL-66-21 > JALZOC01. The sequence continues at coordinate 6,165 of DASTVZ010000220.1, forward strand.
GACGAAGAGCGCGCTCGCTAAAGCGGGCGAGTCTGCCGCCCCGCCGGGCGCAGAAGAGAAAGCCGCGCGGGAGGAAGCCGCAGCCGCGGCGCCGGCGGGCCCTGCCGCGGCGCTTGCCATGGACGTGCACGTCGTCGCGCCGGACAACCTCGTTTTGCGGGGCAAGAGTCTTCGCCCAGGCGGGCCGACAGGAACCGCCCTCGGCGACATCAACATCACGGTGGGTGGCGACCTGCGCGTGCAAAAGAGGCCGAACGGTCCCGTGACGCTGCTCGGCGTCGTCAACACGGTCCGCGGGACCTACGACTTTCAGGGTCGGCGCTTCGATCTGGCGCGCGACGGCACCATCCGCTTCATCGGGACGCCGACGATCAACCCGCTTCTCGACGTCAGCGCGACACGCAAGATTCCCGATACCGGCGTTGAGGCACGCATCCATATCACCGGGACGCCGAAGGCGCCGCAGCTCGAGCTGACGAGCAATCCTCCGCTCGAGGAGAGCGACGTCCTGGCGTTGATCGTGTTCAATCGGCAGGTCAACGAACTCGGCACCGGTGAGCGTTCATCGTTGGCGGCGACGGCGGGTGGGATTGCGACCGGCTTCATCGCGGCACCGCTCGGGGAATCCATCGGCAAGGCGCTCGACCTCGACCTGTTCGAGATCTCGACGACGACCGAGAACGGTGACCTGGGCGCGGCGATCACCCTCGGGCAACAGGTAAATCAGCGTACCTTTCTCAAGGTCTATCAGCAGTTCGGCAGCCGCACCGCCACGCAGTTTCAGCTGGAGTACCAGATCGCGCGGTTCCTTCGCGCCGCCGCCAGCGCGTCCCCGGAGACCACGGGTGCGGCTAATCGCATCAATGAGCGGCGGATTGAACGGGCGGGGATCGATTTAATCTTCTTCTTTAGCTACTGACGTCTGGCTGACTCTCGATTGCAGATTGCGGATTCCTGGAGCGTTCAACAATCCGCAATGCAAATCAGCAATCCGCAATGCAAATCAACAATCCGCAATCCAAATCGACAATCCGCAATCACCAAATCCGCAATCATCAATCCGAAATCGCCATTCAGTGCTTCCCCAACGACGCCACCTGCACCCTTGCATCGTTGAAGCAGGCGCCGCCGCCGAGATCGGTCAAGCTGTCGGGCACCAGCGCGTTTGTCGTCGCTCCGTTATAGGTGCTTTTGCGCCATAGCCCCTTCGGCAGCGAGACGGTCCCTGGACGGATGTCGGGATTGAGGGCGACGGGGCACTGCACTTCGCCACGATCGTTGAAAACGCGTACCGGATCGTCCGTGGCAAGCCCTCGAGCCTGCGCATCGGCGGGGTGCATTTGCAGCACCGCCACACGTTGACGGAGTTCAGCCAGCGTCGACGACACACTCTTTTCGCTCGCTGGCGAGATCAACGCGAGCGGGTATTTGTCCGAAGCCGGGTCCGGTTGATAGCCATACAGTCCCGCCGGAGCGCCGGCATCGAGCGCCGCCGGAAACAGATCGATCTTGCGATCCGGCGTCAATGGAAACACGTCGACGAACTGAATCGGCGCGCCGCCGAAAGGAGGCGTGACTGAGCCAGTCTCGAGTAACTCCGCCGACAGGCCTTCAGGCAATCGGCCCGCAATCCGCAGCAGGGTATCGGTCTCTTCCTCGGCTTCACCGAGGCCTAGTCTCGCCGCGAGATCGGAGAACACTTCGGCGTTGGCGCGAGCTTCGCCTACGGGTTCGATGACCGGCCGGACGAGTTGAAGAGTAATCGGTCCATAGCTCTTCGCGATGTCGTAGTTCTCGAGGAACGTGGTCGCCGGCAGTAAGACGTCGGCGTACCGAGCGGTGTCGGTGAAGACCTGTTCGGACACGACCGTGAAGAGGTCGTCACGTTTCAGTCCCTCGAGCACCCGGTTCTGATCGGGCATGGTCGCCAGGGGATTGCAGTTATACACAAAGAGCATCTCGACCCGTGGATCCGTGTACTCGGTCAGCGCACGTCCAAGATGATTCATGTTGACAAGGCGCGTGTTCGGCTCAGGTGTGTCGCTCATCCACGCGTCCGACTTGATACCGAGCGCCGTCGAATTGCTCATCGAGAAACCGCCGCCCCGGACGCCGAACTTCCCGCCAATCGCCGGCAATGCGAGGACCGCCGCGGCGGCACTCCCGCCATTGCGGTTGCGCTCGAGCCCCCATCCGCAGCGCACGAGCGCCGGCGACGTCGTCCTGTACATTTCAGCGAATCGCTCGAGTGCGGCGGCGTCGACTTCGGCCTGTTCAGCGGCGCGCTCGATGCTCCACTCGTTCGCCCGTGCGCGCAGTGCGTCTGCTCCTTTCGTGTGCTCGGCAAGGAATCGTTCGTTGACGCCATGTTCGAACAAATACCGATGGACGGCGAGGGCGATCGGGAGATCGGTGCCTGGTCTCGGCGCGAGATGCAGATCCGCCTGTCGCGCAAGCGATGTAGTTCGCGGATCGATGACGACGAGCTTCGCGCCCAGCTTCCGCGCCTCGCGCAGGTACGGGATGAGGTGAATTCCTGACGCGGCGGGATTGACGCCCCAGAGAACGATCAACCGCGCGTGCGGGTAGTCGGCGTAGGTGACGGCCGGCATCTTTCCGTATAGTCCCAGGTTGGCCGCGCCGGTCGGAGCGGCACAAACGGTGCGAGCCAGGCGCGACGTCCCGAATGCGCGAAAGAGCGTCGCGTCGTTCGTGTCCTGCGTCAACAGTCCATTCGATCCGCCGTAACAGAAGGGAAGGATCGCTTGGGCGCCCGTCGTGTCGCGAATACGTGCCATCCGCTCGGCGATGTGATCGAGCGCCTCGTCCCAGCTCACTCTGCTGAACGTCCCCTGACCCTTCTGACCCTTTCGAATCGCGGGATAGAGCAGTCGATCCTCGCCATACAGCCGCTCGGCGAAGCGGCGCACTTTCGCGCAGATGTATTTACGTGTGACGGGATTGGCGTCGCCGCCATCGATCTTCACCACACGTCCTTGTTCAACGGTGACGTCGAGTGTGCAGGCGTCCGGGCAATCGAGCGGGCAGGCTGTGCGGACGGTCGAATGTCCCCACGATTCAGTGGAGGAGGTACGCATGTCGGATTATCTCACGGCAGACGACGTCAGTTCCGGATCCGCCTGCGCCGGCTCATCGTCATGTTTTTTCTTGTCAGCCATATTCGTTGCTTCCGTGCGAATGCAGCAAGCGAAGTGCCATTGGGACTGACGCTGTCGGGATCCGTGATCCGGTGGGTGAGCTGACGCTACCCGGGATCGGTGATCTCGTCGGATCACAAAGATCGGATCCCGGACAACGCATCCCGGAACCCCGTCGACACCTCCGGTGTCAAAGTTTCAACGGAGGCGACATCATGCGATGGTCCTTTTGGCCGGTGTCCATCACGCTTCACATTGCCTTTGGGATCGCTGTCTTCGTTGTTCCTCTCGTCGCAGAGGTGACGCCGCCGACACCAGCGCCGATACACATGTTTCTCGCGCCAACGAAGACCGTGCCGGTGCCTGACACCGTCATCGCGCAGGCACCTCCTGCGCGTACCGTGACGCCGGTGAACGTCGACGCACCAACCGGGATCGCACCCGAGGTGACGGAGCCGCGCGAATACTTCGGTCCGCCCATCCCCGAGTTACCGCCGGGTTCGGGTACTGGTGATTTGTCGATGATTGGTGGTGCTACCGACACCCCTTCAATTACTCCACCCCCACCGCCACCGCCAGTAAAACCCGCGCAGACATTGTTCAGACCCGGCGGAGCCATCAAGGAACCCAAGCGCATCAGCGGACTGCCACCCGAGTATCCGAGGATCGCCGTCGAGTCTCGCAAGCAGGGCACTGTCATTCTTGAAGCGATCATCGATGAGCGCGGCCAAGTAGGCCGCATCAAGGTGCTGCGATCGGAACCGCTTCTCGATCAAGCGGCGATCACCGCGGTGCAACAGTGGCGCTATACTCCGACGTTGTTGAATGGCGTTCCGGTTTCCGTGCTGATGACCGTCACGGTGAATTTCACGCTGCCGAACTGATGCTCGTTTTCGCGTTTGCGCTGGTTGTTGCCGTCTTCGCGCCGCAGACCGACGCGACTGATCCCGCTCTGCGTGCTGCGGTCGAGCGCTTCTATGCGACGCAGGAGGCTGAGGATGTCGATGCATACCTGTCGCTCTGGTCGTCGACAGTGGAGCGACCGCGTCCCGAGCAGCTGAAGTTCATCTTCGAGTCCGGCGACGACAAGTTCTCGCAAATCGCCGTCACCTCGGTTCGCGCACGCGGGCCGTTAACCATCGTACGCGTGTCGGTCACACGCGATCGCACGAGCACGGTTCGCCGTCCTGATGGCTCTCCGATGGTGTTTCACACTTCGTTCATCGCCGCGCTGACATATGCGCGCGAAGGCAATGAGTGGAAACTCGTACGCGAGGGGACGCCCACTGATGCGCTGGCTGACGCCTTTATTGCTGCCGGCGACGCCGGCGAACGCGAAAAGCTGCTGAATGAGGAGCCGGATCTGGTCGGGCCGATGCTTGTGTCCGCAGTTTCGCGGCAGGCCGCGTCCGCGGCACAACGAGGTCTTTACCCGCGCGCGCAACAGCATTACGAGCGCGCACTCGATCTGGCGACACGAATCGGCGACAAAAAGTTGCAGGCCGATGCGCTCCAGAACATTGGCAACACCCTGTACTATCAGCGAAACTTTGTCGCCGCCAAACCGGTGTACGAGCAGCTTCTCGCCGTCGAGCGCGAACGTGGCAACGACGAGGGCATTGCGACCGCTCTTGTGGGTCTTGGCACCTCGCAGTATTCACAATTCGAGTACACCGATGCCTATGCGACGTTCAAGGAAGCACTGGCCATTCAGGAACGACTGCATGACACGCTGGCGATCGCGACAACGCTCATCAGCACCGGCAACGTCCAGTATGTAGAAGGAGATTTCAGCGGCGCGATCGTCGACTATCGACGCAGCCGCGCGCTCTATCACGAGGCGTCCAACCCGGGAGGCGAAGCCCGCGCGCTCGAGGGCCTCGGCCGGTCGTTCGCCGCCCAGGGAGATCTGACGGCAGCGCTAGATGCGTTCAACGCTGTGCTTGCCGAAGGCCGCGCGCGCAACAATCCCGGGCTCCAAGGCAGTGCGCTTCTGAGCATGGGGGATGTGCACGTCCGACTCGGTAACCTCGATCTCGCCCGGGACTTGTTTGACCAGAGCCGTGCGCAATTCGAACGAATGGGGGATCTGCCGAATGTCGGCCACGCCTGGCAGGCGATAGGCAAGACCGATCTCCTGGCTGGGCGCTTTGCTACTGCCGAGGAAAACTTCTCGCGCAGTGGGGCCTCGTGCACCAAAGGTTCGGATGCTGAATGCGTCGCGCACGCGACCGTCGGTGGTGCCTTTGCCCAATCCCTGCAGCAGCACCACAAGGAAGCCGTGACTTCGTATCGCAAGGCAATCGCGCTTTTCATCACCCTGAAGAAGCGTGAGGACGCGGCGCGCGCCGAGATTGGATTGTCACAGGCGCTTACCGGAAGCGGCGACTATGCGGGCGCGTTGGCAGCCGCTCGTCATGCAGAGAGTGAAGGAACCGCGATCGGAGAAGACGATGTCGTCTGGAGGGCACTGGTCGCCACCGCGCGGGCACAGCGACGGCTGACCAACTCACGAGCAGCCTTGACTGCTGCGCAGAAAGCCGTCGCCCAGGTAGAGCGAATGGCCGGGCGCGCCATCGACGGCGTTGGCGACCAGCCATCTTTCGACAGTACCGCCTCGTACGCATTGCTCGCCTTGTTGCAGGCCGAAGTCAACGACGCAGCTTCTGCGTTTGCAACGGTTGAGCGCCTGCGCGTGCACTCGCTGCGCATCCGACTGATGCGGAACGAACGCGACATCGCTCGCGGCATGACACAGGCAGAACGCGACGCAGAACGCGACCTCGCTGCTGGAGTGGTCACCGTTCGCGCCCAGTTGGATCACGAGAAGGCACTTCCAAAGCCGAACGCAGCTCGCATTGAGCGTTTGCGGGGGCAGTTGGATGCCGCAGTTCAAAAACGATCCGGTCAGCGGCAGGAGCTGTTCACCCGCTTACCGGACCTGCGCACGTGGCGCGGGCTCGTTCCCGCCGTCGCGCTCGATGAGGCGGTCAAGCTACTCGATGAACACGAGGCCCTCGTCGAATTGGTGATTGACGACGACGATCTGCTGGTCCTCGTCGCGACGCGGAACTCTGATGGGCCGGTTTGCCGGGCTTACGTATCGCCGGTCGCACGACCGACTCTTGCCGAGCAAATCTCGCACGCCGTTGACCCCGCGGCGCTTCGAGACGTGGCGCTGTGGCGGCAGGCGACAGCCGAGTTGATGAAATCGATCCCCGAGGGCGCATGGTCCGCGATGTCCGATGCTTCAAGAGTCGTGGTGATTCCTGATGACGTCTTGTGGCGTGTCCCCTTTGAAGCCTTGCCTGTGGGCGATGGATTCCTCGCCGATCGCACGAGCGTCGTTTATGCTGGCTCCGCAACGTCGCTCGCCCAACCACCCGGCGCTCGGCTGGAACGGCCGTCATCACTGATCGTCGGAATTGCGGCGCCAGAAATCGCCCAGTCGACGCGCGATCGGTTGCAGGCCGTAGCGCCTGGATGGACATTGCGACCGGCTGAAGCGGCCAATGGAGAGCTGGAAGCGATCGGTGTGGTATCTGACGACCCACCTGCAACGATCCTCAGCGGATCGTCAGCCACGGAATCGGCCTTCCGCGATCGGGCCGGTACCGCCGCGATCATTCACATCGCCGCGCCATTCAGGATGAACGGCGCCAGTCCCCTCTTCTCGTCCATCCTGCTGACACCTCAAAGCGGTGACGCGCCTCCGGCGGAGAATGATGGCGTGCTTGAAGGGCGCGAGGTGATGAATTTCGAGCTGCGTCCGGCAGTGACTGTCTTTACCGATGGCACGGCCGCGTCAATGCGCGGCGCGGCGTCAGCAGCGGACGTAGTGAGCTGGGCATGGCGGGCTGCGGGGGCACCGACTGTCGTGCTTCCGCGGTGGGTGAGTGACGATCACGCCGCGACGACAATCCTGCAGGCGTTTTACACGAGGCTGGTGATGGGCGGAGAATCGCCAGAATTTGCCCTTCGCCAGGCCGCGAGTGCAGTTCGCACTGCCGAAGCGACACGCGCGCCTTACTATTGGGCCGCGTGGCAGATCGTCGGACGTTGAACCGCGAGCAACTTACCGCGGCGGGCGTGGTGGCAGGACGCCGGGACCGTAACGATCCGGAAAGAAATCGCGACCGCGAAACACCTCGATCGCGTTCTTGGCTGCGCCGACAAATGGCACCGCGTTCAACCCGGTATCCAGTGCTCCGCTAATCACGCCTTTCCGGCGCATCGTCGACGCCACGGTTACGAGTGCAATACCGGCCCCGATCCACGGCAGCGACCGCGACACGCGGCGCGACAGCCGCGCGCCTCCCCAACTGGCGAGTCGATTGGCGATGGTCATGTCACGGACGTTGCAAAGGACGTTCCGTGTGCGAAGGGGCCGTGACGTCGAACTCAGCCCTATCCTGATACTATTCTTAGGACGTGCGCGTTGTGATCGTAGGAGGGGGATTCGGGGGTTTGTACGCAGCGCGTGCACTTGAACATGTCGACGTGCAGGTGACGGTGATCGATCGCCGGAATCACCACGTCTTTCAACCGCTCCTTTACCAGGTCGCGTCCGCCGCGCTCTCGCCCGGCGACATCGCCTCGCCGATCCGCTGGATCCTGCGTCGCCAGAAGAATGTCGAAGTTCTCCTGGGAGATGTCCAGCGCGTCGATCCGGCACGGCGGGTTGTGGTCCTTGCCGACGGTGAGATCGCCTATGACTTTCTGATCCTGGCGTCCGGAGCGACGCACGCGTATTTCGGACACGATGAATGGCGCGTGACGGCGCCCGGGCTGAAGACGCTCGAAGATGCGTTGGAGATTCGCCGCCGCGTGCTTCTCGCCTACGAGCGCGCGGAACGCGAGAGCGATCCCGCGCGGCGCGCGGCGCTTCTCACCTTTGTCGTCATTGGCGGTGGCCCTACCGGTGTTGAACTCGCCGGCGCGCTGGCGGAGATCTCACGCCTGTCGCTCGCGCGCGACTTCCGCCATTTCGATCCAGGCTCGGCGCGGATCGTCCTGATCGAAGGAGGACCGACCATCCTCTCGACATTTCCTGCGATGTTGCGCGAAGCGGCGCACAAGGATTTGCAGCGACTTGGCGTCGAGGTGCGCACCGGGAAGCCGGTGACTGGGGTCGCGAACCGCCGGGTCGACATCGGCGACGAGTCGGTCGAAGCAGCAACGGTGCTGTGGGCGGCAGGCGTCGCTGCGTCTCCGATTGGCGTGACGCTTGGGGTTGCCACCGATCGCGCCGGAAGAGTGATCGTCCAGCCTGACCTGACCATTCCCGGGCACGCTGATGTCTTCGTGATCGGCGATCTCGCGTCGTTCAGCGGCCCCGACGGGAAGCCGCTACCGGGAGTCGCGCAGGTTGCGATCCAGATGGGGAAGCATGCGGCGGCAAATATTTCGCGCGCCATCGCCGGCAAACAGTACCAGACGTTCGTCTATCGCGATCTCGGGAACATGGCCACAATCGGCCGCGCCTCAGCGATCGCGGATTTCGGATGGTTGCGCCTGAAAGGCTGGATCGGCTGGCTGGCGTGGCTCTTCGTTCACATCCTCAACCTCATCGGCTTTCGTAATCGCATCCTCGTGCTGATCCAGTGGGCGTGGGCGTACTTCACCTACCAGCGAAGCGTTCGTCTCATCACCGGTCACGATTCACGCGAGACCGCGGCGTGACAAGTCGCGCGTTCGAGACTGCAGGCGTCGTGGTGATTGCGCTCGTTTGCGCGATTGTCCCCTTCCCTGCCGAAACCATTGAACGCGTGTACTCGACTGACTGGTATCTGCGCATTCAGGGTGTACTGACGACCGCCAGCAACACGATTCCGATTGCCTGGCTCGACATCGCCGTTGCATGCCTGCTGATCGTCGCGATTGAACTCGTCATCTCGAGAGCGCGTGCGCTCGGCCCGAAACGCGCATTCGTCCGCAATCTCGGCACCGCGGTGGGCGCGGCCGCCTGGCTGTATCTTCTGTTTTTCGCGTTCTGGGGACTCAACTACCGGCGTGTGCCGCTCGAACAAAAACTCGATTACGACCAATCTCGACTCACCCGCGAGGCGGCGATTGAATTTACCAATGCCGCCGTCGCCGAGGTCAACGCCGGGTACGCCGCGGCGCACGCGACGACGTTCACCACCGAGGCCCTCCAGGCGTCGTTTGCCGACACCCAAATCGCGCTCGGTGCAATGCGGCTTGCAGTGCCGGGCGTGCCGAAGCGGTCCCTGTTGAATTACTACTTCCGCCGGGCGGCGATCGATGGGATGACCGACCCATACTTTCTCGAGATCATCGTCAACCCGGACGTGCTCGAGTTCGAACGTTCCTTCGTCGTCGCGCACGAGTGGGCGCACCTGGCGGGATATGCCAACGAGGCGGAAGCGAATTTTCTCGCGTGGCTGACTTGCGTGCGCGGCAAGGCTCTGGAGCAGTACAGCGGCTGGCTTGCCGCGTATCAACACGGGTTGGCTGCGATCCCTCGAGCGGATCGCTCGGCGATCAAGCCGCTTGACGATGGTCCACGGCAGGATCTGCAGGCAATTGTTGCGCGTTACAACAGGTCGTCGCCGATGGTGCGCCGCACTGCACGAGGCGTTTACGACGAATATCTCAAGGCGAACCGGGTCAGCGAAGGCATCGCCAGTTACGATGCAGTCGTCAGGCTGATGATTGGCGTGCGATACAACGCACGCTGGACCCCGCGCCGGCGCTGACGGAGCGCGTTTTGCTTCTCAGGAGCGGGGAGAGGGTAAATCGAGTTGGTCGATGTCGGCAGGTGACACAGGCGCCGCCGCACGACCCGTTCGGAGGTCCTCGGGATGCACCGCCGGTCCATCGTCGCTGATGAGCACGTCCCGCCAGCGTCGCCAGCCGCATTGATGGCAGCGATACGGCTGCTTTTCCGTACACATCTGGCGCAGTCGTTCAAATGCGTTCCGCACACGCGACGGAAATACGCGAGCTGAACCGCACGCAGGGCATTGCATGCGAAAGAATCCTTCAGGGGGGCACGGAAAGACTACCACACTGCTCGGCCGTAAGCGCAGAACTGCACAGATTGACCCACGCGAATCGGCCATCGCCGCCGGCCTGCACTACACGACCGATTCACGTCCCGGCATCAAGCGACTTCGCCATGGCTCGTCCTTTCGGTATGTCAACCCCAACGGCCGCACGATCCGTGACGCTCACGAACTCGCTCGCATTCGTTCGCTCGTCATACCGCCGGCGTGGAAAGACGTGTGGATTTCTCCGGACGCACGTGGCCATCTTCAAGCAGTCGGGCGAGACGCGCGCGGCCGAAAGCAGTATCGCTACCACTCAAAATGGCGGGTGGTGCGGGACGAAACGAAGTATTACCGGCTGATCGGTTTCGCTGAGGGGCTGCCGGCTATCCGTTCCCGCACTGCCCGCGACCTTCGCAGTCCTCGACTCACGCGCGAGAAAGTACTCGCCGCCGTCGTTCAGCTTCTCGAGAAGACATTGATCCGCGTCGGCAACGACGAGTACGCGCGAGACAATCAGTCGTTCGGGTTGACGACACTGCGCGATGGGCATGTGGCGGTCATTGGCGGGAAGGTCCGGTTTTCCTTCCGTGGCAAAAGCGGTGTGGCGCATGACATTCAACTCGACGATCGGCGGCTCGCGCGGACGATAAGAGCGTGCCGCGACCTTCCCGGCTACGAGTTGTTTCAATACATCGGCGAAGACGGCGAGCGGCACGCGATCGGGTCGGCGGACGTGAACGCGTACTTGAAGGAGATTACTGGCGAGGATTACACGTCCAAGGACTTTCGCACCTGGGCGGGCACGGTGCTCGCGGCTCAAACGTTGCACGAGTTCGAGACGTTCGAATCCGACGCGCAGGCCAAACGCAACATCGTGACTGCGGTCGAAACGGTGGCGAAACGGTTGGGGAATACAAAGGCCGTCTGCCGCAAGTGCTACATTCACCCAGCGATACTCGAGTCCTATATGGATGGTTCGCTGGTGAAAATCCTCGTGGGCCGGGCGGGGCGCGAATCGCGAAAGGCCAGTGACCTGTCTCAGGCAGAAGCCGCAGTCCTCGGATTCCTGCAGCGACGGCTGGCACGCGACACCCGCGCAAAAGCGAGCTAGGTCGGTCGAACCCCGCAGAACTTCGTAGAACCCGTAGAACCCCGTAGAACCTGGTCCGCCTTGGCCCCGTATAAAGGCGGAGGAGAATCTAGCCGATGAAAACACATCCCCTCGGCGGCCGGAGGGTCATCTTCCTTTTGCCGGTGCTTGTCGTCGCCTCGGCTGCAGCTGCCGGTTGCGACATCGCCATGGCGGATCTGCGGGAGAAACAAACCGCGGAATGGCGCAAGAGCTACGAGCTTCAACCAGGCGGCCGGCTCGAAATCTCCAATGTCAACGGCAAGATTGATGTCCAGCCAGCGACCGGCACGACGGTCGAAGTTGTGGTTGAGAAATCGGCCCGCGCCGGGTCCGTTGAAGCAGCGAAGGAGGCGATTGCACGGATCGAGATTCAAGAAACTGTGTCTCCATCAAACGTGCGAATCGAGACGAAGGTACAGCGGCGCACCGGTGGATGGTTCGGTGGGTGGAACCAGGAGGTGCATTACATGATCAAAGCCCCTCCGTCGACCGAAGTCCGCCTCAACACCGTCAATGGTGGCATCGAGATCGCTGGCATTGCAGGGCGGATCACGGCGGAAACGACCAACGGCGGGGTCAAGGCACATGACGTGTCTGGCGCGATCGACGCGAGCACGACCAACGGCGGCGTTGAAGTCGATCTCGCCGCGGTTGCCGACTCCGGAGTGAAGCTCGGTTGTACCAATGGCGGGATCCGGTTGAGGCTCCCAGCCACGGCCAAGGCGACCATTTCCGCGCGGGTCACAAACGGCGGCATCAATACGGACGGCATCAACCTCGAAACCGTTGGCGAGGCGTCTCGCCGCCGTCTCGACGGTCAGATGAACGGTGGTGGCCCGCGCATCGATCTCGAAGGCACGAACGGCGGAATCCGGATCTCGGCGCGGTGACACGATCGGGTTCATCGAGGTTCTCCTGGGCTCTTCCAGGGTTCCGCCAGGTTCATGTGACCAGAAAGAACCTTGCAGAACCTCGCCGAACCAGGTAGAACGCTGCAGAACCCTCGTATAATCAACCCACCAAGATGTCCGACCGGAAGTATCGACAGCGGGGATACCAGGACGAGCCGGGACCGTCACGTTCTGAACACAAGCCCGCGGAGAAAAAGGAATACGCGCCGCGCGGACAGCCGCCGACCACGCCGAAGACCTTCAACATGCCCGGGTTTCGCGAGGTCGTTCGCTGCCGCGGATGCGGTGCTGAATTGACCGTCGCGGCAGCCTGGAGCCCTGAAGGCCGCTGCGTCCGATGTGGCGCCGATCTACATACGTGCGCGCAGTGTGTCAACTTCGATACGGGCTCTCCTCTCGAGTGTCAGCAGCAGATTCCTGTGCGCGTCTCACCGAAAGACCACCGTAACACCTGCACGTTCTTTGAGCCCCGAATCACAGTCGAACGCGAAACGAAGTCCGCGCCGCCGGCCAGCGCGCGCAAGGCGTTCGACGATCTGTTCAAGTAGGCGTGAAGCTCGCCGCACTCGCACTTGTTGCATTGATGGGGACGGTTCTCATCCCGCCGCCGGAATGGACGCAGGCGCGCACGGCTGCGCGTGCGCCGGTGAGCAAGGGGCGTGTCGTGCACGTCTATCCTCACGATCCGGAAGCGTTTACCCAGGGACTCGTGTATCTCGACGGCTTCCTCTACGAGGGCACCGGATTGAATGGACGCTCGACGATCCGAAAAGTCCGCCTGGAGAACGGCGAGGTGCTGCAGATTCAGTCGCTCGATCAGCAATACTTCGGTGAAGGCATCGCGGTTCGAGGCGACACGATCTACGAGCTGACGTGGCAGTCCGGAATTGGATTTCTGTACGACCGCGCGACGTTCAAGCGCAAAGGCACATTTAACTATCGAGGCGAAGGCTGGGGATTGACCCACGATGGGCGCCGCCTGATTATGAGCGACGGTAGTGCATTCCTGCGCTTCCTCGATCCGGCGACCCTGAAGGAATTGTCACGTCTTCAGGTCAAGGAGGGCCGCGCGCCGGTTGGGAATTTGAACGAACTCGAGTACGTGAAAGGCGAGATTCTCGCCAACGTCTGGCAGACGCAGCGCATCGCACGCATCTCTCCGAAGACCGGATTGGTCACCGGCTGGATTGAACTCGATGGGCTCCTGACGCCGCGCGAAGCGCAGGCAGCCGACGTCCTCAATGGCATCGCATACGACGCGTCGGGCGATCGACTGTTCGTAACTGGGAAGCTCTGGCCGAAGCTGTTCGAGATCAAATTGCAGTAGCGCAGCCCGTTAGGGCTGCTTGATGGCAGGGCTGAAGCCCTGCGCTACGGCTGCTTTCGTACTCAACATCGCGCGCAAGCCCACCAGCGTTCGATTGAGCGATTCCCGCGCCACGCGATCGACCATCGGGTTGGCGACAGGACGAACCAGCGTTGGCACCGCCCGGCTCAGGCTGACCGATTCGCATTCCACGATCACCCCACCCTGCACGGCTTCGTATCGCCAGTACGCGTTCAGGCGCCACAAAAACCCGTTGTCGTCGTCCACCGACTTTTCATGTTCCTGGGGAGTGCTGACGTCGGCAAGTTCAGCGATCTTCGTGGCGACGCTGCGTGCGGCAGCCCGCGTGGCACTGATCCGTTTGTACTCGACCTCGTGCTCGGTGTTGTAGGTGACGGTGATCAGGTTTGTTCGCCGGAGTTTCATGAAGATCCGCAGACGGTCGCCGTTGCGTTCGATCAGTCGCGACGCCAGCACGTCTTCATAGTGCTCCGATTCATGACCGGCGTTCTGCTGGATCCGATCGATGACCGACTGCACGGTCATCCCGGGCAGAAAAATCGCACCGATCCAGTGATGAATCTTCCCGTCCTCCACGCCCGGCGGATCGACCTTGAACAACTCGGGCTGGCCATGAAGGACTCTCTGTCGCCAGCCGCGTGCCTGTGTTTCGCGCTCGAGAGCGAAAAAGGAAGTTCCTCCTGGCGCGGACGCGTGGTAGCGGCGATCGATTTGCGCTTCGTAGGTCCGCCACGCCGCGAGAGCCGCGGCGCCTGGCCCTGCTTCCGCAGTCGGCGTGATGGTGAGGAGAACAAGCAGCGCAGTCGGAACGGTCATCGGTCTGCGACGGCCGCCGGTTCGAAACACGAACAATTCGCTGGCGGTGAAGTTCACCAGCGAGCACGCGACTATGGCGATGACGTTGGAGGCAACTGCGTCCAGCCCGGCGACCCCAGTGCAGAATGCCGTTACGGCGAGATTCCCGGCCAGCGAAACAGTTCCGTTCAAGAGGTGAAACTGCATCAGCCGCGATGCCGTCGTCTTCGCCGAGTCCGCTGGTCGATCGCGCCACGTCCAGTGTTGATGCCAGATGAAGTTGTGCAGCACGGCGGCTTCGACGCCAAGTGCCGTCGCGGCGAGATAATGGACCCCGAACACCCGCACGAGGAGGGCAACCACTGCGAGCTGAACCAGCATCCCGGCAACGCCAACGGTGTTGAAGACGAACCAGCGCCTTGCGGACCGGCGCATCGCTTCAGCGCGGTGCGGCTCGGCCGGTGCGATACCCTCATTGATTGTGTGAGATACGGCATTCATCTACCAAAGAAGGCGCAATCCGTGGCGGGATCGGCTCACACTGCGGCGGCACTGAGCGCATAGATCGATGGTGCTAGGGCGAGTTTAGGCTGTTGCGAAGGACGACGCGAGCGAGCGCAGCGAAGCGAGCCAGGCGAACGGAGCGCGCCGACGAAGCGGCGCGCGAGAGAGCCTGTGGGGGAGTCCGAGGGGCGAAGCCCCTCGGAGTGACTACAGTCCAACAGCCGGCTTGGCGCGGAGCACACCGACCTGAACCAGAACGCCGGTGAAATCCAGGATGCGCCGTTCGTGGACGATCTGATTGCCCTTCAGCGTGTAGACGAACGCGCATACCGCCTGCACGTGTCGCCCGGATGCAGGAAGGCCAAAGAAATCGCCTGCGTGTGTACCTGCGATCGTCATGATCATGACCACGCGATCGCCGTCGATCAGAAGGTCACTTTCGGTGAAGCGAAGATCCGGAAAGGCGGTAAACCAGACCTGATAGATTCGTTGAATGTCCTCGCGCCCTTCGAGGACGCCACCTGTTGGACTGATGACGACGGCATCAGGCGCATGATCGGAGGCTAACGCGGCCGCATCATGTGCATGCCAGGCCGCTTCCCGGCGCGTGAACATGACCGTGATTTCTTCACGGGTCATAACAGGTCCTTCTTGGATTGGGGATGCGCGATGTTCCCGAGGGCACTATAGGCTTGTACGGTTCCCGTATTCAACCGGAGGCTGGTTAGACCCCGCGTGCCATATAATCCGCGCGCTATGACCCCGACCGCAACGAAAACATCGCGTCGAGGCGTTGTCGTCCTGTTGACGTTCGGCGTCTGCATCATGGCTATGGTCGGATCCATCGCCCAGCGCGGGGCGGTTCCGTCCCGATGGCCGGGCCGGCAGGCCAACGGTGCAACCTTGCTCCCCAACGGGTGGCGCATCGCCCCTGCCGGGCGACATATCCAAGTTGGCGATTTGCCGCTCAACATGGCCACCTCCGTGGACGGACGATTCCTCGTTATCACCAACAATGGATGGACGCGTCCGACACTGACCGTGTTCGATACAAGAACCGAACAGGTCACCAGTCGCGTGAACGTGGACAATGCGTGGTTGGGACTGGCATGGGCTCCGGACGGCTCACATCTCTATTCAGCCGGTGCCGCCGAAAACACCGTGTACGACTTCACCTGGACGAACGGGTCGCTGAAGGAAGCTGGCCGCATCTCGATTGGGCCTCCCGAACGGCGAACAGGGGGAGAACTTCTGAACGCGGGTTTCATCGGCGGACTCGCGATCGCGCCGAACGGACAGACGCTGTATGCGATTCACGTCTTCGGCCAAGCCGTCAGCGCGATCGATGTGCAGTCGCGCAAAGAGATCAGAAAAGTCAGCCTCGCCGCTGAGCCGTATACCGCGCTGATCACTCCCGACGGACGAACACTGTTCGTCTCGCTGTGGGGCGGCAGCAAGGTGCTGATGTTTGCGGCTGACACACTGGAAACGCTGGCCGAGATTGCCGTGGGTCCGCATCCCAATGCCATGCTGCTGTCCAAGGATGGCAGCCGGCTCTTTGTCGCGTGCGCGAACACCAACGCGGTCTGGGTGGTAGATCTGGCAACCAGAGCCGCGAAGGAACAGATATCGGTTGCTCTCTATCCGAACGCGCCCGTCGGAACCACGCCGAACAGTCTTTCGCTCTCTCCCGATGGGACGAAGCTGCTGGTGGCGAACGCTGACAACAACACGATCGCGGTTGTCGATGTGACGAGTCCCGGTGCCAGCAAGGTCCTGGGATGGGTTCCAGTGGGGTGGTACCCGACCGCGGTATCGTTCTCGCGCGACGGCTCACGTTTCTTCGTGTTGAACGGGAAAGGGCTTACGAGCGAACCGAATCCCCGCGGCCCGCAGCCGGGCGGTCTCCGATTGGACGGCCGATACACCGGCAACATGCTGCAGGGCGCGCTATCGATCGTGCCGATGCCCGAGGCAACAGCGCTGCAGGCGTTCACGCGTCGCGTGCTCGACCTCACACCGTACAAGGACACGACGCGACTGGCGCCTGCGGGCGCGCCGATCGACAGTCCAATTCCTCGTCGCGTTGGTGGATCCTCCCCGATCAAGTACGTCTTCTACGTCATTCGCGAGAACCGCACTTACGATCAGGTGTTGGGCGACATCGCGCGCGGCAACGGCGATCCTTCGTTAACGCTCTTCGGAGAAGAAATCACGCCGAACGCGCACGCACTGGCGCGCGAGTTTACGCAGTTCGACAATTTCTATGTCGATGCGGAAGTGAGTTACGACGGCCACGCCTTCTCCATGGGCGCCTACGCGACTGATGTGGCGGAGAAGCTGTGGCCGACCAACTATGGCGGTCGTGGCACGCCGTATCTGAGCGAAGGCGGATTCAACATCCGCGATCAATACGGGAATTTTTCCGCGCCGCCACTCGGTTACCTCTGGGATTTTGCCAAGCGCGCCAACGTCTCGGTGCGCAGTTACGGCGAGTTCGCATCTTGGCGGCGGCGCGGCGGCGAAGTGCGGGCCGACGTGCCGGGACTCGAAGGACTCGTGCATCCCGCCTATCCGCCCTTCGATCTTGGCGTGCCGGATCAACAGCGAGCGGACATCTGGCTCGACGAGTTTCGTCAGTTCGAGCGCGATGGCAATTTGCCGCGGCTGTCGATCATTCGCCTCGGGAACGATCACACGAACGGAACCGCGCCAGGTTCACCAACTCCGCGAGCGATGGTTGCCGACAACGACCTCGCGCTGGGCCGCATTATCGAGGCGATTACCCACAGCCGTTACTGGAAGGAATCGGCGGTCTTCGTACTGGAGGACGATGCGCAGAACGGCCCGGATCATGTCGACGCGCATCGATCGGTCCTGCTCGCCGTGAGCCCGTTTTCCCGGAAACGATCGCTCGATAGCACGCTGTACACGACGTGCAGCGTCTTGCGCACCATCGAGTTGATTCTTGGTTTGCCGCCGATGAGTCAATACGATGCGGCGGCCACACCGATGTATGCTGCATTTCAGCCAACGCCGGACGTCGCGCCGTTTACACACCGTGCGGTCCGCGTCCCGCTCGATGAGAAAAACGACTGGTCATCGCCGGGCGCTCGTGCCTCGCTGCAGATGAACCTGCGCGATGCCGATCGGGCGCCCGAGCTGGAACTCAACGAGATTCTCTGGCGATCCATCCGCGGCGCCGGTTCGGTCATGCCGCCGCCGCGACGCACGGGGTTCATTCGTTCCATCGAAGAGGAAGACGATGCAGGGGAAACGAAACGGGAGCGGGAGCGCGATAGCGACCGGGAGCGCTAGCCGACATTCCAGCGCACGCGGGGTACGCGTGCGACCGGCTCGCGGCGGCGACCGCGCGTTCGTGCTCGACACCGCCGCGCGGCTGGCGGATTTCGGCCCGCCGTCGTGGCGGACCTCCGAGGAGCTTGTCGAAGGCGAGGCCCGCACGCTGCGCGACTACTTCGAGTCACCGGACGACGGCACGCGCCTGCTGATTGCGGAAACGGGAGACGGGCGCGTCGGGTTCGTCCTCGTTGAGGAGCTGCGCGATTACTTCACGCTCGAGCGCCACGGTCACGTCGGCATTCTCGCGGTGACCGCCGGCGCCGAAGGGCGGGGCGCGGGTGGCGCACTCTTGCGCGCCGCTGAAGCCTGGGCTCGCGATCGCGGCTTCCGCACGTTGACGATCAACGTGTTCAGCGGCAATCACCACGCCCGCGACGTCTACGAGCACTTTGGGTTTGAGGAAGATACCGTCAAGTACATCAAGCGGATCTGAGGCTGATTACCGAAATTGCTGAATGCTGATTGTTGAATGCCGATTGATTCGCGGCGCCAACACATCAGTAGGCCGAAGCAATCAGCAATCAAAATCAGAATTTTCAGATTCACGATCACTCGACCGCGAGTGCGACCACCGGATCGATGCGCGTGACCCGGCGCGCCGGGAGAAAGCTGGCGACCAGTGCGGCGACGGCGAGTGTGACGATGACGCTGGTAAAGACCGCGGCGTCGCGCGGGTTGACGTGATACAACACCGGCTGCAGTTTGTCTGAGACGAGGAGCGCAAGTATCAGTCCCAGCACGAGACCCACGCCGAGCTGCACGACACTTCTCTGCATCACCAGCACGATCAACTGCGTTCTCTGCGCACCGAGCGCCGATCGCACGCCCATTTCGCGGGTACGTTGCGTCACCGCAAAAGACATCACCCCATAGAGCCCGGCTGCCGCCAGGAACAACGCAGAGAAACCGAAGATCATGAAAAACGTGCCGAAGACGGTGTAGAACCAGGTCTGACGTTCGATGACGCGTTGCAGCGTGCTGACCTCGTAAATCGCGAGCTCGGGATCGAGCGATGCGACGGCGCTCCGCACCGCCGGCGCCAGCGTGGCCGCGTCGCCGCGCGTCCGGAGGGCAATGCGGACGCCGTTGGCCACGTCGCTCTGCGGGATCGGAATGTAGTAGCCCACCGGGCTCGCGTTATTCCTGCCGATTCCTTCCATGATCAGGTCCGGCACGACGCCGACAATGGTCAGCCACGGCTCGTTCGCGTTTGGGCGAATCCGCCGCATCTGATGCCCGACCGGGTCGACGTTGGGGAAGTGCGTCCGGGCAAACGATTGATTGACGACCGCGACCGCCTGGCTCGTTGCGGTATCAGCCGTCGTGAACTCGCGGCCGCTCAGAATCTTTGTCTCGAAGGTGTCGAAGTATCCAGCCGTCACGATACCTTCGCGCGCCAGCGGATAGTCGGATTGCTGGGCGTACGCCTTACCCTCGATCTGCACGGGGATGGTGCCGTTCCCCGCCGCAGGCAAGCCGTCGGAGAGCGTGGCAGCTTCGATCCCGGGAACTGCTTGCAGCCTCGGAAGGAGTTGCTCGAAGAACCTGATGCTCGACGGGACATCCGGATAGGACGTTTGCGGCAGATCCACACGCGCGGTCAGGATGTCCTCGACCGTGAACGGCATCTCGACGTTCTTCAACTGCACGACGCTCTTGATCATCAGCCCCGCGGCGATGAGCAGTCCGCAGGAGACTGCGAGCTCGGCGATGACCAGGCCGTTGCTGAAACGGCCGAGGCGCCCGCTTGTCGCCGATCGGCTGTCGTCTTTGAGCGCCGATGCGGCGCTCACTCGCGCAGCCTGGAGCGCCGGCAACGTGCCTGCGACGAGGCTTGCGATCACTATCAGGCTGATGATGAAGAACATCACGCGATAGTCGAGGTCGAAATTGATCCAGAACGGTGGCGAATCGGCCGAGAGCGCACGGACAAACCAGCGCACACCCAGGACGCTCAGTCCGATGCCGATCGCCCCGCCAGCAACCGCGAGCACCAGCACTTCAGTCAAGTGCTGCCGCACGACCCGATAGCGCCCGGCACCAAGAGCCATACGGACGGCGACCTCCCGTCGTCTCAGTGAGGCGCGGGCGACCAGCAGGTTCGAGACGTTAACGCACGCGATCAAAAGCACGCCGACGCCGGCGCCCAGCATCGTGTAGAGAAGCGCGTAGATTTCAGGTCCAAGTGCCGTTCGTGTATACGGAACGACGTCAGCGCGTCTGCCGCGATTTGTCTCCGGAAACTCTTGTTCGAGCTGTCCGGAGATCGTCATCGCCTGTATCCTCGCCTCACCGATGCTGACATCTGGTTTCAGCCGTGCGATCACTTGATAAAACGGCTCTTCACCCCGCTTCTTCGCGTCCGGCTCTATCGCCAGAGGCGTCCACAGGGATTCGCGAATGGGAAACGCGAACTTCTCGGGCATGACCCCAATCACAGTGCGTTGCACGCCGCTGACGCGGATGCTCTTACCGACGATATCCGGTGAACCGCCGAAGCGATCCCGCCAGAGGTTGTACCCGAGCAGCACGATTGGTTCGGCGCCGATTCGGTCGTCCCCTTGCTGAAATCCCCGTCCGAGAAGGGGCTGTGCGCCCAACGTTTCGAAGGCGGCGACGGTCAGCAAGCCACCGCTGAATCGTTCAGGTCGGCCGTCTTCCGGCGAGAGGTTCATCGGCGAAGACCCGTACTCGCCAAACTTTTCGAACGAGGTCTGTCGCGCTTTCCAGATGACGAGGTCGCGGACGCTGATCGGCTGCTGTGGCTGATTCTGAGAAGGGTTCGTGCCAACGACGGCGACAATGCGGTCGGCGTTGGGCAAGGGAAGCCCCTTGAACATGCCGCCGTTGATGATGCAGAACACGGTTGTGCTGAGTCCGATGCCGAGCCCCAGCGTCAGGATCGCTACGACTGACAGCATCGGATACTTCACCAGCATCCGCAGTCCGGATCGAATATCTGTGACGAGTTGTCCCATGAGGATGACGAACGACCAGGAGTCGTCCGTGAGCTGCTATTGTCGCAGATCAGCGTCCGGATCGATCGCGCGCCGTAGCGGTCGCGTCAGGCAGGTGGGCCCGCCGCCGCCTTTCATGCTGATGTGCTCCCCCTCGTACTCGATCACCTCCACTCCTGCCGCTTCCAGTCGGCCACGCGTCACTGGGTTCCCTTCCAGCATCACAGCGCGACGCGGGGCAATCGCGAGTACGTTCGCGCCCATCGACGCGAACTCCTCGTCGGGAACTTCGACAAGTGAAATGCCTCGATCGAGCAAAAACTCACGAAAGGGGACGGGCATCAGCGGTGAGTAGACCACGGCCAGATCGCGATCGACCGGACTGATAAACGACATGAGGTGGAAAACATCAGTAACGCCTCGCCAATGTGGCAGCGGCACCACAATTAATTGATCGATATCCTCCTTCAGCAACGCTCGAAGCTGCGTGATTCCCGCATCATTCGTCCTGTACCCGCGCCCGACGACGATGGTGCGTTGATCGAGCCATATGACGTCACCACCTTCAAGGCGTCCCGGCGGCGTGATCGAGCCAACGATTGGGTACGTCGCCGTTCGAAACGCCGCTTCTTGTGCGGCGGATTCGCTCTCACGGGCCGGCTTTCCCATGCGGCAGAGGATCGCCCCGCGGTCGCACACGACGGAGGCATCTCTCACATAGATCGAATCGAGCGTCGTCTCATCCGATTCGGGCAAAAAGTGCAGCGCGGCGCCCCGCCCGTTCAGCGACGAGACGAATCGATCGTATTCAGCGATGGCCGCGCTAATGTCGGGAGGTGATGTGAAATGAAGCGCCCGCCATTGCCTGGCAATGGTCGCCGCGTCGCGGAAGGCGTCGCGTGGATGTTTCAGGAGGATCCGCGTGATCGCGCCGGTTTCGGACTGCGCCGTCTCGCTCACTTGCGGATCACCCATACGTAAACCGGAAGGCCAGCCATGAGCAGCAGGAATCCCCAGTAGACCACGTCAGCGCCGGCGCCGCTTATCGCCCACAGCGAGTACACGAACGCCAGCGCGGAGATCATCTGGGTGCCTGGGGTGCCAGGAGTACCAGGAGTGCTAGGAGTGCCAGGGGTTCGTGGCTTCGGGTTTCTGCTGACAAAACCAGCGAGCGAGCAAAACACGTAGGGGATCAGGGTGCTGAGTGTGGAGAGCAGGATCACGAATGTGAAGAGCGAGACCAGCCCGCGCGTGTAGTTCATGGCGATCATCGCGGTTGATAGAGCGCCGCCGATGACGAGGCCGAAGATTGGCGCATCAGTGGACGACTTGCGGCGGAAGATCGACGGGAACAAGCCGTCTTCGGAAACAGCAAGTGGAAGCTGACCGACGATCAAGATCCAGCCGTTCAACGCGCCAAGGCACGAGATCGCCGCACCGAGGGAGACCAACGCGGCGCCGCCATTGCCCGCCAGTACGCGCGCCGCTTCGCTATAGGGAGCGGTTGTCTGGCCCAGCACGGCCGATGGGACCGTACCCATTACCGCAATCGTACCGATGATGTAGACCGCCGCGGCAAGCAGAGTTCCGATGACGGTGGCGCGCGGAATTGTTCTTTCCGCGTTGCGAATGTTTGCAGCGGGAATGGTGGCGCACTCGAGGCCGAGAAAGGCCCACAAGGTCAGTGTCGCCGTCGCTGTTACGCCATGTGCTACGGCTCGAGGACTCGCATCGGCGATGACGAAATGCTCCCGGTTCAAGACGAACATTCCGCCAACTCCGACCATCACGAGCGGCAGGATCTTGAGCACGGTCGTCGTCACCTGAACGACTCCGGCGGTGCGAACACCGCGAAGGTTGACCGCCGTCAGCGTCCACAATGCAAGGATTGCGAGTCCGGCGCCGGCTGCGGGACTGCGCACAATCGAGGGAGCGAACGGATCGAGATAACCAACGAATGCGACCGACAGCGCCGCATTCGAGCACCAAACGGAGATCCAATAACCCCATGCGACGATGAAGCCCGCCAGTTCACCAAACGCCGCGCGCGTGAAGGCGTAAGGCCCGCCGGCCGCAGGATTCGCTGCTGCCAGTCGCGCAAAGACCAGCGACAGCAGCACCGCGCCCGCCGTCGACATGATCCAGCCGGCCAGACTGATCGCTCCAAAAGGTGCAAGCGATGCGGGAAGTAAGAAGACCCCGGAGCCGATCATGTTGCCCATGACCAGCGCGACCGCCGTCCAGAATCCGAGCTGCGCTGGTGCCACGTGGCGCTTCACGCTGACGCTCATTCGCGCCGCACTGTACAAGGGACAAGGGACAAGGGAAAAGGGAAAAGGGGAAAGGGGAAAGGGAAGCGCCTGCGGCTCGGGCGAGCGAGTGGGGGGTGGGGCCCGACGGCAATGAGAAAAGTCGTCCACGACCAGCGAGATGGAGTATGGCAGAATCGAGGCGTGATCTCGATCCTCCGCAAAGAGCGCCGGGTCGTCGAGCATTTCCGTGCGGTCGGCGCGACCTCGCCGGCGACTGCCAGGCGACTCGACGATCTTCACGAGCGGCACAGCATCGGATTGCGACGCCTGCGCAACCGCGCCGTCATCCGGGAAGCGAGCCCGGATCACTTCTACCTTGACGAAGAAGTCTGGCATGCGCTCGGACGCACACGCCGTCGCGTCAGCATCGCCGTCCTGGCGCTGATCGTGTTCCTCATCGTCGGAGTCCTGGCGGTGAGTCGCCTGATTGCGCCCTCGTAGCAATTGGTGAATTCACCGATTATTTTGTCGCAATCAGCGCGTCGCGCATGGCGACGCGTCTGTAGAGTTCCCAATCGGTCGCCGGATTCCCCTCCAAAAGGAAGTGACCGATGGCGTTGTGCGTATCACCAGCTACGGCGGTGACGACGATCGTGTCGAAGGGCGTCGATCGTGCGCGACCGGGAACATCGACGGTGTAGTCGGTGAGGCCCGGTTGCCGCCGGTGCTCGGGGATGGGACCAAGCTCCAAAGTGCTGACGATGTGACTTCCAGACAGGAACGTCAGTACATAACGATCATCGGAGTCGAGCGTGACGTCCAGGTATCGCCGGCCCGCGCGTGCCGGACAGTCGATCGCGAGCGGTCGCACGAGTACGTGGTTGCCTTGCGCGTCGTATGGAGCACCAACCTGCCGAATTGTCGACAGCTCACCGAGCGGCACGATCGATCCACTGTGGCGATAAAACTGGCGGTTCAGGTGCTGGCTCGAGCCTAGGAGGTTCATCACCACGATTGCGTAGAGTCGCTCGCGTGAAAAGAGTCGATCGGAACGCGTGATCACACGCAGCCGATCGTAGAAGCGATGCAAATCCGGATCGCGGAGCTGGTTGCTCGACGTCTCGAGACTCTCGCGATAGCCGTCGGGGATCATGCGGCGGTAGTGGCCGGTTCGCCAGTCGGGATTGAACACGGCCGGGAGTCTCGCAAGCAGCGGATCCGCGAGCGCGCATTCATCGAGCAGATGGACGTACGGGCCAAAGTCGAGACCGGCGGCGCCCATGAGACCACACGTGTCGACGACGTTTCGCCGCGTCCCGTGCCACGGCGATGACGGCCAATCGGGGTCGCGAAAGGTGCCCCGCTTGGCGAGCGCCAGCGACCGATCGCGAAAGTACACGGCGCGCTCGTCCACGATCCCGCTTGGCTTTGGCGCCGCGTCGACGTTCCGGCTGTTGCTCCACAAGGGCACGTGAGTCGCCGTGCAACCGACAATCAAAAGCGCACCGGCAGCAGTGGCCCACAGGGGCTTCGAGGCCCCGACCAGCCGCGACATGAGAAGAACGCTGGCAAAAACCGGGAGCGCCATAAACCGGCCGGTCATGAAATCGCCGCCGATGGAGACGACATACCCGAGGTAGAGGACCACGCCTGCGGCCAGCGCCCGTGGCGCAAGCTCTCGACGAAATGCGGCAACGACCACCGCGACCGCAATGGCCGTGAGGGTGATGGGATCGCGATCGAGCGAATCGAGAAGATAGAGAACGCCTTGCGCCCGCAATTCTCCCGGATCGATTCCAGTCGCAAGCTTCGCGTACGCAGTGTTTGGAAACGGGAAGCCGTAGTAGACGAGCGCGAACACGGTCCAGGCGAGCGCCGGCAGGCTGCCGACGACAATCGACTGCAGGGCCGCACGCACGTTGCCGCCACGCCAGGTGGCGACAACGAGAAGCGGCACCACCAACAGCGCGGCGTCGGGCCGTGTCAGGTACAGACAGGATGCCAGGGTCCAGAGCACCGTCAGCCGCCGGATGTTGGACACCGTCCGGTTGAGAAAGACGCCAACGAAAACCGCGACGAGGAGGTTCGCCAGGGGATTCTCGAGCCCAGACGTCGAGAAGTCGATGAACGCCGACGAGAACAGCAGAACGACCGCCGCGCTGATTGCCTGGAACGCGGAAACAGCGCGAGTCAATGCCAGCCAGAAAGCAACGGCCGACAAGATCATTCCGATCGCGAACGTCGCGATATAGACGTTGCCAATCAGAAGATAGCCAATGGTGAGCAGTCCCATCCAGAGCGGATGTGTGTAGGTCTGCACGCGTTCGGCGATGTTGAACGTCAGTCCGAACCCGTGGGTCACGTTCAACACCGTCCGCAACGTAATCGCGGCGTCGTCGCTGATCCAGGCCGTGCGGAAAAGAATAACCGCGAATATAACTGTCGCGATCGCACTCAACGTGCGACGGAGCGGGAAAGGTGTCTGGTCGATGACGAAAGTATACAGGACGATCTCTTACCACATGGTGCGCGCGGGATACTGCGTGACGAGCGGGTCGGGAGTGGCGATGGTGAGGCCATGCACAATTGCCTGGCTGACCAGCATTCGATCGAACGGGTCTGCGTGTAGCGCCGGCAGCTTGACGACGTGGAGCGCCGACTCCTCATCAATCGGCAGAGACGAAATCCCGTAACGCTCACGAGCCGCGGGAACCAGGCGATCGGGTGGAATTGGCAGGCGCAGCGAACCCTTCGAGAATTTGACCGCGATTTCCCACAGCGATGCGGTGCTCAGCCATAATTCCCCCGTTCTCAGGCTCGAGCTGACGCGCGCGGATAGCTTTCGTTCACCGGTGATCAGCCACAGAAGGACGCACGTGTCGATGAGCACCTTCACGTGCGCGCCTTCCGCTTCGCTTTCCGGCCGGTTCTCGCTGCGTCGGTTCCACGTGACTCCGCCCCCTTCAAGCCGTCCTCGTCAGTCCCTTCCCAGGCGGCAATTTCATCGGCGGGTAATGGTTGAAAGAACTCGGGCGTCACGAACCTTTCGCCTGGGTACATGGGCGTCAGATCCCGTGGTGCAGTAAGAACCGGCTCGACCGGCCGCAGTTCCGCCACCGGCTGGTTGTGTCTGCAGATCACGACCCGCTCTCCTCGCGCGGCCGCCTCGAGATACTCAGACAGCTTCGACTTCGCTTCGTACACATTGACCATAATCATGACCATATTATAGACCATCACATTGCCGGCGTTCACCCTCGCCTGGGCGGGATCCATGGTATTTTCCCTGCCGGCCGGGTCTTCCCGTCGTCTTGCAAGACTGGGGAACTGGAGGAAGGGATGAGTCTTTCAACCCGCCGGGCGCTGCTGCGATGTAGCTGCGCGGCGGCGATCGTTGTCGCCGCCGCTGGGACCGGCTCGCGGGGCATTTTCGCGCAGTCGAAGCCGGCCGCGCCCCCGGCGCACAAGCTCGATGCTGACTACACGGCGAAGATCAAAGCCGCAACGGCCGATCCGCGCATCCTGACGGAACTCGTCGATCACATGCCGGCTTCCGACAAGGTGCCCTCGCCGCTGAAGTTCTTCGGCTACATTCCTGGCGAACCAGGCCACCTGACGTATTACAAGGACATCGCCCGATATCTGGACGCGCTCGACAAGGCGTCGGAGCGGGTGACGATGTTCAAGATTGGCGTGAGCGATGAAGGTCGCGACATGTATGCGATGGCGATCGCCGATGAAGCGACGATCAAACAGCTCGACAAGTATCGTCAGATCACCGCGGAGCTCACCGATCCGCGAAAGCTCACCGAGGCGCAGGCGAAGCAGCTCATCGCCACCGGCAAGCCGATCTACTTCGCGTCAGGCAGTATCCATTCGCCCGAGACCGGCAGTCCTGAAATGCTGATGGAACTCGCGTTTCGGCTCGCCGTCGAAGAGTCCCCCTTCATTCAAACGATTCGCAACAACGTCATCTTTGTGTTTACGCCTGCGAGCGAGGTCGATGGCCGCGAGAAGCAGGTGGACAACTTCATCGCACAGCAAAAGGGCCAGCCGGTGCCCTCGATGGTGTATTGGGGGAAGTACGTCCAGCACGACAACAATCGCGACGGCATCGGCGTCGGCCTGCGGTTGACACAGGTCATGCTGAAGACGTTTCTCGAATGGCACCCGACCGTCTGGCACGACCTCCACGAATCGGTGACCCTGCTTTACACGTCGACCGGCACTGGTCCCTACAATTCGGTCGTCGATCCGATCCAGATCAACGAGTGGTGGCTGCTGGCGCAGACCGAGATCATGGAGATGACCAAGCGCGGCGTGCCCGGTGTGTGGACGTACAACTACTACGATGGGTGGGTTCCAAACTACATGTTCTGGATTGGCGTGACCCATAACTCGATCGGTCGGTTCTATGAGACGCAAAGCTTCGGCGGCGCAGCGAATCGCCCCCTTCCGGTGCAGCAGAGTCGAGAATGGTATCGACCGAATCCGACACCGCCCGACATGCAGTGGGGGCCGCGCAACAACGTCAACATGCAGCAGAGCGCGCTGCTCATCGCATTGAACACCGTCGCGAAGAATAAAGAGACGTTCCTCGAGAACTATTACGTCAAGAACAAGCACACCGTCGAGCGGGGGAAGACTCAGGCGCCCTATGCGTATGTCATCCCGGCGAAGCAGCGCCGCCGAGTCGAAGCTGCCGAACTAATGAACCTGATCCGCCGCGAGGGAGCGGAGGTCCACACGGCGAACGCCGCCTTCACGATTGGCACGACCGAGGTCGCGCCCGGCGATTACATCGTCCGGATGGATCAACCCTACAACGCGATCGTGGAGACGCTGCTCGGCGTCCAGTTCTACGCGCCCGAGAACCCGCGTCCGTACGATGACACGGGATGGGCGATTCCGCTGGTGCGAAACCTGAAGACGTCTCGGATCGAGGACAAGTCGATTTTCGACAAACCCATGACGCTCGCGGCCGCCGACTTCAGGATTGCCGGCGCGATCGCAGGCACGGGACGAATCCTCATCGTCGATCACACGACCGACAACACGCTCGTGACCTTTCGATTTCAAAACCCCAGCGTGAAGATGTCGGCGGCCGAGAAAGAGTTCGATGCCGCAGGACACCATTTCGCGGCGGGTGCGTTCGTCATCGCCGACGCGAATCGTGCGACCCTCGAGCAATCGATTAAAGACCTTGGATTGTCGGCCTGGGCCGTCGACGCCGCGCCGAACGTGCCGATGCACGACCTCGATGTGCCACGTATCGGATACGTGCATACCTGGACGAGCACGCAGGACGAAGGTTGGGTACGCCTCGCGTTTGACAATTTCAAAGTGCCGTATACGTATTTCGGCGCACCGAAGCTGCGCGAGGGCAACCTTCGCGCGAAATACGACGTCATCATCTTTCCGCACGCCGGCCAGGGCGGCTCGGGGCTGATTACCGGTGGCGTTCAGGGGAACGAGCCACGGCCGTACAAGAAGAGCGATCTGACGCCCAACGTTGGATACGTTGACTCGACCGACGACATGCGCGGGTCGATTGGCATTGAAGGTCTGATGGAGTTGTACAAGTTCGTCGAGCAAGGCGGTGTCCTGATGACCGAGGGGGCGACGTCGACGGTGTTCCCTGAGTACAACCTCACCCCCGGCATCACACTCGAAACGCCCGACAATCTCTACGTGCGCGGATCGGTTTTGAAGGCAATACTTGGCGACAAGAACAGCCCGGTGCTTTACGGGTACGACCAGAATGCCATGGCCGTGTACTTCAATCAGGCACCGGTGATGCGCGTCGGCGGGGCAGGCGGATTCGCTGGCGGCCGTGGTGTGGGCGCGAACGTGCCGCCTGTCGGCAACCTCACACCGAACACCGTGCAACCCAACTTGACGACACTTGACGGCCCGCCGGCCGCGGCTCCGACCGGAGGACGCGGCGGGCGTGGTGGCGGTGCTGGGCGCGGTGGACCGGGCGCGGGGACCGCGGCTGCGCCGACGGCTCCCTCTGAAGGCGCGGCGGCCGAGCAGCAGCCTGCAGCGGGTGGCCGCGGCGGTCGTGGCGGCGGCCGAGGAGGATTTGGAGCCGGTGGCTTCGGTGGCGCCGCCGACACGAACCCTCCGCGCGTGCTGCTTTCGTTTCCGACGAATGCAAACGATCTGCTCCTGTCAGGATTGCTGATTGGCGGCGACTCTCTCGCGGGCCGCGCCGTATTGATCGACGCGCCGATCGGGAAAGGCCATGTCGTGATGTTTGCCAATCGTCCGTTCTGGCGATGGCAGACGCAGGGAAACTTCTTTCTGGGGTTCAACACGATTCTGAACTGGAACGATCTCGATGCCGGACGCAGCACGCCGAAACCAGTCGGAACCGGGGCACAAAGACCGTAAAAGGTGGCTGGCACCTTTCCGGGAAAGGTGCCAGCCACCTTTTCTTTGCTTTTTGTTCGCTTTGGGGGTCGGCTGGGCCCTCTCGGCGCAATCGAGCGGATTCCTTGCGACCACCAAGAACGGGGAGTGGCAAAGCTACACCGGCGACACACGCGGCTGGCGCTACTCGCCGCTCGATCAAATCAACGCGCAGAATTTCAACGACCTCGAGGTCGCGTGGCGGTTCAAGACCGACAGTCTCGGCACTCGTCCTGAATACAAACTGGAAGGCACGCCGCTGATGATCGCCGGCGTGTTGTACGCCACCGGCGGCACGCGTCGCGCGGTCTTTGCGCTCGACGCGGCGAGCGGTGAGCTGATCTGGGTCCACCGTTACCCGGAAGGGCCGCGCGGCGCGGCCGCGCCACGGCAGCTATCCGGGCGCGGGCTCGCATATTGGACCGACGGCCGCGGCGACCAACGCCTTCTCTACGTGACACCCGGATATCGACTCGTCGCGCTGAACGCAAAAACGGGACAGCCGATTTCTTCATTCGGCACCAACGGCGTCGTCGATCTGAAGGTCGGGGCCGTCTATGGCGCGGGCACGCCAATCGATCTCGAGACCGGCGAGATCGGTCTTCACTCGACGCCCACGGTCGTACACGACGTCGTGCTGGTCGGATCGGCGATGAAAGAAGGCATGACGGTCATCACGAATAACAACACGAAAGGTCTCGTGCGTGCGTTCGACGTGAAAAGCGGCAAATTGAAGTGGACCTTCAACACGATTCCGAAACCGAACGAACCTGGCGGCGAGACGTGGTTGAACAACTCGTGGTCGACGAACGGCAATACCGGCGTCTGGACGCAAATCACTGTCGACGAGGAATTGGGGCTGGTGTACCTGCCGGTCGAATCTCCGACCTCGGACTACTACGGTGCAAAGAGGCCGGGAAACAATCTCTACGGCGAGAGCCTCGTTTGCGTCGACATCAACACCGGCAGGCCGAAGTGGCACTTTCAGTTCGTGCATCATCCGATCTGGGATCACGACATGTCGTCGGCGCCGCTTATCGCGGATGTGCCGATCGATGGCAAGCCGCGCAAGATCGTCGCGGTGCCGAGTAAGCAGGCATGGCTCTACGTGTTCGATCGGGTCACTGGCGTTCCGATCTGGCCGATCGAAGAAAAAGCGGTGCCGAAGGGGGACGTGCCAGGCGAGTGGTACGCGCCGACGCAACCGCATCCTCCGGCGGCGTTGATGTATGGGCGCAACGCCTTGAGCGAGGATGATCTGATCGATTTCACGCCTGAACTCCGCGCGCAGGCGAAGAAGAATCTCGAGCGCTACAAGTGGTACCCGGGCGTTGTCTACAATCCGCCGATCGTCGGCAACGTCAATGGTCTGCTCGGCGCGATCAACATGGGGAACGCCAATGGCGGCACGAATTGGCCCGGCGGCGGTTACGACCCGGACACACACACCGTCTTCGCCCAGGCGGCAATGGCGACGATTGCTGCCGAGTCTGTTGCGCCGCCTCCGCCCGGCTTTTCCGAGCTCGAGTATCAGGCGGGTGTAGTCGGGCAGCCGTTCCGTTTGCGTGAAGCCGCAGGCACCGGCACGTATGCGGATATTCCCCAGCGGCCGCAAAGACCGGGCGCGGCGCCGGCCGCTGGTGGACAGGCAACCAGCGCGTCGAGGAACGCGCCTGCGACGGCCGCGCCACCCGCAGGAGCAGGACGAGCGGGCGAGGGAGGATTGACCATCGATGGCCTCTCGATTGTAAAACCGCCATACGGCGCTCTGGCGGCGATCGATCTCGAGAAGGGTCGCGTGAAGTGGCGCACACCGCACGGCGACACACCCGACAACGTGCGAAGTCATCCACTCCTAAAGGGACTAAAGATCGCGAAGACAGGACAGAACAGCAGTGTCGGCCTCGTGATAACGAAGACGCTTGTGGTCCTCGGCGATCCGCAGGTGACAACGACGAGCGAGCATCCGCGCGGAGCGATGTTGCGCGCGTACGACAAGGTCACCGGCAAGGAAGTCGGTGCAGTGTTCATGCCTGCACCACAAAGTGGTTCACCGATGACTTACATGCTCGACGGCCGCCAATACATCGTCGTTGCAGTGAGCGGTGGTCCGTACTCGGGTGAGTACATCGCCTACAGCCTGCCGCGCGACGCGACCGGTAAATGAGACGATTCGGACCCCTGGTCATGGCGTTCGCCACGATCACGACGGCGACAGTGGCGACTCGTGCGCAGGACAAGACGGTGTGGGACGGCGTCTACACTGAGGAGCAGGCGACGCGCGGCGAAGCCCTCTATGGCGAGCACTGCGTCAGATGTCACGGAGCGACGCTGCAGGGGAACGGAGAAGGCGCGAAATCGCTCACCGACGCGACGTTCAAGTCGACGTGGAACGGCGTCCCGATGGGTGCCTTATTCGATCGGATCCGCCTGTCGATGCCGCAGGATAAACCTGGCTCCATGACCCGTCAGCAGGTCGCCGATCTGCTCGCGTTCCTTCTTCGTGCAAACAAGTTCCCGGCAGGTAAGGATGAACTGGTGCGTCAGACCGATTTGTTGAACGCGATTCTGTTCAAGTCGGAGAAATAAGGTGCTTCCGGCTAAAGCCGGAAGCTACGAGATTTCTAATTGAGAGCTCGTGGCTTCCGCCTTCAGGCGGAAAGAATTATTTTCGAACATACTTCTTCAACGCCTTCGGCCCGACCTCGGCACCATAAATATTCCCTGCTGCATCCGCTGCGACCCCCTCCGCGGCGCTCGTGTTTGTTGCGACGTCCGCTGGATCCGGAATCAAGGCGATCACTTTGCCGTCGCTGATGCGGCCGACGCGAATCCCCCGCTTTTCCGTGCGGCTTCGACCATTGCCGACCGAACCTGATTCCGAGTCCGCGACATAGATCACGTCGTGCTTGTCGATGTAGATGCCGCTCGGACGGCTGAACTGCTTCCATTCCTCAATGAACGTTCCTTCCTGATCGAGGATCTGGATCCGGTTGTTGCTGCGATCTCCGACGAACAAACGTCCTTTCGAATCAAACGCGAGTGCGTGCGGCTGATCGAACGCCACCGGCCCGGTCCCCTTCTTGCCAATTACCTTGATCAGTTTGCCGTCCTTCGTGAATTTCAGAATGCGTGAGTTCGCGCCGCCATGTCCCTCCGAGACGAAGATGTCGCCGTTCGATGCGGTGACGATGTCGTTCGGCTGATAGAAATACTCCGGGGCTGCG